>CADCIX010000004.1 GCA_902801565.1 uncultured Veillonellaceae bacterium | reverse complement strand
GGGATACGCTGATTTCAGAGGAGAAAGCAGTTTTTCGGGCTATCCTGGCAAAGACAGCAAGCCCTACAGATCTGCAGTATTCTCTCAGCAATCTGGTGGCCTATCTGGCACGCTATCACAAAAAAAGCGTACTGGTGCTTATTGATGAGTATGATGCTCCTATCCAGAGAGCCTGGGATCGTGGCTATTATGATGAGGCCATAGACTTCATGAGGAATTACCTCAGTTCTGTGCTGAAATCCAATCCCCATTTGGACTTTGCCGTGCTGACAGGGGTGCTGAGGATTGCCAAGGAGAGCATCTTCAGTTCACTGAATAATCTTGAGGTGGCCAGCGTAGCCTCTGGCAATTATCTGGATGCCATGGGGTTTACCTATGAGGAAATCGAGCAGATGGCGACAGATTTCAAGGTCTCGGACAAACTTCCGGAAATCAAGTCCTGGTACGATGGCTACAACTTTGCAGGGCAGGAAATCTATAATCCTTGGTCGGTGGTCAATTATTTCCGCCAAAACTGCCAGCCTGCCGCCTATTGGGTGAATACTTCGGGCAATGCCATACTGAAACATCTGCTGAGGGATGCCAAAGCCCCGCAGGTTCGTGACTTGTATGCCTTTTTGCAGGGGGCGCAGGTAAGAGCTCAACTGGTGGAAGGGGTTATTTATGATGATATCGGCGAAAGTACCAGTGCCTTGTACTCCATGCTCATCAATACGGGCTACCTGACTTTGGCGGAAAGGCCTGACCCCTATGCGGGGGGACGCATAGCCATGCGGATTCCCAATCTGGAAATCCGGCTGCTTTTTCAAAGGGAGGTTATGAATTATCTGGAAAGGGCAGGCTCCGATGAAAACCTGCTCGTTACCATAACGGAAGCCCTTATGGATGGAAGGGCAACAGACTTTGCGGAATCTCTGTCCAATTTCCTGCGCTTTTCCGTGAGTTTCTACGATACGGCCAATCGAGAAACTTTCTACCACGGTTTGATGCTGGGCCTTCTTGCCACACTGGTGCCTCGCTTTGAGGTGGTTTCTAATCGCGAGGCAGGCTTCGGCAGGTTCGATATTGCCATTTTCCCCGGAAAGAATCAGAGAGTGGGAGCCGTGCTGGAGTTCAAGGTGGCGAAAAAGGAAGAGGATATGCCGGACCGGGCAGGTGAGGCCCTTGCCCAGATCCGGGATAGGGATTACCTGTCGGAATTTGCCCGGCGGGGAGTGCAGGAGGTCTGGCAGTACGGCATCGCCTTTTGCGGGAAGAAGTGCCTGATAGAGGCGGGGTGAACCGCCAGAGGGTATATCCGGTGAGTTTTCTCTTGGAAGCGATGGATGAGGATGGGACCGCTTAATCCTCACATGCAAGCCTGTGAGGATTAAGCGGAATTCTCCGTGCCAGTTGCCAAAGCTGATCCTTGGTTCACGGTTGGTGCCTCCTTTTGGGCACAAGAAAAGCACCCTTGCGGGTGCTTCAAAGGCTTAAGTTATGCGCTTACTCTTTCCTTTACGGATTCTTCAACAATCTCGAAATTAGATGGGCCGTAAAGATAATCCTCACCAGATTCATCGACAATGCGGTACCATCCACGTTCAATGGCAATTACCTTATACTCTTTATTCGGGATAATATCGGCTTTCCGTTCGCCTATGTACCTTACTGTCATGATTCATCACCCCATCTTTTCACCTTGAAATCAATCTTTCCTATATTTTTGCATTGATACCAGTGAACCTCGCAGTTCTTGATTGTCGTTTCTCCATTGGTAACATCTGCAGTTCCGCGGCACTTGTACCAATCTTCTGCCTTGGTCTTTTCTCCATTTGGCAAAGAATTCTTTTCGATTAAGAAGTCCACATCACGGATTTTCCGTCCTTCCGCTATTACCTTGACCCCGGTAACTGTGCTTCCTTCTTTCAACGTCCAGCCTTCCTCACGTAAAGGTTTTGTTCCCTTTACATGAAACTGCTTTGCCATTGCACTCAGAGTTCGAATAACATCAAATTCTGATTCAATTATACCACTTTTTGTCTCGCTTTCCACTACTTTTTCACTGCCCTTGCCCAATTTTCCACTTTTCTACGAGGATGGTCGCGTTCTTTCCATTCGTCAAGCATAGAGTCTGAATCATCTTTTGTCAATAGCTCAGGCGCATCTTCAAAAGGGATGCGATCTTGTGTTCTCCTTGAGTGTCGCTTTCTGAGAGATGGGTTGCTTCGACAGCTCTTTTTTTATTTAGTGTTTGACTTTTTGTCGTTTTTGCGTTACTATAGGTATGGACAATTTGGCACTCGCCTTATGGGAGTGCTAACAATTTTAGACAAAGGGTGACGAAAGAATGGCAAAAGAAACACGCGAGTTCCAGGCTGAGACGAAACAGCTTCTGGACCTCATGATCAATTCCATCTATACGAACAAGGAGATCTTCCTGCGGGAGCTCATATCCAACGCCTCTGATGCGATTGACAAGGTGCATTTCGAGGGGCTCACGAACCACGACATCCTGGAGGGGGATGAGGACTTTGAGATCTTCCTCGTTCCCGACAAGGAGAGCCATACGCTGACGATTTCCGATAACGGCATCGGCATGAACCGTGACGAGGTCATCGAGAACATCGGCACCATTGCGAAATCCGGCACGAAGGCATTCCTGGAGCAGCTCAAGCAGGCGAAGGAGTCCAACTCTGACATCACGGACAAGGAGCTCATCGGGCAGTTCGGCGTGGGCTTCTACTCTGCCTTCATGGTGGCGGAGAAGGTCACGATTGTCACGCGCAAGGCAGGGGAGAAGGAAGCCGTGCGCTGGGAGTCCAATGGGGACGGCTCCTACAGCATCGAGGAGTGTGAGAAGGAGAAGCGCGGCACATCGGTCATCATCACCTTGAAGAAGGATTTCTACGGTGACAGTGCCGATGCGGACTTCACGGAGAACTACAGGCTCCAGAGTCTGGTGAAGAAGTATTCGGATTATGTGCGCTATCCCATCAAGATGAACTTCGAGATCGAGGAGACGCCGAAGGATGAGGAAGGCAAGCCCATCGAGGGCGCCGAGAAGATCAAGCGCACGGAGGTACGCACGCTGAACTCCATGCAGCCTCTCTGGACGAAGAACAAGTCCGAGCTCAAGGACGAGGACTACAACGAGTTCTTCAAGAACCAGTTCCATGAGTGGGAGAATCCCATGGAGGTCTTCCATACGAAGGCCGAGGGCAATGTGGAGTACACATCCCTTCTCTGCATTCCCGCCCATGCGCCCTTCAACCTCTATCATACGGACTATGAGCCGGGGCTTCAGCTCTATTCCCGCCATGTGTTCATCATGGACAAGTGCAAGGATCTCCTGCCGGATTACCTGCGCTTCATGAAGGGCCTTGTGGACAGCCCGGATCTCTCGCTGAACATCTCCCGCGAGCTCTTGCAACAGAGCAAGGAGCTCAAGGATATCGGCCGCGCTCTGGAGAAGAACATCCTCAAGACGCTGGAGCGCAATATGAAGAACAAGCGCGAGGATTACGAGAAGTTCTGGAATGAGTACGGGAAGTCCCTGAAGATCGGTGTCTACAACAGCATGTACTCCGGCAGCGATACGATCGACAAGCTCAAGAACCTGCTCCTGTTCCTGACCTCCAAGGAGGGCAAGCTCGTTTCCCTGAAGGAATACGTGGAGCGCATGCCGGAGAGCCAGAAGAAGATCTACTACGCCACGGCGAAGGACAAGGAGACCATCGAGAACCTTCCCCAGATGGAGCTCCTGCGCGAGAAGGGCATCGAGGTTCTCTATCTCCTCGATCCCGTGGACGAGTTCTGCATCGAGACCATTCGGGAGTACGAGGGCAAGCAGTTCCACTCCATCAGCCGCGGGGATCTGGATCTGGATGATGCGGAGTCTCAGGAGGTCAAGAAGGAGACGGAGGAACTGGCGAAGTCCAATGACGATCTCATGAAAGACATCAAGGAGACCCTGGGGGACAAGGTTTCGGAGGTCAAGCTTTCGAACCGCCTGAAGTCCAGCGCTGTCTGCCTTGTGGCGGATGAGCAGGGACCTTCCCTTTCCATGGAGCAGACCTTTGCCGAGATGGACAACCCCATGTTCAAGGCAAAGCGCATCCTGGAGATCAACCCCAAGCATGAGCTCTTTGGCCGCTTGCAGTCCCTGCATGCAGCGAATAAGGAGGGGCAGGATTTCAAGGACTACTGCGACCTGCTCTATACACAGGCCCTTATCATTGAAGGCATCCTGCCGGAGAATCCGGTGGAGTTTGCCAACAAGGTTGCCAAGCTCATGGCAAAATAAGCAAAGAGCATTGCGCCCTGCAGAAAAAATTTTTTTGCAGGGCGTTTTTCCTATTCATAGGAGCAGGAATTTTCATTCATCTGACGAAATACTATCTATAGGCACTTTATCGATGCTGAAAACAAGCAAACAGAATGCCGGAAATATGGCAGGCTGTTGCCCCTCAGTCCTGCTGTGCAGAAAGAAGGTTGAACATATTATGGATCAGGAGAATCGTCAGTTACAGTTGGATCCGGTGACCGGGCTTCCCAACCGTTTCGAGCTGGTCAAGGCTCTGGAAGAGTTCCTTCAGGCCACTGGCGGCGAGATGGACGGGGCAATCATGGCAATCGGTTTGGACAATTTCCAGCTGGTCAATGAGATTTGCGGACCTCGGATCGGGGACGAGGCTCTTCGCCAGATTGCGGAGAATATCACCAATGTCCTGCCCTATGATATCCAGCTTTATAAATTGTCGGGAGACCAGTTTTGCATTTTTTGGCCGGAAAGCATGCCGGATGAGATGGAGATCGTCTTCGCCAGCCTGCAGCTCAGCCTTCGGGATATCGCCGCCATCGAGGATAAGGTCTATTGCACGACGACGGCAGGCGTGGCCTTCTATCCCCGGGACGGAAAGGATCCGGATGTTCTCCTGATGCATGCACAGGCGGCCAAGACCATTGCCCGTCAGGAAGGCGGCGGCGACCGCATCTGCTTCTTCAATCAGGAGGTATATGCCCGCTGGCGTTACAATGTCATGATGCAGGGGCTCATGAAAAACAGCATTGCAAGGGGCTGCGAGGACTTCTTCCTCTACTTCCAGCCGCAGGTCCGTGCTTCGGATCAAAGGCTGTATGGGGCAGAGGCACTGCTTCGCTGGCAGAACGCGGATGGGGAAATCCTGCCGCCGTTGGAGTTCATTCCTGTTCTGGAAAAGACGCGCCTGATCATCCCTGCGGGGCATTGGATCATCGAGCAGGCCGTCAAGACCTGCAAGAAATGGCAGAAATACATTCCCGATTTCCAGATGAGCATCAATATATCCCTTTACCAGCTGGAGGAGCAGATGCTGTATCCCTTTGTGGCGGATTGCCTGCAGAGGTACGAGATGGATCCGCAGTATATCATTTTTGAGCTGACGGAAGGGCAGAACGTCACGGATTGGGAATACGTGAATTCGCAGTTTGCATCCTTCCGCAAGCTGGGGATCAAGATTGCCATGGATGATTTCGGCTCCGGTTATGCCACATTGAATTTCCTGCGGCTTTTCGACTGCGACCTGATCAAGCTGGACCGCTTTGTCATCGAGGATCTGCTGGCATGCGATTTCAACAAGAATCTGGTGAAATACGCCATCAAGCTCTGTCATGCACTTAACATGGAGGTTTGTGTCGAGGGTGTCGAGGAGGAGGATGTGTATCACTTCCTGCGGGACGAGTGCGAGGCGGATGCCATCCAGGGATTCTATTTCGGGCGTCCCGAGCCGGAGGACGTTTTCGAGAAGCGCTTTGATAAAGGATAATAAAGCCCGGAAACGGGGAGGAGATGAGAAATCTTGACAATAGATGCACTTGATCGCAGGCTCAGCAAGGCCATTACCCACTATACGGCACGTATTGACGAGCAGTATACGGGAGGGGATAAGCCTCTGACCCATGCGGATGCCGTTGAGATTGCCAAGGAGACCAGCGACCTCCTGGCGGTTTTCAAGCAGGAGATGCTTCGCCACATGCAGCAGAAAGAGGCGGAATGGGAAGCGGAAGTAAAGAAGAAAAAGTGATGTGGAAGAAGCCCCCGAAGATCCGGGGGCTTTCTTTATGGATGAGTGGCGAACAAAAAGCGGCGGATACTGAAAGAACGTTTTTCGGTACCCGCCGCAATGATTCTGCGGTAGAAATATTTAGAACTTGAACGTCTGCAGGGAAGTCTGGAGATCCTGTGCGAGACCTGCAAGGGAGTCGCTGGCCGATGCGATTTCCTCTGCCGATGCGGATTGCTCCTCGGAGGCAGCGGAGACGCTTTCCATTTCCGTGGAGACCTTGGCGCTGTTGGTCGAGATGCGGTTCGAACGGTCCTTGATGGTCTGGGTGTCGTTCATGACATTCGTGAGCTCGCCGGACATTTCGCGGGTCTTCTGCATCACGCCGTCGGAAGCGGCGCAGATGCTGTCAAAGGTGGTCTTAAGCTCCTCGACGGAACGGGTGCCTTCCTTGACGGCAACGCTGCCATCGTGCATGGACTTGACGGCATTGTCGGTATCTGTCTGGATGGCGCCGATCAGGGAAGAGATGCGCTGTGCAGCCACCTGGGACTCCTCGGCGAGCTTCCTGACCTCGTCGGCAACCACGGCGAAGCCGCGGCCCTGCTCGCCGGCACGGGCTGCCTCGATGGCGGCGTTGAGAGCGAGAAGGTTCGTCTGGTCGGCGATGCCGGAAATGGTCTCGACAATCTGGCCGATTTCCTTGGAGCGCTGGCCCAGTTTGTCCACCGTAGCGGCGGAGGTGTTGACGATCTGTTCGACGCTGACGATCTGGCCCACGGCGGTCTCGATGGCCTTGCTGCCGGTGACGGCCTGCTGGTTGGAGGCATCTGCCTGCTGCGCCACCTGGGAGGCGGTATCGTTCAGATGATTGATGGAAACCATGGCGTGGTCAATGGCATCCATGGCATCGCTGACCTGCTGCTGCTGTTCCACGACAGCGCTGGCGGAGTTCGTGACGGACTGCGCCACCTGCTCGGAAGCCTGCGCGGACTGATGGGCGCTGGCGGTGAGCTCCTGGGAGGAAGCTGCCAGCTGTTCCGTGGTGGTGCTGGTCTGGCGCATGAGCTTGTTGATCGTGGCGCGCATCTTTGCCACCATGCGGAGCATGTCGCCGAACTCGTCGGTGCGAACAACATTGATGGGATTGTCGCGGAAGTCTCCCTCGCTCATGTCATTGCAGACTTTCATGACATGGTGCAGGGGACTGGTGATGCCGTTGGTGATGGCATAGATAGCAAAGGAGAGAATCAGGATGACCACAACAACGATGATGGTCATTTTGAAGAGGGAGGCATCCATGCCGTCAATGGTGTTGCCAAGTCGTTTCTCGGACATGGTGAGAGCCTGTTCCTGCAATTTTCCAATGTCCCCGCCGATCTTGACGCAAACAGGAATGCCTTCACGCTCGTAGACCTGGATGGCTTCTTGTTTTGTCTCGTCCACAACGGCCAGTTTCATGACATGTTCCGATACTGTGAGAAACTTGGACCAATCTGCCTTGATTTCCTGAAGGATTTCCTTGCGGGACGGGCGATCTTCGACCAAAGGCTCGTATTTGGCGATGCACTCATTCATTTCCTTGACAGCAGCAGCATATTTTTCCTGGCGCTGCTGGACAAGCTCCGGGGTATGGGCAACTGGCAGCAGGGCTACCTGTAATTGCGCATAACGCATTGCATGGCGGGAATCGCCGATGTAGTACATTCCCAAGAGTTCCTTGTGGAAGAGCTCATTGAGACTGTCCTCGGCATTCTTCATTGCAAAGTAGCCGAAAGCTCCGGTGACGACCATTCCGATGAAGGAAAGCACAGCAAGTATGAGCAGCTTGCGGGATACTTTCAGGTGTGACAGAAATTCCATAAATATTCCTCCTCGTATTTATTTTACAATAACTTTACAATAATGTTTGTTAGTTATACTATTTCAACATCTCATGAAAATTTCCTCCTTTGTAATAAAAGATTTTTGTATGGAATTTTTGGGAAATATGCTTTGATGGATGTACATTCATAGTAAGAAATAAAAATTTTCCTTTACAAATCCGAAAAAATGGTGTATCCTATATCAGTACGTTAAGTACGAGTTCGGGACGTAGCTCAGCTTGGTAGAGCGCTTTCTTGGGGTGGAAGAGGTCGCAAGTTCAAATCTTGTCGTTCCGACCATTTTTGAAGAATGAAAGCAGAGGGCATTTCGCTTGAGGCGGAAGCCCTCTCTTTTTTTGCAGGGATAATGGAAGGAAAATACCAGAGGCATGAGGAATATTACCAATAATATATGCAAATAGGAGGGCGTGGTGCCATGAAAAGGATATTGCTTCTGTCCCTGGTGTGCCTGCTGGCGTTTTCGGCGGCTTGTGAGGCCGTTGTGCCGATCCCGACGGAATTGCAGGAGGATGGGACTCCCGTAAAGCTTGGGGACCCTATTCAGAATGTCCTTGGATTTTTCGGAAGGCCAACCCGTATTGCGGCGAATGGGGAAAATTATTGCTGGCGTGACTGGCTGAATCTGTACGGTGCGGAACTCATCATCAAGACCAGGTTCGGAAAGACCATGTGGTGCATCGTGGTGGACAGGGTTCCCATGGTCAGGACCCCGGAGGGGATCGGCATCGGCTCCACCAAGGAGGCGATTGAGCAGACCTATGGGGAAGCGAAGGGCTATACGGCGACCAATGGGGATATCATCATGTCCTATGGCGGCATGAAGGCCACAGATCCCTTTTTGCGCTTCCGTCTGTCCGGCAAAAAGGAAAAGACCGTGGTCTACATGATATTGGGGAACCCCGGTGTGGGCACTTCAGGCAAGGGGAAAAAGAAATAGGGTGGCATCTTGTTTGACTTGCTTTGCGGTAAATGGTATAGTTAGGCAATAGATAGCGTTACTGTTTGTGCTGTCGGTAGCGGCGGCGGAATGGAGTTTATGATGAATATTATTGTTACGGGTGGCGCCGGTTTTATCGGCAGCAATTTTGTCTACTATCTTCTGGAGAAGCATCCGGAGGACAAGGTCATCTGCTATGATGCCCTGACCTATGCGGGGAATCTTGAGACGCTGGCCGAGGCGGAGAAGAACGAGAATTTCAAGTTCATTCGCGGCGATATTGCAGATCGTGCCATGGTCTACCGCATGTTTGAAGAGGAGAAGCCGGACATCGTCGTGAATTTCGCGGCGGAGAGCCATGTGGACCGATCCATACACCAGCCGGAGATCTTCCTTCGGACGAATGTTCTCGGCACACAGGTCCTTCTGGATGCCTGCCGCAAATACGATGTCAAAAGGTTCCATCAGGTCTCCACGGACGAGGTGTATGGGGATCTGCCCCTTGACCGGCCGGACCTTTTCTTCACGGAGACAACGAACCTGAACACCTCCAGTCCGTATTCGGCCTCCAAGGCGGGGGCGGATCTTCTGGTGCATGCCTACCATCGCACCTATGGGGTGCCGGTCACGATTTCCAGATGCTCGAACAATTACGGCCCTTATCATTTCCCGGAGAAGCTGATTCCCCTCATGATCATCAATGCCCTGCATGACAAGAAATTGCCGGTCTATGGGAAGGGAGAGAATGTGCGGGACTGGCTTTACGTGAAAGACCATTGCGTGGCCATCGATCTCATCCTCCGCAAGGGGAGAGTGGGGGAGACCTACAATATTGGCGGGCATAATGAAAGACGCAACATCGATGTGGTCAGGACCATCCTGAAGGAGCTCGGCAAGCCGGAGAACCTGATTGAGCATGTGGAGGACCGCAAGGGGCATGACCGCCGCTATGCCATTGACCCTACGAAGATCCATGAGGAGCTCGGCTGGGAGCCTGCCACGAAATTTGATGAGGGCATCAAGAGGACCATCCAATGGTATCTTGACAATAAGACCTGGTGGGAGAACATTGTGAGCGGCGAGTACAAGGAATATGAACAAAGTCATATTTCGTAAAAAAGATATTGACAAAGCGGTAAAAAGCTGTTAATATATTATCTGTTGACGGCGCGAGCCGCTTGTGAATGGGGGCATAGCTCAGCTGGGAGAGCGCTTGCATGGCATGCAAGAGGTCAGGAGTTCGATCCTCCTTGTCTCCACCATTGAAATCCCGGGATTCCTGTTTTGCAGGAATCCTTTTTCTGTTTGCAGGATTTTTTCTTAAAAGAGAGAATTATATGTAGTATGCGATGCCAAAAATATGGAGGTGTGTGGTTTGGTCAAGAATGCGATTATAGCGATTGTCTGCATGATTGCCGTGGTGACGGCGGGGTCCTTTGCCTACGTGGGGTATCATAACACGAAGGCACACATCCGGGCGGAAAATGAGAAACGCAAGGCCGAAGCGCCGCCGCCTGTGGAGAAGCCCTCGAAAAAGGAGAAGAAGAGTACTGCGGAAAAAGAGAAAACTGCGGGGAGGGTTCAGCCTGAGGGGGAGTATGAAGAGGATATTGCCCATCTGGTGCAGGATATGTATGTAACCCCTTCTGCCAATGGGGATATTTCCTATCAGTATGAGATGAATGAGGAGGATGACGGCGTGTTCCTTACTCCCTATGTCGTTGAGCACAAAGGCGCTTCTCCTACGCTGCATATCATTGCAGGATATCGTGGCGGTGCTCCGCTGCAGTTCGACAGGATCGCCATAAAGGGGGACCAGGGGGACCGCGTGCTGTCCTTCCAGTCCGGAGCCATGAAGCAGGAGGAGCGGGATGGACGCGTCATTTCCTGGTATGATGTGCCGGCAGCTTCGGATATGGCCGATGCGATGCAATCGATTGGGAGCGCGATGAACGTGAAGGTCACCATCGTGGGACATGAGCAGGAGAACAAGATACTGAGCCCGGCGGAGATCCGGCGGTTCAAGAATATCCTGTTGCTTTACGATCAATTGAGGGATTGAGAAAGATTCTGTTGGCGAAGGGATTTTCGCCCTTGCAAAACAGGGAGAACTATGGTAAGTTAAACGTACGCAGACCGCGACTTGTGAGAAGCCGCGGTCTTTTCTGCAAGGAACTAGGGTTCCCAGGGGTCATTTGTATGTGCTGACCGGCACAGGAAAGGAAGGGTCTGGCAAGTTGGAAGAGAAGCTGAAGCTGTATGGGTTCAACAATCTCACGAAGTCGTTGAGTTTCAATATCTATGATATCTGCTACGCGAAGTCCCAGAGGGAGCAGGAGGACTATATCAAGTATATCGACGAGCAGTATAATTCAGAACGGCTTACCAAGATACTGTCCCGCGTGACGGAGATGATAGGGGCGCGTATCCTCAATATTGCCAAGCAGGACTATGAGCCGCAGGGTGCCAGTGTCACTTTGCTCATCGCTGAAGAGGCGGCGGTTGCAACCGGTCAGAAGAAGCCCATCGTGAAGAAGGCGAAGCCCTTGCGGGACACCATTGTGGCCCATCTGGACAAGAGCCATGTGACGGTGCATACCTATCCGGAGTTCCATCCCGAGACCAGCATCGCTACCTTCCGCGTGGATATCGACGTGGCTACCTGCGGCGAGATCACGCCGCTCAAGACCCTGGACTACCTCATCGGGCAGTTCGACTCAGATATCATCACCATGGACTATCGTGTCCGGGGCTTTACACGGGACGTATCCGGGAAGAAGCTCTTCCAGGACCAGAAGATGACCTCCATCCAGGAATATATCGCGGAAGACACCCTGAACGATTACGATGCAGTGGACATCAATCTCTATCAGGCAAATCTCTTCCATACACGCATGCTCATCAAGGAGCCGGAGCTGCAGAACTATCTCTTCAATACGGATATCTATGAGATTCCTCCCAAGACACGGCTTGCCATCACGAGCAGCCTGCGGCGTGAAATGATAGAGATCTTCAGCGGACGAAACGTGTATTGAAGGAGGCCGGGAGATGGACTATCTGACCCAGGACCGTGCGCCTGTCCTTGAGGCGCTGGAAAAGATGAAGGCCGCCCGCCTTGTGCCCTTTGACGTGCCAGGGCACAAGCGTGGCCGCGGGAATCCGGAACTCTCGGAGTTCTTGGGAAGCCGCTGCCTTGATGTGGATGTCAATTCCATGAAGATGCTGGACAACCTTTGCCATCCCGTGTCCGTGATCAAGGATGCGGAGGCATTGGCGGCGGAGGCTTTTGGTGCCGCCCATGCCTTTTTCATGGTAGGGGGAACGACCTCGGCCGTGCAGGCCATGGTGCTGGCTTCTGTGGGGCAGGGGGACAAGATCATCATGCCCCGCAATGTCCATCGGAGCGCCATCAATGCCTTGATTCTCTGCGGTGCGATTCCAGTTTACGTGAACCCGCAGATGGACCATACCCTGGGCATCTCTCTTGGTATGCGGGTGGATGAGGTGGAGGAGGCCATCCGGAAAAATCCGGATGCCAAGGCTGTCCTCGTGAACAATCCCACCTATTATGGCATCTGTTCCAATCTTTCCGCCATCGTGGAGCTTGCCCACAGGCATGGGATGAAGGTGCTGGCGGATGAAGCACATGGGACGCATTTCTATTTTGATGACCGCCTTCCCCAGTCGGCAATGGCAGCCGGTGCGGATATGGCGGCTATCAGCATGCATAAATCGGGAGGTTCCCTTACCCAGAGTTCCATGCTTCTCTGCGGGCCTGACGTGAATGAGGGGTATGTCCATCAGATCATCAATCTCACCCAGACCACCAGCGGCTCCTATCTTTTGATGGTGAGCCTCGACATTTCCCGGCGGAACCTTGCCCTTCATGGGCGGGAGATTCTCGATAAGGTCATCGGCCTGGTGGAATATGCCAGGGATGAGATCAATACGATCGGCGATTATTATGCCTATGGCAAGGAGCTCATCAACGGGGATTCCATCTATGACTTCGATATCACGAAGCTCTCGGTGTTCACGCGCCCTGTGGGGCTGGCGGGAATCGAGGTCTACGATATCCTTCGGGATGAGTACGATATACAGACGGAGTTCGGGGATATTGCGAATCTTCTGGCCTATGTTTCCGTGGGGGACCGGCCCAAGGATATCGAGCGGCTTGTGGCGGCGCTGGCGGAGATCCGCAGGAACCATCGCAAGGATTCCTCGAAGATGCTCCGGGCAGAGTACATTGACCCCGTGGTGAAATGCGGCCCGCAAAAGGCATTCTATTCGGAGAAGGAATCCCTTCCCATCGGGCAGACTGCCGGAAGGGTGACGGGGGAATTCGTCATGTGCTATCCGCCGGGCATCCCGATCCTGGCACCGGGAGAGCTTATCACGGAGGAGATCCTCACTTATATCCGCTATGCCAAGAAGAAGGGCTGCCAGATGACGGGGCCGGAGGATATGACGATACGCTGCCTCAATGTCATGCGGGAGGAATGAGTTTTTATGGAGTTATGGTTTACGGAACAGCATACGCCGAATGTCCACTTTTCCATCAAGGTGGACCGGCAGATCTATACGGGGCGCAGCGAATTCCAGCGCATCGATATCTTTGAGTCGAAGGAGTTCGGGCGGTTCCTGGTTCTTGACGGCTATATGATGCTGACGGAGAAGGATGAGTTCATCTACCATGAGATGATTGTCCATGTGCCCATGTGCGTGAAGCCGGATGCGAAAAAGATACTGGTGGTTGGCGGCGGCGACGGCGGCACGGTGCGGGAGCTTCTGCGCTACGATACGGTAGAGCATATCGATCTGGTGGAGATTGACGAGATGGTGGTGGAGGCGTGCCGCGAGCATCTGCCCCAGACTGCGGGATGCCTTGGGGATTCCCGCGTTTCCATCCACTATGAGGATGGCCTGAAATTCGTCCGCCACTGTGAGGATACCTACGACATCATCATTGTGGATTCCACGGACCCCTTTGGGCCGGGGGAAGGGCTTTTCACCAAGGAGTTCTACGGGAACTGCTACAAGGCGCTCCATGAGGACGGCATCATGGTGAACCAGCATGAAAGCCCCTTCTACAAGGAGGATGCCTACGCCATGCAGAGGGCGCACAAGCGCATCGTGGAATCCTTTCCCATCAGTCGCGTCTACCAGCTTCATATCCCCACCTATCCATCAGGCCATTGGCTCTTCGGGTTTGCCGCGAAGAAAAGGCATCCCGTCAAGGATGTGGACTGGAAGGCATGGGAGGCACTTGGGATACAGACACGGTATTACAATACGCATCTTCATGCAGGGTCGTTCGCCTTGCCGAACTATGTGGAGAAGATGCTTCGGGATGTGGAGTGAAAGGGAGGAACTATGGAGCGGAATGTAGAAACATTTTTGGGCTGCGAGGGGAGTTATGATGAGGCCCGTATCGTCCTCTATGGCGCGCCCTTTGACTCGACGACCTCCTACCGTCCCGGCACGAGGTTTGCCAGCCGCACCATGCGGGCGGAGTCCTACGGGCTGGAGACCTATAGCCCCTATCAGGATCTGGACATGGAGGATGCGAAGGTCTTTGACGGCGGGGATTTGGAGCTTTGCTTTGGGGATGCGGAAAAAGCCCTGGGGGATATCAAGGCTTTTGCCTCGAAGGTGTTGAGGGACGGCAAGCTGCCCTTTCTCATCGGCGGGGAGCATCTGGTGTCCCTGCCTGCCATTGAGGCGGTCTTTGAGAAGTATCCGGATTTGTGCCTGGTCCATTTCGATGCCCATACGGATCTTCGGGAGGACTACCTTGGGGCGAGACTTTCCCATGCCACGGTGATTCGCCGCGCATGGGATATCCTCGGTGACGGTCGCATCCACCAGTTTGGCATCCGGAGCGGCGAGCGGGCGGAGTTCTGCTGGGCAAGGGAACATACCCATCTGCACAAGTTCAACTTTGAGGGCCTGGAAGAGAGCATCGCTTCCCTGAAGGGAAAGCCGGTGTACTTCACCATCGATCTCGATGTGCTCGACCCATCGGTGTTTCCGGGAACGGGAACGCCGGAGGCCGGCGGCGTGACCTTCCTTGAGCTCCTGCAGGCAGCATTGAAGGTCATCCGGGGGTGTGAGATCGTGGGCTGCGACATGGTGGAACTTTCGCCGCCCTACGATGCAAGCGGGGCATCCACGGCCGTGGCGCTGAAACTCTTGCGGGAAATGCTTTTGTGCCTGGAACGGCATGAAATTGCGTGATATACCAGAGACCGTTAAAATTTGCCGTAGGCAAAGCTTTTACGGTCTCTGCATATACCGCGGAGGAGATGTAACGAGATATAAATTTTACTGATCGCGAGTATAAATGATGAGGGGGAATCTATCATGGGAAAGGCTTTGATTATCGGTTGCGGCGGGGTGGCGAGTGTCGCCATCCACAAGTGCTGCCAGAACAGCGAGGCATTTGAGGAGATCTGCATCGCCTCGCGGACGAAGAGCAAGTGCGATGCCCTGAAGGCGAAGCTGGATGGGGGCAAGACGAAGATCACCACGGCCCAGGTGGATGCGAACAAGGTGGAGGAACTGGTGGCTCTCATTGAGAAGTTCCGGCCCGATGTGGTGCTGAACCTGGCATTGCCCTATCAGGACCTCACCATCATGGATGCGTGCCTTGCCACAAAGACACATTATGTGGATACGGCGAACTACGAGCCGGAGGATACGGCAAAGTTTGAGTACAAGTGGCAGTGGGCCTATCGGGAGCGCTACGAGAAGGCGGGCATCACGGCGCTTTTGGGTTCCGGTTTCGACCCCGGCGTCACGGGGGTCTTTTCCGCCTATGCACTGAAGCATCATTTCGATGAAATCAACTATATTGACATTCTGGACTGCAATGCCGGGGACCACGGCTACCCCTTTGCCACGAACTTCAATCCCGAGATCAACATCCGGGAGGTTTCCGCCAAGGGAAGCTATTGGGAAGATGGCAAGTGGGTGGAGACGGAGCCCATGGAAATCAAGCGGGTTTACAATTTTCCGGAAATCGGGCCGAAGGACATGTATCTTCTCCATCATGAGGAACTGGAGTCCCTGGGAATCAATATTCCGGGAATCCGCCGCATCCGTTTCTTCATGACCTTCGGGCAGAGCTACCTGACCCATCTGAAATGCCTGGAAAATGTGGGCATGACTTCCATTGAGCCCATCGAGTTCGAGGGAAAGAAGATCGTTCCGCTGCAGTTCCTCAAGGCGGTCCTGCCCGATCCGGCAAGCCTTGGCCCGCGCACCAAGGGCAAGACGAACATCGGTTGCATTTTCAAGGGGAAGAAGGACGGCAAGGACAAGACTTACTATCTTTACAATGTCTGCGACCATCAGGAGTGCTACAAGGAAGTCGGTTCCCAGGCAATCTCCTACACCACGGGAGTTCCCGCCATGATCGGGGCCATGCTGGTCATGAACGGCACATGGAAGGGCCCGGGGGTCAAGAACATCGAGGAATTCGATCCTGATCCCTTCATGGATGCCCTGAACAAGTGGGGTCTTCCCTGGAAGGAAAGCTTCCATCCGGAGATGGTGGACGAATGACAGCCATGCGTCAGGAATGGATGGAGGTCCCGACTCCATCCTATGTGATCCATAAAGACCTGTTGGAGCATAATCTGGAAATCCTGGCAGGATTGCAGGAAGAAACCGGGGCAAAGGTGCTTCTGGCACAGAAATGCTTTTCCATGTATTACTTCTATCCCCTCATTGCCCAATACCTTTCGGGGGCAGCGGCCAGCGGGCTCTATGAGGCAAGGCTGGCCCATGAGGAAATGGGGAAGGAGAACCATATTTTCTCCCCAGCCTATCGGGAGGAGGAGTTTGATGAGATTGCCGGCATCTGTGACCACATCATCTTCAATTCCTTCGAGCAGATGGAGACCTTCGGTGAGAGGGCGCGGGCCCAGGGGGCTTCCTGTGGCCTTCGGCTTAATCCGGAGCATTCGACCCAGGAGCATGAGATCTATGATCCCTGCGCTCCCGGTTCGCGTCTGGGTATTCCGCTGAGGGATTTCCAGCACGACAAACTGGATGGGGTGGACGGCTTCCATTTCCATACCCTTTGCGAGCAGGATGCCGATGCACTGGAGGAAACCCTCAAGGCATTGGAGCAGAAGTTCGGGCTTTACTTCAAGGGGCGGAAGTGGATCAATCTGGGCGGTGGCCATCATATCACCCGCGAGGGCTATCGGATGGAGATCCTGAAGCGGTGCATTGCCCGTCTGCAGGACAAATACGGGCTGGAGGTGTATATTGAGCCGGGGGAAGCCGTTGCGCTCAATGCTGGCTTCCTGGTTACGAAGGTCCTGGCATTGCAGGAAAGCGCAGGAAATGCCATAAATGCCATATTGGATACCTCGGCGGCCTGCCATATGCCGGATGTCATTGAGATGCCGTACCGTCCGCCCGTGGTTGGCGCGGGTGAGCCGGGAAAGAAGGAATTCACCTATCGGTTTGGCGGTCCCACCTGCCTTGCCGGGGATATCATGGGGGAGTATTCCTTCGATGCGCCCCTGGAGATTGGGGATCGCGTCATTTTTGAGGACATGGCCATCTATTCCATGGTGAAGAACAACACCTTCAACGGCATGCCGCTGCCGGATATCGTGGTCGTGGAAAACGGGGAATGGAAGGTCCTGCGCCATTTCGGTTACGAGGATTTCAAGGGGAGACTGTGATGATCGCTTTTTTGTATCATTTGCGTCGCGGATTCCTGCGCGGCGGGTGTCTGGTCCTGGTGGCGGCCTTTTTCCTGTGGATGTCTGCATGGACGGCCTCGGCAGAGGAACTGTCCCCTACGGAGCAGAAGTGGGTGGATGCGGGGGCAGCCATCTCTGCGGGGCGCCCCGATGTGGCAGCAGGGATCTATGGTGAACTGCTGGAAGAGGATCCGGACAATGCAGAAATCCTTTCCTTCCGTGGTGCCGCCTATTATGAGGCAGGACAGATGGACAAAGCGGAAGAGGATCTGATGCGTGCCCTGGAATCCATACCCGATGCGATGCATCCGAATTACTATATGGGAATGTTGAAGTCCCGGCAGGGAGATTTTTCCGGGGCGGATGGATATCTGGAAAAGGCGCTGGCCCTTGCCAAGGACAACTCCGAAAAGTCAGCGGTGCTGGATGCCATGGGGCAGGAAGCCTTCCTGGAAGGGGATTACCAAAGGGCTGTGGAACAGTTCAGCGCGGCGATTGAGGAGCAGGAGTCCTATGACGCCTATCTTCATCGCGCGATTGCATGGATGAAGCAGGATTCCGGTTCGGAAGCGGAAGCGGATCTTTCCCGTTTGACAGAATTGTATCCTGATGTGGCAGAGCCCTATCATCAAAGGGGCATTTGCCGTGGGATTATGGGGAAATACAATGCGGCTCTGGAGGATTTCACGAAGGCCATCGAAATGGAGCCGAAGAACGCTGTTCTATACTGTGATCGGGGCTATACCTATGCCTGCAAAAAGAACTTTCCTGCGGCGGTGGAGGACTATACCAGGGCTTTGGAGCTGGACCCGAGACTTCGTCTCGCCTATGCGAACCGGGCGCTTGCCTATGAACGCATGAAAAAGAAGGATTTGGCGGCCATGGACAGGGAATTGCTGGAAAAACTCATGGAATTTGAGGAAGGATAAAGCTGAAGGTTTAAAAATTTTGGCAAAATTGTTTCTTTCATGATATAATGAAAATATACGGAAGCATGGATGGAAATGCGTTTTCTGGGGGTGTTGATAAATGTAGGCTGTGCACTATAGCGAGACAGTTTTTCGTTTGGCAAGGAAGCGAAATCGCAGTCGTAGCAGAGCTACGTCAAGATTTCGCTAACGCAGTCAGGCGGAAAAATGGCCGCTATAGTGTGCTGACGGAGTTTATCAACACCCCCTGAGGAGGGAGAATTATGTCCATGATGAATGTTGCCGCCTATGGCAGTTCCCCATATGGATATTCCGGTTACGGTGACTGGCGAAATGGACAGGGAAATCCTGCGGATCCGGAATACGGGGCATCGGGTGCATATGGCACAGAGGATGAAATGGACGGCGCCTATGGCGCATATGGAGCAGATGATGCAGATGACGTGAATGGTGCAGATGGCGCAGATGACGTGGAAGACGCCGAGGATGCCGAAAAGAAGATTTCGGGCCGCAAATCTTCACCCGGGGAGTGCGAGACCTGCAAGAGCCGTAAGTACCAGGACGGGTCTGACGAAATGGTGTCCTTCAAGGCGGCGGGTCATATTGCCCCGAGCAATGCGGCCTCCGTTGTGCTGGGCCATGAGCATGAGCATGTCTCGAATGCCTATCGCAAGGCGGATCTGAACAATGGCAAGGTGGAGCGTTGCTCGGTGCGCCTCAAGATGGACATTTGTCCGGAATGCGGGCGGACGTATGTCTCCGGCGGGGTTACCAGCACGCAGATCAGATATTACAACGAAAGCAATCCCTATCAGCAGGATTTGAAGTCTTCGGATGCCGCGAATAAGTATCGGGGCGCGAATGTGGATATTGCAGCGTAGGGATATAGGGCAGAAAAAAGGAGCCAATGACGGCTCCTTTTTCGTTTGGGAGAAAATATGCTATCGATTGGCCAGCAGGATTTTCAGGGCGACCTGTTTTTCCGGGGGAAGGGAACGGATGAGCTCCAGGAGATGGGTGTCGATGCCATCCTCTGATTTTGGCGCATCCGGCACAGGCCCGTTCTCGCCGGAGAGCTGGTTGAGTTCCTCGATGCGGAGGTTCAGGGCCTGGCATATCTTGAGGACATTGTCCATGGCGGCTCCGCCGATGGAGCCGTTCAGGATGGACAGCAGGGTGGTGTAGGGCATATGGATCAGTTTGGCGAAATCCTTCAAGGTGTACCCATGTGATTTGATGAGCGTTCTGATATAGTCTTCCCTGGTCATGATTTTCAGGCCCCTAACTTTTTCAATATAAGGATATTCGATATAAGGATAATTTATATAATATATTATACAATTTGCAAAAGAAAACAGCAATAGAAAAAACGAAAAAATATAATCAAGTAAAATCATATTTCGTATTGACTAGAATGAAATTTTGTTGTAATATAAATCTTGTAAACAAGATTTAGTGTTACTGTCCGATACGAAAACGAAATAATATTACTTAGATAATTATAACACGTATCATTAATTTTGTCAGTATGCTATAAATTGTTCGTATATTTCAAAGAACACAAGTATTATGGGAAGCAAAAATTGAGCGGAAAAGGGGAATGGATGATGGAAAAAGCGACGGTCGTTGTCATCGGCGGCGGAGCCACAGGCGTTGGCATCCTCCGGGACCTGGCGATGAGGGGTGTAGATGTCCTTCTCGTTGAGAAGTGCGACCTGGTGAATGGCGCCAGTTCCCGTTATCACGGCCTGCTTCACAGCGGTGGGCGTTATGCTGTGAAGGATCAGGAGGCAGCCAGGGAATGCATTATCGAGAACCAGATCCTGCGAAAGATCGGCAAGTCCTGTGTGGAGGCCACGGGTGGTATGTTCGTGCGCCTGGATATCGACGATCCCGACTATGAACCGCAATGGGTCAAGGGTTGCGCGGACAGCGGAATCAAGGCAGAGCCGATCACCCTGGAACAGGCCTTCCGGTTGGAACCGCTTCTCTCGAAGCACGTTGTTTCCGCCTATCTTGTTCCCGATGCCGCCATTGACGGCTTCCGGATGTCCTGGCAGAATGTGGAGTCCGCGAAACGGTATGGCGGACGGTTCAAGACCTATCGGGAGGTGGTCGATGTCCTGCAGCAGAACGGCGAGATTCAGGGTGTCACAGTCAGGAATACCATCACGGGTGAGATCGAGGAGATTGCCTGCGACATCCTCGTGAATGCAGCCGGCGGCTGGGCAGGAAAGGTTGCGGCCCTGGCGGGGCTGGAGGTCGGCGTACAGCCGGACAAGGGGACGCTCCTTGCCTTCAACCAGCGCATTACCAGCCATGTGGTGAATCGTTTGCACAAGTCCTCCGACGGCGACATTTTCGTTCCTCATGGGTCCATCACCATTTTGGGAACGTCTTCCATGAGCATTCCGGATCCGGAGGATACCAGCACTTCCCGGGAGGAAGTGGAGAACCTCCTGAGCATTGGGGAGAAGACCTTCGAGAATCTGCGTGACTATCGGATGCTCCGGGCCTTTGCCGGTTCCCGTCCGCTCTATATGCCTCCGGGCGGCGCCTCCGGGCGTGGGGCTTCCCGTGGCTTTGCCATTGTGGACCATGGGAAGGACGACGGGCTTAAGGGCATGATGACCATTGTCGGCGGAAAGTTTACGACCTATCGCCTCATGGCCGAGAAAATCTCCAACCAGATCTGCGAGAAGCTCAATGTGAAGGAGCCCTGCCGGACGGCAGAGGAGCCTCTGGTGCCGGAGGTTGCGGAGAACGACAAGAAGGAAGCGAGGAAGTACTTCCCCGCCTATGGAACGGATCTTGCGGCGACGCGGCTGGGACCGGAGCGGTTCAGCCGCGTGGTGGAGGATCTCAAGAGCCATCCCGAAAAGCGGGAGCTTGTCTGCGAGTGCGAAAACGTCACTCTGGCAGAGGTGGAGGAGATTGCGAAGGAGCTCTCGAGCTTCCAGATCAACGACATCCGTCGTCGCACCCGCATTGGCATGGGAACCTGCCAGGCAAATTTCTGTGCGCTCAGGAGTGCCGCCGTTTTTGCGAAGTGCGGTCGTGACAAGGGGGCAAAGGATTCCCTTGGACAGATGAAGCAGTTCCTGCAAGGGCGCTGGAAGGGCATCCGTCCGGTTCTCGTGGGGCGCACCCTTCGGGAGATCGAGATGACGCGGGCACTCTATGAACTTTCATTCCATGTAGACGGAGGCAAGAAGGCATGAAGCATTCAGATACGATTGTCATCGGAAGCGGTCTGGCGGGTTTGATGGCAGCATACACCAGCGTCAGGCAGGGAAAGACAGTGACCCTTCTCACGACGGGCTCCGGTTCCCTTTCCCTCAACAGCGGTGTCATTGATGTTCTGGGCTTTGATGGGAACCATGAGTTCGTGGCTTCCCCGAAAGAGGGCATCAAGAGTCTGCCGGAAGACCATCCTTACAAGAAGATCGGCATGGATATGCTGGAGAAGGCAGTGGATGAATTCCTTGCCTTCACGAAGGAATACGGGTTCCCCTATCATGGGAGCCTTGAGAAGCAGATTATGGTCCCGACGGCAGTGGGGACTATGAAGCCGACCTGCCTTGCCCCACAGTCCCTGGACGGGGCTGCCTTTGAGGGGAAGAGCAAGGTTGTCATTGTCGGCATTTCCGGCCTCAAGGATTTCTATGGGGACATCATTCAGGAAAACATCCGCCCGCTTTTGGGAGAGAATCTTTCTTATGAAGTGGTCATGGTGGATGCTGGGCTGGAAGGCGGCAGGGATGTCACGACACTGGACGCGGCTCGCTGGCTGGATCAGGACAAGGGCATGGCAGCTCTTGTGAATGCCTTGAAACCCCATGCTTCCGGCAATGCGGTATTCCTTCTGCCCCAGATACTTGGAACCTCGGGGGAATCGGTTGCGATTGCCCTTCGGGAGAAACTGGGGGCGGAGGTCATTGAGACCACCTGTCTGCCGCCTTCTGTCAATGGGCTCAGGCTCCAGAAGATGTTTCATCAGGCATTGATGAAACTGGGCGTGGATATCATTGAGGACACGAAGGTCCTGCGGGCAGTGACGAAGGGCAGCAAATGCACGGCTGTTGTGGCACAGGCGGCGGCGAGGGAGAAGACCTATGAGGCGGACAAGTTCATCCTTGCAACGGGAGGCTTCTATAGCGGAGGCATTACCATGCGGGAATTTGAGAAGCCCAGGGAAATGATTTTTGACTTGCCGGTCTGGTTCGTTCCCGGTGAGGAGAACTGGAGCAATGAGCAGCTGTTCTCCGACAAGCCCCAGGGCTTTGCCAAGACGGGCATCCGTACGGACGAGAGCCTGCGGCCCGTGGACGATAGCGGCAAAGTGGTGTTTGATAATGTATATGTAATTGGGCGGAATCTGGGCGGCTATGATTTCTGCTTTGAGCATTCCGGCAACGGCGTGGCACTGGCATCGGCCTACAAGGCCGTGATGATGTGAGGAAGGAGAGTATAGGATGAGCGAAACAATGAATGCGCTTCAGAAAAAAGCAGAAGCAATGCTCACGGCAGACCACTGCCTGTCCTGCACCTCCTGCATGTCCAGCTGCCCCGTGATGGAAGCATCCAAGGAATACCGGGGGCCGAAGCTGGTGGGCCCGGCCCACAACCGCATGCGGTTCTCCCAGGAGGATGTGGAGGAGAGTCTGGACTTCTGCTCCAACTGCAAGAGCTGTGACAGGGCATGTCCCTCCGGCGTGGAGGTTTCCACGCTGAACATGCTCCATCGTGCCGAGTATTACAGGACCCATCCCCATTCCCAGCGGGATGATATGCTGGCCCATGGGGAGCGCATGGCAAAGCGGGTGCGCATGCTTCCCTTCGGGGCGACCTTTGCGAATCTCGGCATGAAGATCGGCAAGTGCTTTGGCATCTTCGGCTCCATGGGCATCGCAGGGGAGCGCGACATGCCTGCCTATGCTTCCAGTTCCTTCCTCTCCATGTTCAAGGGGATTTCGCAGAAGCCCTCGGAGAAGAAGGTGGTCTTCTACCCCGGTTGTTTCATCAATGAGAACGACCCGGAGGTTGGCGTGGCCTTTGTGAAGGTTATGCAGAAGAACGGCTATGAGGTCCTTGTGGACGAGAAGTTCAACTGCTGCGGTTCGCCGCTGGTGGTGACAGGCTATCTCGACGAGGCATTGGAGCATGCCCACAATAACGTGGCTCGCATCCTCGAATGGAAGAAGAAGGGGATTCCCGTGGTGGCATGCTGCACAAGCTGTTCCCTGATGCTGAAGAAGGAATATGGGGAACTTTTCGATGAGGAGGAGATGAAGGAGGCAGCGACGAACGTCTATGATGCCTTTGAATTCCTTGCCATGCTGGAGGAGGAGGGGAAGCTCAACACCGAGTTTAAGTCCCTTTCCCAGAGCCTGCTCTATCATGTTCCCTGCCATTTGAAGAGCCAGGGATTCGGAACTCCGGCGGCGCGCATTCTGGGAAAGATTCCCGGCGTGAAGGTGGAGCTTGCCGATGCGGGATGTTGCGGCATGTCCGGCAACTATGGCTTCAAGCAGGACAAGTACGAGATTTCCATGAAGATCGGCGAGGAGCTCTTCGGGCGCATCAAGACGGCAAATGCGGACAAGGTCATCAGCGATTGCGGGACCTGCCGGCTGCAGATACAGCATGGAGGGCATGTGGAACCATGCCATCCCATTGAGATATTGGAAAAGGCTTATTGATTTTTGCAATATAGAGTCCTAAAGCAAGAAGGGGGGGGAAGAAAATGGAGGTACGTCGAATCGTTTTGCTTTGCTCGGCGGGCGTTTCCACGAATATGCTGGTGCGCCGTATGGAGAGTGAGGCTGCCCGGCTGGGATATCCCTGCTCGGTCAGTTTCTACCCTGTGCAGGAGGTCAAGGAGGCTGCAGCCTTTGCGGATGTGCTCTTGCTTGCGCCCCAGTCGGCCTTTGAGCTGCCGGAGATACAGGTGAAGTATCCCAATGTCAAATCGGCGGTGATCCCGAAGGATCTCTATGCCAAGATTGACGCGGACAAGATTCTGGATCTTGCCCAGAAGATTGCCGGGGATTATTGATGTGTATGGAACCGCAATATTTTCAAAAGAAAAGGGGTTTTCAAAAATGGCAAAACAGTATGTAATGGCTTTGGATGCAGGAACGACCAGCAACCGTGCGATCATCTTCGACCGCAATTCCAAGATCGTCGGTGTCTCCCAGAAGGAGTTCACCCAGTATTTCCCCGAGGCTGGATGGGTAGAGCATGATGCCGAGGAAATCTGGAGCAGCATGACGACGGTCATGAAGGAAGCCTTGGAGCAGTCGGGCCTGGTAGCCAGCGACATTGCAGCCATCGGTATCACGAATCAGCGCGAGACGACTGTGGTTTGGGACAAGAAGACCGGCCGACCGGTTTACAATGCCATTGTCTGGCAGTCCCGTCAGACGGCTCCCATTGCAGAGGAGATGAAGGCAAAGGGCCTTGTGGATGAGGTCAAGCAGAAGACCGGATTGATGATTGATGCATATTTCTCCGGCACGAAAATCAAATGGATCCTCGACAATGTGGAGGGTGTGCGCCAGCGTGCAGAGAACGGCGAGCTGCTCTTTGGTACCATCGACACCTGGCTCATCTGGAAGCTCACGGGCGGCAAGGCTCATGTGACGGATTACTCCAACGCCTCCCGCACCATGATTTACAACATCAAGGAGCTCAAATGGGATGACCAGCTCCTCGGTTATCTCGGTGTTCCTAAGAGCATGCTTCCCGAGGTCAAGCCCTCTTCCTGCGTCTATGGCGAGACGGTTCCCTCGATCCTCGGCGCTGCGATTCCGGTTTCCGGCGCGGCAGGCGACCAGCAGGCAGCTCTCTTCGGGCAGAACTGCTTCGAGCCCGGTATGGCGAAGAACACCTATGGCACTGGCTGCTTCATGCTCATGAATACGGGCACGGAGATCCATGAGTCCAAGAACGGCCTGGTCACGACCATTGCCTGGGGCCTGGACGGCAAGGTGGAGTACGCTCTCGAAGGTTCCATCTTCGTTGCCGGTTCCGCAATCCAGTGGCTGCGTGACGGTGTCCGCCTCGTGGATTCCGCTCCGGATTCCGAGTGGGTGGCAAAGAAGGTCAAGGACACGGACGGCGTCTACGTTGTTCCTGCGTTCGTTGGCCTTGGCGCTCCCTATTGGGACCAGAATGCCCGCGGTACGATCATCGGCATCACCCGTGGCACGACGAAGGCCCATATCGTAAGGGCTACGCTGGACTCCCTCGCATATCAGACCCGCGACGTGCTGGATGCCATGGAAGCCGATTCCGGCAACAAGCTCACGGAGCTCAAGGTGGATGGCGGCGCTGTTGCCAACAACCTGCTCATGCAGTTCCAGGCTGACCTCCTCGGCGTACCTGTGGACCGTCCGCAGATCACGGAGACGACGGCTCTTGGCGCAGCATACCTTGCAGGCCTTGCCGTTGGCGTATGGGGCAGCAAGCAGGAGCTCACCAGCAGCTGGAAGCTCGATACCCGCTTCGAGCCGGGCATGGACAAGGCAGAGGCAGATCGTCTCTACAAGGGCTGGAGGAAAGCTGTGAAGCACTCCATGCATTGGCTGGATGAAGAAGAGTAAGTCCTAAAGTTTGCTTGGGAAAGCAGTTTGTGTTATAGTATGTGGGCTGGGCTGGCAACGTGCTTCTGTCCGGCCCGCATATCCGCATTAATATTTTTATAAAAAAGAAAGGATGAGAAACAATGGTAACAGGTTCGGAAAATTTGTTAGGCGAATTTATGGGAACATTGGTCCTGGTTGTCTTTGGTTGCGGCGTCTGCGCTAACTTGACACTCACGAAGTCCAAGGGTGTCGGCGGTGGATGGGTCTGCATAGCCCTCGGGTGGGGATTTGCAGTTACCTTCGGTGTCTTCACGGCAACGACCCTCGGCGCTCCCCAGGGTGACTTGAACCCTGCGGTTACCCTGGCAAAGACCTTGGCTGGGGTTTACACCTTCAATCAGTTCCTCGTGACTTCCCTTGTGCAGATACTCGGCGGTGTTGTCGGTGCAGCCATTGTGTGGCTCTGCTATCTGCCCCACTGGTCCCAGACTCCGGATCCTGCGGCGAAGCTTGGTATCTTCTCCACGGCTCCTGCGATCCGCAATGCGGCAGCCAACTTCCTCACTGAGGTGATTGCAACCTTCTTCCTGATGTTCATCATCTGGATGACCTTCTCGAAGGCATTCAACGGCATGACTCCCGGCTATGGCCCGTACATCGTCGGCATCCTTATCGTTGCCCTTGGTCTTTCCCTTGGCGGCCCCACGGGTTATGCCATGAACCCCGCCCGTGACCTCGGTCCCCGTATTGCCCATGCAATCCTTCCGATTGCCGGCAAGGGTGGTTCCGACTGGGGTTATTCCTGGGTTCCTGTGTTTGCACCGCTCTGCGGCGCATTGCTCGCCTATCTCGTGGCAAGCAGCCTTGGCGCACTCTGATATTTGAAAATCGTTGTTCCGGCACCTGCGACAGGATCGCAGGTGCTTTTTTCTGCTCGATTGGAAAACCATCAATACCCAAACGGTTGACGCTCGGGGTGGATTTTGTTATACTCATGGACGGGAAAAATACATTTGTCCAATCTATTGAGGAGATGGTTTATTATGATTTTGGAACGGTTGGAGGGGCTGCCTGTCGGCTCGTTTCAATACAAGCTGCTTCTTGTCACAGGGCTTGGGTGGCTTTTTGATTCTATGGATACCGGGCTTATCGCCTTCGTGCTTCCCATCCTGGCAAAGGAGTGGCAGCTCTCGCCTGCGCAGATGGGCTGGATTGGGAGCATTGGGCTCATCGGCATGGCGCTTGGTGCGATTCTTGCGGGAACGTTGGCAGACCGCATTGGGCGCAAGCGGGTGTTCGCCATCACCGTGCTGCTCTACAGCCTGTCCACGGGGATGTGCGCCCTGGCCTGGAGCTATGAATCCTTGATGGTATTCCGCTTTCTCGTCGGTTTTGGCCTTGGCGGCGAGCTTCCTGTTGCTGCCACCCTCATGAGTGAATATGCACCTGCCCATCTGCGGGGGCGTTTCATCGTGCTTTTGGAAAGCTTCTGGGGGGTAGGCTGGCTGGTGGCTGCCTGCATCGCCTATCTCTTGATTCCGGCCTTTGGCTGGAAGGCTGCTTTTGTCATCGGGACGCTTCCCGCCCTTTATGTTTTCCTGATACGCCTTCACATGCCGGAGTCCATTCGCTATCTCATCTCTAAGAATCGCATCCAGGAGGCGAAGGATATCATTCTGGATCTGGAGAAAAAGCTCCATGTGGTAAGCCGTCCTTTTGCAGAGAGCCTCAGTCCCATGGAGATGCAGCAGGATTCCGGGAAGAAAATGAATTTTTCCGTCCTTTGGAGCCGGGAATACCGTACACGCACGATCATGCTCTGGCTGGCATGGTTCGGCATTGTCTACAGCTATTACGGCATCTTCATGTGGCTGCCTTCCCTGGTCTTTGCCCAGGGCTTTGCCGTGGTCAAGACCTTTGAATATGTACTCATCATGACCTTGGCCCAGCTTCCCGGCTATTATGCCGCTGCCTGGCTCGTGGACATCATCGGGCGCAGGTACACGCTTTCCCTTTTCCTGCTCCTTTCCGGTGTCTGCAGCTATTTCTTTGGGAATGCTGCCGATACGACGGCTTTGCTTCTCTGGGGCTCGGCCATGTCCTTTTTCAATCTCGGTGCATGGGGTGTCATCTACACCTATACGCCGGAACAATATCCCACTGCCATCCGGGCCCTCGGAAGCGGTTGGGCCGCAGGCTTCGGCCGCATTGGCGGGATGCTTGCTCCCATGCTGGTGGGCGTCATGATTGCACAGAATTTCGGCATGAATCTGGTATTCCTGATGTTTGCCTCTGTCTTTGTCCTGGTCTCTGCCGTCATTCTTGTCCTTGGCAGGGAGAGCAAGCAAAAGACTTTGGAGGAATTGGAGGAAATCCATGTCCGCCCGGAGATGGGCTGAAAGGCTTTGTTCTTGGCGAAACCTGGGTCATGTGTCATGCTTTGGGGCGTTCCATTACGGAACGCCTCATTTTCTGCTTTCGCGGATGTCCATGCCTTGATGCAGGAATTTCGAGAAAAGGAACGAATCTATATTAAAATAGCGTGAGTATATATGTGGGAATTCTGCTGGTTGTCAGAACGCTGGAAAAGGGCGGCATAGGGGGAGATCCTTGATTGAAGTTTGGCGAGTTCATGGCTGCTTTGCGAAAAGGCAGTCTGCAGCACATCTACCTTCTCGGCGGTGAGGAGAGTTATTACATCGAAAAGGCGAAAGAGCGCATCATGGAGGCTCTTTTTCCCGATGGGAAGGGAATGCAGGATTCCCTGCAGAGCATAGATGGTGACGTGGATCCGGATACTCTTGCAGGGTTCATAGAGACGGCTCCATTCTTTTCTGAAAAGAATGTCATCCTGCTGAAGAATACGTCATTGTTCCGGGAGAAAAAGACAGGGACAGAGGAAAAGGGAAAAGGAAAGCCCAAAAAGCCGGTGGACAAGAAGATGGAGCGTCTGTTGCTTCTCCTTTCCGACATGCCGGAGTACAGCTATGTCATCTTCATGACGGGAGAAAAGGCGGATAAGCGGCGCAAGCTATACAAAACCGTGGAAAAATATGGTGCCGTGCTGGAAGCGGAGGCTGTCCGCCCATGGAATATCAATGACTGGCTTCAGGGGAAGCTGCAGGCGATGAACAAGGAATTCGACAGGGAGGCCTATGTTTATTTTGCCAGTGCCGTGAGCATGATGCAGCAGATTTCCCTTTCCTATCTGGACAAGGAGTTCGACAAGCTGGCACTCTTCACGGAGGACCGGCTCATATCAAAGGATGCTTTGCTGAAGGTATTTGCCGGTGTTCCGGAGGTTTCTGTCTTTGCACTCATGGATGCTGTCAGCGCGAAGGACGCCAGAAAGTCTCTCATGCTGCTTCGACGGCAGATGAGGGATGGCGCTTACCTTCCTCTTATACTCAACCTTCTTGCCCGCCATGTGCGTCAGCTTTGGCAGGCGAAAGACCTGCAGGCCAGGGGATATCGAGGCAAGGCATTGGCAAAGCCGCTGGAACTCAATCCCGTGATTGCGGAACGCTTGGGAAAGGCGGCGGAAAGGTTTGAGGTGCCGGTGCTCAAAAGGGCAATGCTGGATCTTGCCGATGCGGATTATTTCCTCAAGACCGGACAGGCAGGAGAGGAGATACTGGAGAATGTTGTGATTCATTTGTGTCGTTAAGAGTCTTGTAGATTTTGCGTAAGGGGATGTTTTTGTTGAAGGTTTTAGTTGCGGGTGGCGCGGGATTTATCGGTTCTCACCTCGTACGCGCTTTGCAGGAGGAAGGCCATACGCCTGTTGTCCTCGATAATCTTAGCACGGGATTGCGGGAACATGTGCCCGGGGATGTCGAATTCCTGGAGATGGATGTCTGTGATGAGTCACTGCTTCAGAAGATTCAGGGGAAACGATTGGATGCCATTGTCCATCTGGCGGGGCAGACGATGGTGGATGCCTCCGTGCAGGATCCCAAGAACGATGCAGAGGAGAACATCATCGGAACGATAAATCTTTTGGAGGCTGCGCGGCAATGCGACATAGAAAGGATTATCTTTTCTTCCACGGCAGCCAGTTACGGCAATGTTTCGGCAGAGGATCTTCCCGTATTGGAGAGCAAGCCGCTAATGCCTATGTCCTTCTATGGGTTGTCCAAGGTGACAGCGGAGCATTATCTGGAAGTCTACCGACAGATTTTCGGCATGGATCATGTTGTCCTGCGCTTTGCCAATGTTTACGGAGAACGTCAGGGGGATGGCGGAGAGGGCGGCGTCATCAGCATTTTCGCGAAGCGGATTGTTCAGGGTGAGGACATTACGATCTTTGGCGATGGCGAGCAGACGCGGGACTTTGTCTATGCAGGGGATATCGCCAAGGGGATCTGTGCCGCCCTTCGTACAAAGGATGTGAATACGGCGTACAATCTCAGCACACAGACGGAGACAAGTCTTCGGGAACTGGTGAGCCTTTTGAGCAAAATCGCTGGCAGGGAGATCATTCCCCTTTATGGCCCGGAGCGTCCCGGTGACATCCGCCGGTCCATGCTGGCGAATGGCAAGGCAGCGCGGGGGCTGGGGTGGAAGCCGGCCATGCCCTTGCTGGAGGGATTGAGGCGCACGATGGATTACTTTGCGAAGCGAGAAGTGTAGCAGGGAGGAGTTCTATGCGCCTTCGTGGCAATCTTTTTCTGATGATGGCAGCCTTTCTCTGGGGAACGACCTTTGTTGCCCAGATGACGGGCATGGACAATCTTGGCCCCTTCACCTATGCTGCATCGAGGTATTTTCTTGGCTTTTGTTCCCTGCTGTTGATCTGGTGGCTTTATCGGGGCCCCCGTCGGATCGCGAAGCAGGCGGGAACCTATATGCCCGGCTGGAAGGCCGGCATGGGGGCCGGCTGCATCATGTTTGTGGCCACCTCTTTTCAGCAGGTGGCGATGCTTTATACCACAGCGGGCAAGACGGCGTTCATCACATGTCTTTACATTATCCTGGTGCCTCTTTTTTCCGTGCTGCTGGGGAGGCGCATTCGTCCGGAAAATTGGGCAGGCGCGCTGCTTGCCATCACGGGGCTCTATTTTTTGTCCATTCGCGGGGAATTGTCCCTGGGGTTCGGTGACAGCCTTGTGCTCATCAGCGCCTTCTTCTGGACGGCTCATATCCTCTTCATAGATCGTTTTGCGGGATGCGTGGATGTCATGGAGCTCTCGGCGGCCCAGGTGGGAATCTGTACCCTGGCCAGTCTTTTGGCGGCATTGGCCTTTGAGAGCATCCGGTGGGAAGATATCCAGTCGGCAGGTTTTGCCATCTTTTATGGCGGGGTCATGTCGGCGGGGGTGGCCTTTACGCTGCAGATCATCGGGCAAAAATACGCGGAGCCTTCCCATGCGGCAATCATCATGAGCTTTGAGGCGATCTTCGGCGCATTGGCAAGCTGGCTCATCCTTGGCGAGGTCATGACCGGCATGGAGATCTTCGGCTGCGTCCTCATGACGGCGGGCATGGTGGCAACGCAGATGGGGGGCATTCTGAGGAGAAAGAGAATGGCGGTGCCATGAGAAATTTTTGTTGATATTTTTCGGAAATGCTTGTATAATTCTGATTGTGTCAAGGACTATAAAATATTAGGAAGTGTTTTTTGTGAAGCTTGACAGCCTGAAGATTATTCTTGCATGCTTGGCAGTCGTTCTTTTCCATTGAGCCGGAAGGTTTTCTTGGAGGAACAGGGGGCGAGGTCATTTGGGCCTCGCCTTTTTTACTATGAAATCTTAGCGGGTCAAGCCCGAAGGGCGCAGAATTGGTTAGATTTCGTGTAAGGGCGTAATGCGAAACACCGTTTCGCATGGAGCTCGTTGGCGCCGGGAAGGGTTTCATGGAAAAATCATGAATATAATATAAATTGTAAAGGATAATGGGTTGTATGAGCGCAAAATGCGATATCATGAGTGAGAGGGGCCTGGTTTCTATGGCGGCAGAGGATATAGCAATTCGAAGGGCAATCGTCACGATCAAGGTGTTCGGTGTGGGTGGCGGCGGCAACAGCGTCCTTTTGCGCATGGCGAAAAGTGATTTTCTCGATATTGAGCTGGTGGCTGTGAACACGGATGAGAAGCAGCTGGCCATCATGGAGGCTGCCGGTGTCAAGACCTTGCAGATCGGCGAGGCCATCACGAAGGGGCGCGGCACCGGAGGCAAGATGGAAGAGGGCGAGCAGGCCGCCAAGGCGGATGAGGGAAAGATCAAGGACATGATGCAGGGCGCAGACCTCATCTTTGTCACGGCAGGCATGGGTGGCGGCGCCGGTACGGGAGCTGCCCCGGTTGTGGCGCGCATTGCGAAGGAATTGGGGATTCTGGTCATCGGTGTGGTCACGATGCCATTCACCTTTGAGGGCGCACGGAAAAAGAAGATTGCTGAGGCGGGGATTGTCAAGATGCAGTCCCATATGGATGCCCTGATTGCCGTCCAGAACGACAATCTGATGAAGCTGCCAGAGAACCGCTCCATGTCCCTTGTCAATGCCTTCGAGGCGGCGGATGAGGTGCTGAAGCAGGCCATCCGCTGTGTGGCGGAGCTGATCCTCACCACAGGGGTGGTCAATGTGGACTTTGCGGATGTCACGACCATCTTCCGCCAGAGCGAGAGCAGCGATGCCCTCTTGGGCATTGGCCAAAGCCGCCGCAGTGCCGTGGATGCGGTCAAACTGGCGGTGGAGAGCCCGCTCATCGACAAGTCCCTCCAGGGAGCGCGGGGCATCATCCTCAACATCACGGCCAACGAGGATTTGAGCCTTTGCGATGTGGATGAGGCCACGAAGTACATTTTCGACAATACGGACCCCGAGGTGAACATCATTTTCGGTGTGGTTATCAACAACGATATGAAGGATGTCATTCAGGCCACCATCATCGCCACGGATTTTGCGGGCAGCATGGCTCTGAAGGCGCCAAAGGCGGAAGTGCCCAAGAGCCAGGTGGCGGTACAGAAGGGCTTCAATCTGGATACACCGGATTTCATGAACCGTCCGCAGGCAAGGCCCAAGAGCAGTGCCTTTGCCATTCCCGCCTTCAAGATCACGGATATGGCCCCAAAGGAGAAATAAGGCGTGGACTTTGTGACGGATTATCCGGACAAGTTTGTCCGCACGGAGCTTCTCCTGGGGGAAGCCGGTATGAGGAAGCTGGCGGAAAGCACGGTGGCTGTGTTCGGCATCGGCGGTGTGGGTTCCTTTGTCGTGGAGGGGCTTGCACGGGCGGGCATAGGACATTTGGTGCTCATCGACAAGGATGATATCTGTGCTTCAAATATCAATCGTCAGCTGCATGCCACCACGAAAACGGTGGGGCAGAAGAAGACGGAGGTCATGAAGGCACGCGTTCTGGACATCCATCCGAAGGCGGTTGTGGATACCGTGGATGCCTTTTATTCGGCAGAGAATGCGGATGCTTTTTTTGCCCGGCACTATGATTATGTGGTGGATGCTATTGATATCGTGGCGGGGAAGGTTAGTCTTGTGTTGGAATGCAAAAGGCGGAAAATCCCCATCATATGCAGCATGGGAGCCGGAAACAAGCTGAACCCTGCCATGTTCGAGGTGGCGGACATCTACAAGACCAGCGTGGATCCCCTTGCGCGTATCATGAGGAAAAAGCTCAGGGAATACGGGGTGCGTGATCTGAAGGTGGTATACTCGAAGGAGGTTCCTTTGCCGGTGGGACAGGAAGATTGTCCTATTGGCGAGCGGATTGTGGGGAGCATCTCTTTTGTTCCGCCTGTGGCCGGCTTCATCCTTGCGGGTGAGGTGGTCAGGGCGCTTCTTGCGGGAGGGGAGACTCCCGAAAATATGTTGTGGGATGGTTGACGCGCTTTTATGTAAGTGTTAAAATAAGAAAATTTAGGACTCGCCAAATCCTTGGGAAACGTGCTATAATAAAGGGGATAGGAGCGTTTCGGCAGGAGGTGAGGGCGTGCTGAATGTTGGGGATACGGTGGTCTATCCAATGCATGGTGCCGGGAAGATTGCCGGAATTGAACATTGCGAGGTCTTGGGAGAGGACAAGGCCTATTACGTGCTCAGGCTTCCCATGGGGAGCCTGAAAGTTATGATTCCAGTGGACAATGCAGAGAACATTGGTCTTCGGGGAGTCATAACGGAGGACAAGGTCAAGGATGTTCTGGCGGTGCTGCAGGATAAGCCGGAACGCATGACGGGAAGCTGGAACAAGCGTTTTCAGGCGAACCTTGACCGCATGAAAACGGGAAATCTCTGCGATGTCGCGGCTGTGGCGCGCAATCTCATCCGTCAGGACAAGCAGCGGCGCATTTCCAGCGGCGAGAAGCGCCTCATGGATCTGGCAAAGCAGATCCTCGTGAGCGAGCTCATCTATGCCTGCGACAAGTCATTGGATGAAGTGGAGAACTGGCTCGAGGAGCTCATGTCCTCCCCTCCGAAAAATCATTGATCCCTGGAAAATTCAAACAGGTTTGATGATGCAATCTGTTTGAATTTCTTTTTTTTGACATTTGCGAGGAAAGGAGGTGAGAGAGATGCTTGACAAGATTTTGCGTATGATCATCACATTGCTGCTGGCCCTTGCCGGCGGAGCCCTTCTGCATCTTGCCAGTCCGGCGCTGACGCTTTTCATCAGCACGGAAATACTGAAGATGGACATGGGTTTTTTCAAGCTCACGCTGGCGAGTATGCTGTGTATCCTCGTTGGGGCACTTCTTGGCGGATTTATAGGTTTCATTCTTTCATCGTTCCTGATTCAGCAGCTGAAGCGATTCAATGTATGGGTGGAGACGCAGTTCAACAAGATGCCGATCCATGATGTCATTGCCGGTGCCTGCGGCCTGGCAATCGGACTTATCATTGCGAATCTCCTGAGTTATTCCTTTGCGAAGATTCCAGTGGTAGGGGATTACATTCCCGTGGTGTTCAGCATTGTCCTTGGTTATCTTGGCATACATATCACCATCAAGAAGCGCAAGGATATTGCAGGGCTTTTCGATGGTATTCCGAAAACCTTGAGGGAGGCAGTGAAGGCCAGGGACAAGGATAAGGACAAGGACAAGGGCGCGAAACAGGCAGCGGCAGCGGAGAACAAGCATTATAAGCTGCTGGATACCAGCGTGATCATTGACGGACGCATTGCTGATATCTGCGAGACGGGGTTTCTGGAAGGTACCTTGCTGATTCCTGTCTTTGTGCTGGAAGAGCTTCAGCATATCGCGGATTCTGCGGATGCCTTGAAGCGCGTCCGGGGACGCCGTGGGCTGGACATCCTCCAGAAGATCCGCACGGAGTCCAACAAGCTCAAGGTGGAGATCACGAATGTGGACTTCGATGATGTGAATGAGGTGGATTCCAAGCTCGTGCGCCTGGGGCAGCAGGTCGGCGGAAAGATCATCACCAATGACTTCAACCTGAACAAAGTGGCGCAGCTTCGCGGTGTGGAAGTGCTCAACATCAACGAGCTGTCCAATGCGGTGAAGCCGGTGGTCATTCCCGGTGAAAGCATGCAGGTCACGGTGGTAAAGGATGGAAAGGAGCCTGGCCAGGGGGTTGCCTATCTGGATGACGGCACCATGATTGTCGTGGAAAACGGCCGCCGCCACATCAACAATACCATTGACGTGGAGGTCACATCTGCCTTGCAGACAGCGGCGGGGCGCATGATTTTCGCGAAACCGCGGGTATGATTTCATGAATGCAGCAAAAGGAGACCGGTTTCCGGTCTCTTTTTTACGTTGACTATTCCCCTTCTATACGCTACAATACACGTATCCCCGATTTCTGTTGCGCGGGGATGGGAAGGAGGCGGGATTTCTTACGGAAAAGGCGAAGATCGTCTTAGCGCTGGTTCTCAGTGGCGGGAGGCTGCTGAGAGGACGAGGAAGAGGTTGTCGAGAAGGTCAGCGGATGCCTCTCGGCCGGCCCGGTCGAAAGAAACCAGACAAAACCGGAAAGTGATTTCCGGGACAAAGCTGGCGGAGGGTATGGCATGGGCAGCAGGTCCATGCAGGCAACAGGAAAGTGAAGTTCTTGTGTTGCATATAATGGAGGTTTCGAATATGTGTGGTATTGTTGGCTATGTAGGAGACAGGGAGGCTGTGGAATTTCTATTGGAAGGCCTTTCCAAGCTGGAATACCGTGGCTATGATTCCGCCGGCATCGCCGTGTATGACGGTTCGGTGGTCCGTGTGGAGAAGAGCGTGGGGCGGCTGGCTTCCCTGAAGGAAAAGATTGAGGATGATATGCCGAAGGGTTGCCTTGGCATCGGACATACGCGCTGGGCGACCCATGGGCGCCCGTCGGACCGCAATGCCCATCCTCATACGGATTGCACCGGCGAGTTTGTCGTGGTGCATAACGGCATCATTGAAAACTATCTGGCGCTCAAGGAGGAGCTCATCGAGCAGGGGCATGCCTTCAAGTCCGAAACGGATACAGAGGTTGTGGCGCATCTGCTGGAAGCTGTCTATCATGGGGACTTCGAGGCGGCGGTACGGGAAGTGCTGCGCCGCATCGAGGGATCCTATTCCCTTGTGTTCATGTCGAAGAAGCATCCCGACAGGCTCATCTGCACAAAGAAGGACAATCCTCTGGTCATCGGCCTTGGGGATGGGGAAAACTTCATCGCGTCGGATATCCCTGCCATCATTCAGCGCACCCGCCGCACGTTCATCCTGAACGATGGCGAGATTGCTGTTGTCCGCAAGGATTCTGTCGATATCATGGATCGTCAGGGAGATCCTGTGACGAAGAAGGTCTTTGAGGTCAACTGGAATGCAGAGGCTGCGGAGAAGGGTGGCTATGAGCATTTCATGCTCAAGGAGATCCATGAGCAGCCCAAGGCTGTGCGCGATACCATGAGCCAGCGCATTTCCAAGGATGGAAAGGAGATTGTGCTGGAGGAGCTCAAGTGGACGCCGGAATTCCTCAATTCCTTCAACAAGATCTACATTGTTGCCTGCGGCACGGCATATCATGCAGGGCTTGTGGGCAAGTTCTACATCGAGAAGCTCGCCCGCGTCATGGTGGAGGTGGACCTGGCGTCGGAGTTCCGCTATCGCAATCCCATCGTGGATGAGAACACCCTGCTCATCGTTGTCTCCCAGTCCGGCGAGACGAGCGATACCCTGGCGGCACTCAAGGAATCCAGGCGCCTTGGGGCAAAGACACTGGCTCTCACCAACGTGGTGGGCTCTTCCATTGCCCGTGAGGCAGACCAGGTGCTCTATACCTGGGCAGGCCCCGAGATTGCCGTGGCTTCCACGAAGGCGTATACGACGCAGCTCATCCTGTTCTTCATGCTGGCCCTCTACATGGCGGAAATCAAGGGAACCCAGACGCCGGAGCGCGTCAGGGAGCTCATTGATTTGCTCAAGAAGATTCCTGCCCAGATCAGCGAGACCCTTTCCGATGTGGAGCCCATCAAGACCTTTGCCAGGAAGTACGGCTTCAATGAGGATGTCTTCTACATTGGCCGTTCCCTGGACTACGATGTGGCATTGGAAGGTTCTTTGAAGCTGAAGGAGATTTCCTATATCCACGCAGAAGCCTATGCTGCCGGGGAACTCAAGCACGGCACGCTGGCTCTGATTGTGGAAGGGGTTCCCGTCATTGCCCTTGCCACCCAGAAGAGCGTCTACGAAAAGACACTTTCCAATATCAAGGAGGTCAAGGCTCGTGATGCTGTGGTCATCGGCATTGCAGCCGAGGGCGACGAGGAACTGCAGAAGTATGTGGACCATGTCATCAAGGTGCCTGAGACGGATGAACTGCTCATTCCCCTTCTCACCGTGGTGCCGCTTCAGCTTCTTGCTTACTTTGCGGCAATCACGCGCGGCTGTGATGTGGACAAGCCCCGCAATCTGGCAAAATCCGTTACAGTTGAGTGATATGAAAGAGAAGGAGCGTTTTTTCCAGTGAAGATACTTGCGCGTCATCTGACGGTGGATTTCTATAACTGCAAGTCCAGCAAGCTTGAGGACTTGCATCTGATCAAGGATGCCTTGCAGGAACTCATGAAAGACAAGGGCTATGGGCTCTTGAACCTTTCTTCCGAGGAGGTTGCGGCGAATCATTTTGCCTTCATGCTCCTTTTCCGCGATGGGCATATCGCAATCCATGTCTATTCGGATCTGCGATATGTTGCCATGGATATTTTCCTTTGCCGGGAAAATGCGGAGCCGGAGCCAATCTACAAGGAATTGCAGAAATTCTTCAAGCCCGACAAGATGAAATCCACGCTGCTCAAGCGGGGGGATTTCGGCAAGGAGAAGGAGATCAAGCCGAAGACGAAGACGCGGGTGGCTCCTTTCCGAAAGATCCACAACACGGGGGCAAAGGTCATCCGCATCCTTGCCCGTCGCAACAATCAATGACATACCGAGGATAAAAAGAACCGAAGTGTCTTATCGGCACTTCGGTCCTTTTTTGTTTTTCTTGTCATGTGCTGGCAGGGTGTGGGGCGGGGAATCGTTGCGGGATTTTCGCAGCTGGAGCAGGAGGAATGCGATGGCGGCAATGGTGAAGGCTGTGACGCTGGTCATTTGCGCGCTCTTGAATACGCCAAGGATGAGATGGGTATAATCCCCGCGCAGGTATTCCAGGAAGAACCGGGCGGCGGAGTAGAGCATGACATAGAGGGCAAGGCATTGCCCCTTGGCATGGCTGGTGCAGCGGAACATGAGGAGCAGGGCGAAGATGACAATGTCCAGCTGGCCTTCCCATACTTCGGCGGGCCAGAGGGGCTGGCTGCCGTATGTGTGATGGGCAAGGGTGGTATCGGGATAGAGGATGCCGTAGGCGGAACCGGTGGGAGCGCCGAAGGCATCGCCGTTCAGCAGGTTGGCGCAGCGGCCCAGGGCTTGTCCAAGAACGATGGCCGGGGCGAGGATGTCCGCCAATGCCCAGGCATCCAGATGATGGCGTTTTGCGTAGACGAGTCCTGTGATGACACCGAGCAGCACCCCGCCCTGGATGGCCATGCCTCCCTGCCAGACATTGAAGAGCTCTGTGAGATGATGGGAATAGTAGTCCCAGTCGAAGAAAAAGACATCCCAGAGCCTTGCCCCTAAGAGTCCTGCGATGCCACAGTAGATGCCGATGTCCACCACATGCTTTTCATAGCCTCTGCTATCCTGCTTTGCAAGGAAGTAGCCGACACCGGTGGCGAGGATGATGCTGAGGGAGATCACGAGCCCGTACGTGCGGACAGGGAACTCCCCAATATAGAAGAGATACTGGTGCATAGGAACACCCTTTCCAAGAGTTGTTGTTCGTATAATTATAAACGAAAGTCTGGAAAAAAGAAAATAATAAAATTTTTTTTGTAGCAGGAAAAAAGAATGCGCATATCGAATAGGCAATATATAGCTAATATACGTCAAGATTTTGTCCAAGTTTATATTTTAAGCAATGGAGGGGGAAATATGTTCAATTCAATGAAAACGCGGCTGATTTGCGTCATTGTGGGCGTATCTGTCGTAACGATGGTCTGCATTGGAGGATTTTTCATCTACAATTCCATCAAGGACAACGAGAACCAGCTCATAAACTACCGTGCGGACCTGGAGCGGAGCGTCGAGACAAAGCTTCGGGATGAGACGGAGCTGGCAGTGAGTGCCATTGAGGAGGTCTACAAGAAGCAGCAGGCAGGCCAGCTCACAGAGGAGCAGGCGAAGAAGCAGGCGGCTGATGTTGTTCGCGACCTGCGCTATGACGAGGGCAAGGGCTATTTCTGGATCGATACCGAGGAAGGCGTCAATGTGGTGCTTCTTGGGCGCGATACGGAGGGAAAATCCCGTATCGACCTGAAGGATCCCAGCGGACGGGAGTTCATCAAGGAAATGATCCAGAACGGCCTGAAGCCCGGCGGCGGGTTCACGGATCTGATGTTCGCGAAGCCCAACGAGACGACGCCGTTGCCGAAGAGAAACTATACGACGACCTTCAAGCCCTATCGCTGGGTATTGGGAACAGGCGTCTGGATTGATGAGATTGACGGTATGGTGGCGGAGCGCGAAGAGGTTCTTTCCAGCCAGCTTCACGCAAGCATCGTCAAGGCCATCATCTGTATTGTCGTTCTGCAGGTCATATTCATTTTCTTTGCCATCTATGTAGGAAACAGCATTGCGGCTCCCATCCAGAAGGTTACGGATCGCCTTCGTGTCATGGGGACAGGCGATCTCAGGGTCAATTCCGAGGTGGAGGCTGTCATGCGGGAGCTTTCCGCAAGGCCGGATGAATTGGGCGTCATGAGCAAGGCCATGAGCGAGATGCAGGCCAAGATCCGGGAGCTCATGCAGCGCATTGTGCAGGCGGCGGAGTACGTGGCTGCAGCATCGGAGGAGCTTACCTCCACGGCGGAGCAGTCTGCGCAGGTGAGCCAGTCCATCGCGGAATCCGTCGTGAATGTGGCGGGCTCCTGCAGCGAGCAGTTCACCGACGTGGAAATGGCCAATGAGAACACCCAGAATCTTGCCAACCATATGGACAACTTCAAGGTGACCATCGGGGAGTCCGGAGAGAAGATCAACTCCACCAGCAAGGCGGCCATCCAGGGCAAGGCCAGCGTTGACAACGCCGTAGAGGGCATGGGCCGGATCAACGATACGGTGCAGGCCATGTCCACGGTCATCGGCAATCTTGGCGACCAGTCCCAGAAGATCGGCACCATTGTGGATACGATTTCTGCGATTTCCGAGCAGACCAACCTCCTTGCGCTCAATGCGGCCATTGAGGCGGCGCGTGCCGGTGAGCATGGCCGCGGGTTTGCCGTCGTTGCCGATGAGGTCAGGAAGCTTGCCGAACAGTCCCGTGAGGCAGCCGGTGAGATTTCCCAGCTCATCGTTACCATCCAGCAGGATACGGACAATGCCGTGAAGGCCATGCATGACGGTGTCGACCAGGTGACGGACGGCACGAAGGCTGTCGATGAGGCAGGCGAAGCCTTCCGCCATATTTCCGAGATGGTCGATGATGTGGCAACCAGTTCCAAGATGATGGAGAATGTGGTGCACGACCTGACAGATGGTACGGACCGCATCAAGGAAGCTGTCACGAAGATCAACGACATGAGCCGCAAGGTGGCGGACGAGGCACAGACGGTCTCCGCAGCCACAGAGGAGCAGACGGCATCCATGCACGAGATTGCCGATGCCAGCCGCAAGCTCGCGGAGCAGGCACAGGATCTCCAGAATGCCATTGTGGAATTCAAGATTTGAGTGTGCCATGGATTGAAATTGTGCGCTGTTTGTGATACGATAAAAAGCGTTTCGTGAACGCGATGAAAGCCCTCATCCTGTTTGGGATGGGGGCTTTTTGAATGATAGGGGGATTTTGTTTGTACAGCAAGGTGGACACGAATCTGAATTTCGTGGAGAGAGAAAAAGAGATTGCCAAGTTCTGGAAAGAGCATGATATTGCCAAAAAGGCTGTGGAGCAGCGGGATGAGAAGGATGTCTTCACCTTCTACGACGGCCCGCCCACGGCGAATGGCAAGCCGCATATCGGTCATGTGCTGACACGCGTCATCAAGGATATGCTGCCCCGCTACCAGTCCATGAAGGGAAAGCGCGTCCTGCGGAAGGCGGGCTGGGATACCCATGGGCTTCCCGTGGAGCTGGAAGTGGAAAAGGCTGTCGGCATCAACGGCAAGGAGCAGATTGAGGAGTACGGCATTGAGCCCTTCATCAAGAAGTGCCGGGAGTCCGTCTGGAAATACAAGGGCATGTGGGAGGAGTTTTCCGAGGTCGTCGGCTTCTGGGCTGACATGGAGCACCCCTACATCACCTATGAGAATGACTTCATTGAGTCCGAATGGTGGGCTCTCAAGAAGATCTGGGAGAAAGGGCTTCTCTACAAGGGGCACAAGGTGGTTCCCTACTGCCCTCGTTGCGGCACGCCCCTTTCTTCCCACGAGGTGGCTCAGGGCTACAAGGACGTGAAGGAACGCTCTGCCATGGTGAAGTTCAAGGCAAAGGATGAGGATGCCTATTTCCTCGCCTGGACGACGACGCCCTGGACGCTGCCTTCCAATCTGGGGCTCTGTGTGAATCCCGATGTGGACTATGTGAAGATCAAGGCAGCAGACACGGTGTATTACCTTGCGGAAGCACTTGTGGACACGGTCTTTGAGGATGTGGAAGGCGACAGGGAAGTCCTGGAACGCATGAAGGGAAGGGACATGGAGCATCGTGAGTACGAGCCGCTGTATCCCTTCGCTGTTGGAAAGATCAAGAAAAAGGCCTTCTTTGTGGTCTGCGATGATTACGTCACCACGGGGGATGGCACGGGCATTGTCCATCTTGCCCCTGCCTTCGGTGAGGACGATAACAGGGTCTGCCGCAAGTACGACATGCCTTTCGTGCAGTTCGTGGACAACAAGGGACAGATGACGGAGGATACGGACTGGCCCGGCGTTTTTGTCAAGGATGCAGATCCCTTGATCCTGAAGAATCTGAAGGAGACGGGCAAGCTCTTCAAGGCGCCTGTCTTTGAGCATACCTATCCCCATTGCTGGCGCTGCGATACGCCGCTCATCTACTATGCGCGGGAGTCCTGGTTCATCAAGATGACGGCGGTGAAGGAAGACCTCATCCGCAACAACAACACGGTGAACTGGATTCCGAAGACCATCGGCCAGGGGCGCTTCGGCGACTGGCTGGAGCATGTGCAGGACTGGGGCATCAGCCGCAACCGGTACTGGGGAACGCCCCTTAACATCTGGGAATGCGAGTGTGGCCATCAGCATGCCATCGGTTCCATCGAGGAACTCAAGAGCATGTCGGACAACTGTCCCGATGGGATTGAACTGCATCGTCCCTATGTGGATGCTATTACCATCAAATGCCCTGAGTGCGGCAAGGAAATGCATCGCGTCTCCGAGGTCATCGACTGCTGGTTCGATTCCGGGGCCATGCCCTTTGCCCAGTGGCATTATCCCTTTGAGAACAAGGACATCTTTGAGAAGCATTTCCCTGCGGATTTCATCTCTGAGGCCGTGGACCAGACCCGGGGATGGTTCTATTCCCTCATTGCCATTTCGACCTTGCTCTTCAACAAGAGCCCCTACAAGAATGTCATTGTCCTGGGGCATGTGCAGGATGAGAACGGGCAGAAGATGTCGAAGTCCAAGGGGAATGCGGTGGATCCCATGGAAGCGCTCATGACCTATGGGGCCGATCCCATCCGCTGGTATTTCTACGAGAACAGCGCACCCTGGCTGCCGAATCGTTTCTCCGGCGCGGCAGTGCAGGAGGGGCAGAGAAAGTTCATGGGAACCCTTTGGAACACCTATGCCTTCTTTGTGCTCTATGCCAATATTGATGAGTTTGATGCCACAAAGTATGAACTGGACTATGAGAGCCTCACCGTCATGGACAAGTGGTGCCTCTCGCGCCTCAATACCATGGTGAAGACCGTGGACGAAAACCTGGCGAACTATAAGGTGACGGAAGCGGCGAAGGTCCTCCAGGAATTTGTGGATGAGCTCTCCAACTGGTATGTGCGCCGCAGCCGCGCGCGGTTCTGGGCGAAGGGCATGGAGCAGGACAAGGTCAATGCCTATATGACTCTCTACACGGCCCTCGTCACCACGGCGAAGGCGGCGGCTCCCCTGATTCCCTTCGTGACGGAGAGCATTTACCGCAATCTCGTCTGCAGCATCGACAAGAATGCGCCGGAGAGCATCCATCTCTGCGACTTCCCGACGGTACGGGAAGAGTGTATCGACGCAGAGCTTGAGAAGAATATGGAGCTGGTGCTGGAAATCGTGGTTCTCGGCAGGGCGGCGCGCAATGCGGCGAACATCAAGAACCGCCAGCCCATCGGCAATATGTATGTGAAGGCGGAGGGCACCCTTTCCGATTTCTTCAAGGAGATCGTGGAGGACGAGCTCAACATCAAGAAGGTCACCTTCAAGGAGGATATGGAGGAATACCTCTCCTACAGCTTCAAGCCGCAGTTCCGCATCCTTGGCCCGAAGGTGGGCAAGTCCATCGGCGAGATCAAGGCTGCACTGGCAGGACTTAACGGCCATGCTGCCAAGGAGGAGATGGACCGGACAGGAAAGCTCAAGGTCACGACGAAATCCGGGGAATTCATCCTCGAAACCGAGGATGTGGAAGTGACCATGGCACAGACGGAGGGCTATCTTTGCCAGCGCGGCGGCAATGTGACGGTTGCACTGGAGACGACGCTCACGCCGGAACTCATCGAGGAAGGCTTTGTGCGCGAAATCGTCAGCAAGGTTCAGACCATGCGCAAGGAGAACGGCTTCGAGGTCACGGACCACATCACGGTCTACGCCAAGGGCAATGACAAGCTGCAGGACATCATGAAAAAGCATGAGGACTACATTCGTGACATTGTGCTGGCGGATGCTGTGGAGTACGGCAGCGCCGATGGGTTCACGAAGGAATGGAACATCAACGGCGAGATGGTGGTGCTGGGGGTCAAGTGACTTCTTTGGAAAGGGATGATGGGATGGCGGAGCATGAGCATATCCTGGCGGATGGCACGGTGATCCGACATACGCATGCCCATGGGCAAGGTCATGGGCATGTCCATTCCCATACCCAGACGAAGGCCGTGCTGAACCGCATGGCCCGCGTCATCGGGCATATGGAGTCCATCCGCAGGATGGTGGAGGATGGCAGGGACTGTAGCGAGGTGCTGATCCAGATTTCTGCTGTGAACGCTGCCTTGCAGGGTGTGGCAAAGACAATACTGAAGGACCATCTGGAGCACTGCATTGTGGATGCGGTGCAGGAAGGGGACAAGGAAGCAATAGAAAAACTCAATGCCGCCATTGACCAGTTTATCCGATGAAAAAAGGGCTGTCCCAACAAAGGACAGCCCTTTTTGCTTGCTGTATTCGGTTTTTATGGCATCAATATGAGGTTGGACAGCCATGTATGACCGCTGTTCTGAAGGTTTGTCTTCAAGGTGCTGAGGGGCGAGAGGACTGGCGCGAGGACGATGCGAAGCTTGAAACGGAGGAAGGTATGCTGGTTGCATCCGAAAATGGGAATGCGATCCAGAACGAATCTCTGCTCGTCGGGGGAAGCAAGGCCGTAGTTCACAGTGAAGGCCGCGCGATAACCGGCATCTTTTGTGAGCTGCTCCACCTGGTCGTCATAGGAGCCGCAGGGATAGGCAATGAAAAAGGCGGGTTTTCCCAGGCGGTATTGCAGTGCATTTCGGGATTCCTGGAGCTGCCGGACCACATCCTCGCTGGATTCCAGCCCTGTGAGCTCGGTGTGGCTGAGGGTGTGGCTCTCCAGGTCAATCAGGCCGCTTTCCTGCATTTCCTTTGCCATGTCCCAGGTAACGTAATTGGGATAGAGGCTCACATAGTCCGTAATGAGGAAGATGGATGCCTTGAGGCCGTATTTTTCCAGAATGGGAAAGGCGTTGATGTAGTTGTCCCTGTAGCCGTCATCAAAGGTGATGATGACAGGCTTGTCGGGCAGTTGCTTGCCGTTTTCCCAACAGTCGAGCATGTCCGCCGGTGTTATGGTATGGTAGCCGTTGTCGGCAAGATATTGCATCTGTTTGTCGAATTGCTCAACCTTGACGGTCAATGCGTTGTTTTCGGTATCATTGATCTGGTGGTAGTTGAGGACAGGGACGCAGTTTGCGGCACCGTGCCAAAGATAGGCCGTTATTCCTGCCAATAGCAGGAGGAGTGCGGCAAAGAAAAGAAATAAGCGCTTGCATATGGTTCGCAAGATGACACCTTCCTTTTATTTTATGATGTAGGGCTTCTTTAAAGCCCATACTGATAAAATATATAGCAAATGGGGAATCGTGTCAAGGTTTGGGGGGAGAGTATATTTTGCCTTTGGCAAAATCTGAACCATGCGTTATAATATACCATTATGGGTATGATAGGATATGGAAAGGAAGTATTGGCGTATATTATGGCGATAGCGAGGAATGATTTGTGCTGGTGTGGCAGCGGAAGGAAGTACAAGAAATGCCATGCGGATTTTGACGAGCGCATCAGCGAAATGAAGTTCAATGTGATGAAGGGACAGGTGCGCCCTCCCCGGAATATCATCAATAACGAGAAGGATATCGAGGGAATCCGCAAGAGCGGTGTGGTCAACGATGGGACGCTGGACCTCATGGAGGAATTGGTGCGTCCGGGAGTCGATACGGCCTCCCTGGATGATGCAGCAAGAAAGTACATTGAGAGCCACGGGGGGATTCCCGCCTGCCTGAATTATGAGGGCTTTCCCAAGAGTGTCTGCATTTCCGTCAATGAGGTGGTCTGCCATGGGATTCCTTCGAAAAAGACCATCCTGAAGGAAGGCGATATCGTGAATATCGATGTCACCACGATTCTTGACGGATATTTTTCCGATGCCTCCCGCATGTTCATCGTGGGCGGGAAGACGACGCCGGAGGCGCAGCGGCTGGTGGATGTGACCAGGGAGTGCATGGAACTTGGCATCCAGGCCATCAAGCCCTGGGGCTGGGTCGGTGATATCGGCGCGGCCTGCGGAAACCATGCCCATGCCAATGGCTACTCTGTGGTCACGGATCTCGGGGGGCATGGCGTCGGGAAGAAGTTCCATCTGGAACCCTTTGTCTCCCATAATACGGAGCAGGGGACGGGCATGCTTTTGGCGCCTGGCATGGTCCTCACCGTGGAGCCGATGATCAACCAGGGAACCTATAAGGTCGATGTGGACAAGTCTGACAACTGGACGGTGCGGACCCATGACCGCAAATTGTCCGCCCAATGGGAGAAGACCGTCCTCATTACGGAAACAGGAACGGAAATACTCTCCAGCTGACGGAAAGGAAGAATATGACGACATTTCGGGATTGGAACATAGATCCTGCGGTATGCGAAAGCTTGCGCCGCAGGGGCATTGTGGAATTGACGCCGGTGCAGGAACAGGCCATCCCTGTCCTTCGCAGCGGGCAGGATGCTGTGGTGCAGTCTCAGACGGGAACGGGCAAGACACTGGCCTTTCTTCTTCCCGTTTTTGAGAAGCTCAAGAATGTTCCTGTGACACAGGCTCTGGTGGTGACGCCAACAAGGGAGCTTGCCATCCAGATCTCCAAGTTGGCGGCATTCCTCGGGGAAGCGCTGGGCATCGCCTCCCTTGCCATTTACGGGGGACAGGACATCGAGCGGCAGAAGCAGAAACTGCGGAGGCATCCCCAGATCATCATCGGCACGCCGGGGCGCCTCCTCGACCATCTGCGCCGTCATACGATAGACATTTCCAAGGTGAACAAGGTGGTGCTGGACGAGGCGGACGAGATGATGCGCCGGGGATTCCTTGAGGATGTGGAGGTCTTGCTCAAGGAGGCTGCCGCTGACCATCAGCTCATGCTGTTCTCGGCAACCATTCCCGACAGGGTTCGCGCACTGGCGCAGCGTTACATGGAAGCTCCCCGGGAAATCATTGTGAAATCGGAACACGTCACCCTTGACAACATCCGTCAGGTCATCGTGGATACCACGGAGGAGACGAAGCTCGACAGGCTTTGCGAACTCATCAATTCCCAGCAGCCCTATCTTGCCATGGTGTTCTGTCACACGCGGCAGAGAGTGGCGAAGGTGGCAATGGAGCTGGCGCAGCGTGGCTATCTTGCAGAAGAGCTTCATGGGGATCTGACACAGGCGCAGAGGGCATTGGTCTTGAAGCGGTTCCGGGCGGCACAGCTGCAGGTTCTTGTGGCAACGGATATTGCGGCACGGGGACTGGACATCGAAGGTGTGACCCATGTCTACAATTATGACATGCCTATCGACACGGAGGGCTACATCCACAGGATTGGGCGCACGGGCCGTGCGGGACAGCAGGGCGTTGCCGTGACCTTCGTGAATGCGCGGCAGTATACCATGCTTCGCAAAATCGAGGCGGGCATCAAGGCGCGTATCACAAAGGAAAAATCGGAACGGAGCCATCGAAGGGAGAAGACCCAGGAAAAGATTCGGGAGAAACTGCAAAAGGAGCGCAAGGCGGAAAGGGAAAAGAAAAGTATCCCCCTGAGCAAGTATGCCAACCGCAAGGGCGCATCCCACAAGGGCCGGAACGACCGCAGTCGCAGGCAGAACGTGCAGGCGCGCAAGGCGGGCAAAAGGCGTTGAGAAGGTTTTGAGAAAAACATCGCAAAGCAAAGCAGGATTTTTGCCGAATTGCAAGAATACATAGAAAAGGACAGATAGGAGAAGTCATGAACTTCAAAGGAGGATTCTAAATGATTGGTATCAAGAATGTTGTGGCTATTGTCTGCGGTGGCGGCCCGGCCCCGGGCATCAACGCAGTGATTTCTGCCGTTACGAGCGAGGCGCACCGTCATGGATGGGATGTGCTCGGAATGTACGATGGGTTTTCCAGGCTGGCTCGTGGCGAAAAGAATTACATCCGCCTGGATTTCAGCAATGTGAGCCGTATCCATCTCACGGGCGGCTGCATTTTGAAGATGTCCCGCTTCAATCCGACGAAGAAGGAGTCCGACCTTCGCACCGTGGTGGAGACGCTTACGGAGCTGGGGGTGACGCATCTTGTTACCATCGGCGGCGATGATACGGCATACAGCTCCACGGCGGTTTCGGAATATGCGCGTAAGGTTGGGCGTACCATCAATGTCGTCCATGTGCCCAAGACCATAGACAATGACCTTCCCCTTCCGGAAGGGGTTCCAACCTTTGGCTTTGAGACGGCTCGCGCCTTTGCCACGACGGAGATCCAGAATCTCATGGAGGATGCCCGCACCACGAACAACCGCTGGTATTTCACCATCGCCATGGGGCGCACGGCAGGTCATCTGGCCCTTGGTATGGGGCGTTCTGCAGGCGCGGCCCTTACCATCATTCCCGAGGAGTTCCCTCAGGAGCGCATCCGCTTGCAGCAGGTGGTTGACATCATCACAGGCTCCATCGTCAAGCGCCGCCTGGTGGGCAAGAACTACGGTGTTGCAGTCATCGCCGAGGGCGTCATAGAGAAAATCTCCGAGGAGGATTTCAAGGCACTGGGCGAGATCGTGCTGGACGAGCATGGGCATATCCGCTACAGCGAGCTGGATTTCGGCGAAATCCTCAAGCAGCAGGTTTTGGCAGAGGTCAAGAAACTGGGCATTAAGATTGCCGTCGTGGACAAGGAAATCGGCTATGAGCTTCGCTGCACGGCTCCAATTGCCTACGATATCGACTATGCGAGGAACCTCGGCTACGAGGCGATGCAGTTCCTGTTCCGCGGCGACAGCGGCGCACTCATCACCATTCAGGACAATCAGGCCGTGCCCATGCGCTTTGAGGACATCCGCGATCCGGAGACGGGCAAGACCAAGGTGCGCAAGGTCAACATCAATTCCGTCCACTACAAGATTGCCCGCGGTTTCATGATGCGCATTGAGAAGGGTGACCTGGACGATCCGGGACTTGCCAATGCCTTCAAGATGGAGCCCGAGGAGTTCCGCCAGCGTTATGGCTATCTCTTCGATGGGGAACAGCCTTCCGTGGAGCAGTAAGGAAGATATAGGCATGTGATCCAAAACCGCCGACATTCATCGTCGGCGGTTTTGTTTGCAGATGGTCGTAAATTTTTTTAAAAACCCCCTTTACAAATCCGGAACATTGCTCTATAATATTTTCTTGTCAGCCGAAAGGCATTTAGATATCGCGGGGTGGAGCAGTCGGTAGCTCGTCGGGCTCATAACCCGAAGGTCATAGGTTCAAGTCCTATCCCCGCAACCAATTCATCACCTGCAATGATCATTATCGCGGGGTGGAGCAGTCGGTAGCTCGTCGGGCTCATAACCCGAAGGTCATAGGTTCAAGTCCTATCCCCGCAACCAAACAGCAGTGTGTGCTGATGTAGCTCAGTCGGCAGAGCGTATCCTTGGTAAGGATAAGGTCACCGGTTCAATCCCGGTCATCAGCTCCATATATGGCGGCATAGCTCAGCTGGCTAGAGCATGCGGTTCATACCCGCAGTGTCCGGAGTTCAAGTCTCTGTGCCGCCACCAATTAACAAACCTGCCCCTGCAAAGGGGTTTTTATTTATGTATGATTCGTGTTCACCGGCATGATTTATCGAAAAATGTTCGGGATGCGTTGACACTCCCCGGCAAGTATGATAAATTATATAAGTGACGTTTCAAAATGGCGCAGGATTTCTGCGTGAGATTTTATTAAGCAAGGGGTGCGAAAGAGACATGAGAAACGCGGTTACGTTGGCCTGCACGGAATGCAAGAGCCGCAATTACCAGACCAACAAGAATAAGAAGAACAATCCTGACAGGCTGGAATTCAGCAAGTATTGCAAGTTCTGCAAGAAGCATACGCTGCATAAGGAAACGAAGTAAGCACGGGGATGTGACATAATTGGCAGACCAGAAAACAGCCTCGGAGCAGGGATTCAATGTCAAGCGCTTCATGGAAGAAGTCGCCGCCGAGATGAAGAAAGTCTCCTGGTCGACGAAGAAGGAGCTTGTCACTTATACTGGTGTTGTGGGCGTTGCCGTTGTGGTGGTCTGCGCACTCATATGGATTTGCGATACCTTTTTCGCCAGATTGTTCCATATCATTCTAAGATAGGCTGGGAGACATGATGGAATCACAGAAGGACACGGGAATAGAGCTGGACGGGAAGGCACCGTTGCGTGCCTGGTATGTCATCCATACGTATTCCGGCTATGAGAACAAAGTGAAGGCCAATCTTGAACGCAAGATTGCTTCCCAGGGACTCAGCGATGAGATTTTCAACGTGGTGGTTCCCGTGGAGGATGAGCTTGAGGAGAAGGATGGCAAACAGAAGATAACCAAGAAGAAGATATTCCCGGGCTATGTGCTGGTGGAGATGATTGTCAACAATCGTTCCTGGTATGTCGTTCGGAATACCCAAGGCGTGACTGGTTTCGTCGGCTCCGAAAAGGAACCCATACCGCTTACGGATGCAGAGGCAGCCCGTATCTTGGGCAGCATGGAGCTGCAGGAACCGAAGATGCCAATGCCTGATCTTGCGGTGGGCGATGTGGTCCGCATCAAATCCGGATGGTTTGAGGATTATACCGCGACCATATCTTCCATTGACACAGAGAAGATGAGGCTGAAGGTTCTTGTGGAGGAAACTCCTGTGGAACTTGATTTTACCGAAGTAGAAAAGATATGAAAACTGAGGGATACCATTTTTAGGAGGTGAAAATCATGGCAAAGAAAGTTGCGAAGCTTGTAAAACTGCAAGTCGTCGCTGGCAAGGCGAATCCGGCTCCTCCGGTAGGTCCTGCTCTGGGTCAGGCAGGTGTCAACATCATGGCATTCTGCAAGGAGTTCAACGAGAGGACGAAGACGCAGGCCGGTCTTGTGATTCCAGTGGAGATTACGGTTTTTGAGGATAGATCTTTCACGTTCATCACGAAGACGCCCCCTGCGGCTGTGCTTCTGAAGAAGGCTGCCGGTATTGATAAGGCTTCCGGTGAGCCCAACAAGACGAAGGTTGCAAAGCTCCCCCGCGCCAAGGCGAAGGAGATTGCAGAGAGCAAGATGAAGGATTTGAATGCTGCAGACATCGAGGCGGCCACCCGCATGATCGAGGGTACTGCCCGCAGCATGGGAATCGAGATTGTTGATTGATGGAATTGCCTCGTGGGAGGCAGATACCGTTATACCACGAGAGGAGATTTACTGAAATGGCGAAAGCTGGAAAGAAATACCAGGAGGCTTGCAAGCTGCTGGAAGCCGGCAAGCTTTATCCTGCAGCTGAGGCGATGGAACTCGTCAAGAAGACCGCTACGGCGAAGTTCGACGAGACGATTGAGCTCCATGTGCGCCTTGGCGTAGATCCGAAATACGCCGACCAGCAGGTCCGCGGCGCTGTTGTCCTGCCGCATGGCACGGGCAAATCCAAGCGCGTGCTCGTCTTTGCAAAGGGCGAGAAAGTCAAGGAGGCGGAAGAGGCCGGTGCTGATTTCGTCGGCTCTGACGAGATGGTCCAGAAGATCCAGGGCGGCTGGCTCGATTTCGATGTGGCAGTTGCCACTCCTGATATGATGGGTACCGTTGGACGTCTCGGTAAGGTTTTGGGCCCCAGGGGTCTCATGCCGAACCCGAAGCTTGGTACCGTCACCATGGATCTCACGAAAGCGATTTCCGAGATCAAGGCCGGTAAAGTGGAATACCGTACCGACAAAGCGGGCAACATCCATTGCCCCATCGGCAAGGCTTCCTTTGATGTTGAGAAACTTCAGCAGAATTACCAGACCCTGATTGATACCTTGAACCGTGTGCGCCCGGCGGCTGCAAAAGGCCAGTACATGCGCTCCATCACGGTCAGCGCCACGATGGGACCTGGCGTTCCCGTTGCGCTCAACTGATTTGGAAAAAACCTCATAAGGGACTGTGATGAACAGTTCCTATAGGCTGTAGACAGCAGGTTTGAGAAATCATCTAACGGCACCTGTGCCGCCTGCCGAGGCCGGAGTCATCAAGATACGTATGGCCTCCGGTGCGTTCGCAGCCCGGAGGCTTTTCATATGAGAAAATCCAAAGGAGGTGTTATGAATGGCAGTAACTTCAAAAGTGACTCCCCAGAAGCAGGCAGTGGTAGCAGAGCTCAAGGAGCAGATGACGAGTGCCAAGGGCGTTGTCATCACGGGCTACCGTGGACTGACTGTTGCGCAGGATACGCAGCTTCGTCGTGAGCTCCGGGAGGCTGGCGTGACCTATCATGTCGTGAAGAACACGATGATGCGCATTGCCGCCAAGGAAGCAGGCCTGGATGGCCTTGCCGACCACCTGGAGGGCACGACGGCAATGGCTTTCTCTGATGATGCCGTTGCCCCTGCAAAGGTCATTTGCGGTTTCATCAAGAAGAACAAGCTGGAGAAGACCGATGTTCTTACGATAAAGGTTGGCATTGTCGAGGGCAAGGTCATCGACGAGAAGGAAGTCAAGGCATTGGCATCCCTGCCTTCCCGCGAGGAGCTCATCGCAAAGCTGCTTGGCAGCATGAATGCTCCGATTTCCAATACGGTTGGCGTCCTTCAGGGCGTTATCCGCAATGCCGTCTATGTGTTCGACGCTGTTCGCGCACAGAAAGAGTCGGCTTAATTTCTTAAAAAACAAAGACATGTATGGAGGTATTTATAATGACCAAAGAAGAAATCATGCAAGCAATTGAGAATATGACGGTTCTTGAGCTTTCCGAGCTCGTCAAGGCTATGGAGGAGAAGTTCGGCGTCAGCGCTGCTGCTCCTGTTGCTGTTGCTGCAGCCGGTGCTCCTGCTGCTGGCGGTGCTGCTGCTGAGGAGAAGACGGAGTTCGATGTGGTTCTCGCTTCTGCCGGCGACAAGAAGATCAACGTCATCAAGGTTGTCCGCGAGGTCACCGGTCTTGGCCTGAAGGAGGCAAAGGCTCTCGTTGATGGTGCTCCTGCTCCTGTCAAGGAAGGCGTTTCCAAGGCCGATGCGGATGCTCTCAAGGCTAAGCTCGAAGAGGCTGGCGCTACGGTTGAGCTGAAGTAATTTCATAACGCGACATTTGAGGCATCCCGTTTTGGGATGCCTTTTTTCGATTATTGTACAAATTTTTCTTGACATAAGATAATTTCAATAGTAAAATGAATTACTACGTAGAAACATCATAGGGTGAACTATGCGTAAAAACGGAAAGGAGATACCCCCTTCCGTTTTTCGTCTTGTTTATTTATAGTTGTCGTCGTTAATTCAATCAGGCTAAGGGGTGAAGGATTTAATGTTTAATCCTGTGCCGGTGGGCAAAAGAACCAGGTATAGCTATGCGCGGATCAAGGAAGTCATGGAGATGCCGCATTTGCTGGACATTCAGCGGAATTCCTACCAGTGGTTTCTCGATGAAGGGCTGGAGGAAATCTTCCATGATATTTCCCCAATCACGGATTTTACGGACAATCTCGTCCTTTCCTTTGAGAGTTTCTCACTTGGGGAGCCCAAATATGCTCTCGACGAGTGCAAGGAACGGGACGTGACACTGGCTGCACCGCTTCGGGTCAATGTGCGCCTCATCAATCGTGAGACCGGGGAGATCAAGGAGCAGGAAGTCTTCATGGGGGATTTCCCGCTGATGACGGATACAGGCACCTTCATCATTAACGGTGCAGAGCGTGTCATTGTCAGCCAGCTCGTGCGCTCGCCCGGTGCCTATTACGGCGAGACCATCGACCCCACGGGGAAGAAGCTCTACAATGCCACGGTCATTCCCAACCGCGGCGCATGGATTGAACTGGAGACGGATGCCAACGACATCATTTCCGTGCGTATCGACCGCACCCGGAAAATGCCCGCGACCTATTTCATCCGCGCATTGGGCATCAGTTCCAATGCGGAGATCGAGGAGCTCTTTGGGGATGATCCCCGTATGAGGCTCACCATGGATCACGATAGCAACGAAGTTGCGACAAAGGAAGCCGCTTTGCTGGAAATCTACCGCCGCTTGCGTCCGGGCGAGCCGCCCACGGTGGACAATGCCCAGCAGCTTTTGAATGCCCTTTTCTTTGATCCCAAGCGCTATGACCTGGCCACTGTGGGACGCTATAAGCTCACGAAGAAGCTGGGATGGAAGCGCCGTATTCTCGGAAGGGTTCTGGCAAAACCCGTTGTTGACAAGACAACAGGCGAGATTGTCATTCCTGCGAATGAGGTCGTTACGGAAAAGATGCTGGATGCCGTGGACATGGAACGGGAAACGGACTTCTTTGAACTTTTCGAGCTGAAAGACGAAGACAGCAAAAAGAACGACGCACTCATTGTCCTGTACCTGATGAAAAAAGACGGCACCCATATGAAGCTTTTGTGCTCCCAGACGCGGGAGATCCATGACCGGACGATTGCAAAGAGCGATATCATTGCTTCCATCAGCTATCTGCTGAACCTCATGGACGATGTGGGGACGACAGACGATATCGACCATCTTGGCAATCGCCGCGTGCGTGCCGTCGGGGAACTGCTCCAGAACCAGTTCCGCATCGGGCTTTCCCGCATGGAGCGCGTCGTGCGCGAGCGCATGACCATCCAGGATGTGGATGTCATCACACCCCAGGCCCTTATCAATATCCGTCCTGTTGTGGCAGCCATTAAGGAATTCTTTGGGTCCTCACAGCTGTCCCAGTTCATGGACCAGCACAATCCCCTTTCCGAGCTCACCCATAAGCGCCGCTTGTCCGCCCTTGGACCCGGCGGTCTTTCCCGTGAGCGCGCGGGATTCGAGGTGCGCGATGTCCATAACTCCCATTATGGGCGCATGTGTCCGGTAGAGTCGCCGGAAGGACCGAACATCGGCCTGATTGGCTCCCTGGCAAACTATGCGCGGGTGAACCAGTTCGGGTTCATGGAGACACCCTATCGCCGCGTGGACAAGGCGGCGCACCGCGTGACGGACGAGTGCCGTTACCTCACGGCTGATGAGGAGGATGAGCACGTCATTGCACAGGCCAATGAGCCTCTGGACGAGAACGAATGGTTCGTGAACGAGCGCGTCACGGCCCGCCATAGCGAGGAGACGTCCCTTTTCCGCCGCGAGAAGGTGGATTATATGGACGTTTCGCCGAGGCAGGTGTTCTCCATTGCGACGGCAATGATTCCCTTCCTGGAAAATGATGATGCGAACCGTGCTCTCATGGGTGCGAACATGCAGCGTCAGGCAGTGCCTCTTCTGCGCACACAGGCTCCTCTGGTGGGCACGGGCATGGAATACAAGGCTGCCTGCGACTCCGGTGTCATGGTGCTGGCGAAGCGTGCGGGAACCGTGGAGTCCGTGACGGCTGACCAGATCAAGGTGCGCACGGAAAAGGGCGACCTGGATATCTATAAATTGCAGAAATACCTGCGTTCCAACCAGGGAACCTGTATCAACCAGGTGCCTATCGTCTACAAGGGCGACCATGTGGAGGAGAAACAGCCCATTGCGGACGGCCCAGCGACCGACCATGGCGAGCTGGCCCTTGGCTACAATATCATTGTTGCCTATATGCCTTGGGAGGGTTACAATTACGAGGATGCTATCCTGCTTTCCGAGAATCTTGTGAAGCGGGATCTCTATACTTCCATCCATATCGAGGAATACGAATGCGACGCCCGTGACACGAAGCTCGGGCCGGAGGAAATCACGCGGGATATCCCCAATGTGGCAGAGGATGCCCTCAAGGACCTTGACGAGTCCGGCATCATCTCCATCGGTGCGGATGTGCGCCCCGGTGATATCCTCGTGGGCAAGGTTACGCCGAAGGGCGAGACGGAACTCACGGCAGAGGAGCGCCTCCTGCGCGCAATCTTCGGCGAGAAGGCCCGTGAGGTTCGCGACACATCCCTGCGGGTGCCCCATGGCGAGGCAGGAAAGATTGTCGATGTGAAGATCTTCAGTCGCGAGAACAACGATGAGCTCCCGCCGGGAGTCAACAATCTCGTGCGCGTCTATATTGCCCAGAAGCGCAAGATTTCCGTGGGCGACAAGATGTCTGGCCGTCACGGAAACAAGGGCGTTGTCTCCCGCATCATGCGACAGGAGGACATGCCTTTCCTGCCGGACGGGACTCCTGTGGATATCGTGCTGAATCCGCTGGGCGTGCCTTCCCGCATGAACATCGGGCAGGTGCTGGAAACCCATCTCGGCATGGCGGTGCGCGTCCTTGGCCAGCAGATCAAGGACGGGGATCCCACCGTGGAAAAGCGTCTGCGTGAGGCAGGATACGATTTCGACAAGAACGGTATGCCGAAGCCGGACGTGGCCGGTCTCCATATTGCGACACCGGTTTTTGACGGTGCAAGCGATGCGGATGTGTTTGGTACAATTAAGGCGGCAGGGCTTCCCGAAAACGGCAAGACTATCCTCTATGATGGGCGCACGGGAGAACCCTTTGAGAACAATGTCACCGTAGGCTGCGTTTACATGCTGAAGCTCCACCATCTGGTGGATGACAAGATCCATGCCCGTTCCACGGGCCCGTACTCCCTCGTCACCCAGCAGCCCTTGGGCGGCAAGGCGCAGTTCGGCGGACAGCGTTTCGGCGAGATGGAGGTTTGGGCATTGGAGGCCTATGGCGCCGCCTATACCCTGCAGGAAATCCTGACGGTCAAGTCCGATGATGTGGTTGGCCGTGTCAAGGCCTATGAAGCCATTGTCAAGGGAGAGAACATTCCGGAGCCGGGAGTTCCCGAGTCCTTCAAGGTGCTCATCAAGGAGCTCCAGTCCATCGGCCTTGATATCAAGGTGCTTTCCGAGGATGCGAAGGAAATTCCCATTCAGGATGACGATGACGATGATGATATCAACGAGAAGGCAAAGAAACTTGACCTCGATGTGGCAGGCGTGGATCCAGACAAGGAGGGCACAGCCTCGAAATCCACCAGCGAGCCGTCCTATGATGCGGATGCGGAGGACGATGTCACCGAGGACAGCAGTGATGATGACATCATTGCCGATTTGGGCAGCATGCCTGATTTTGCGGCAGATGTAACGGATATCGACGACGACAACGAATAAGAGAAGGGAGTGTCATCTCTTTGCTGGATGTAAATAATTTTGATTCCATGCGTATCGGCCTGGCATCGCCGGACAAGATCCGCGAGTGGTCCTATGGTGAGGTAAAGAAACCGGAAACCATCAATTATCGTACCCTCAAGCCTGAGCGTGACGGCCTTTTCTGTGAGCGCATCTTTGGCCCCACGAGGGACTGGGAGTGCCATTGCGGCAAGTACAAGCGCATCCGTTACAAGGGGGTTGTCTGCGACCGTTGCGGCGTCGAGGTAACCCGTGCAAAGGTGCGCCGCGAGCGCATGGGCCACATCGAGCTGGCCGCGCCAGTGTCCCATATCTGGTATTTCAAGGGCATCCCGAGCCGCATGGGACTCATTCTGGATCTGCCTCCCCGTTCCCTGGAGAAAGTGCTGTACTTTGCCTCTTATATCGTTCTGGACCCTGCGGGGACGGAACTGGCGAAGAAGCAGCTTCTGACGGAGAACGAATACCGCGCAGCCAGGGAGAAGTATGGTTCTGATTTCAAGGTGGGCATGGGAGCAGAGGCCATCAAGTATCTGCTGGAGGAGCTTGACCTTGACAAGATGAGCGAGGAACTCCGCAAGGAGCTCCATTCCCTGAGCACCCAGAAGAAGGTTCGCGCGATCCGGCGTCTCGAGGTAGTGGAGGCTTTCCGCAAGTCGGGCAATAATCCGGCCTGGATGGTTATGGATGTGGTTCCGGTCATTCCGCCGGAACTCCGCCCGATGGTCCAGCTGGATGGCGGGCGCTTTGCGACCTCCGATCTCAATGACCTCTACCGTCGTGTCATCAACCGAAACAATCGCCTCAAGCGCCTTCTGGATCTCGGTGCGCCGGATATCATCGTGCGCAATGAGAAACGCATGCTGCAGGAGGCCGTGGATGCCCTGATCGACAATGGCCGTCGTGGCCGTCCTGTGACGGGGCCGGGCAACCGTCCCCTGAAATCCCTTTCTGACATGCTCAAGGGCAAGCAGGGGCGTTTCCGCCAGAACCTTCTGGGCAAGCGCGTGGACTATTCCGGCCGTTCCGTTATCGTTGTCGGGCCGGAACTCAAGCTGCATCAGTGCGGCCTGCCGAAGGAAATGGCATTGGAGCTTTTCAAGCCCTTTGTGATGAAGAAGCTCGTGAGCTCCGGTGTTGCCCATAACATCAAGTCGGCGAAGCGCATGGTGGAACGTGCACGTCCAGAGGTCTGGGATGTGCTGGAGGATGTCATCAAGGAGCATCCGGTTCTCCTGAACCGTGCACCGACACTCCATCGTCTTGGCATCCAGGCCTTCGAGCCGGTGCTGACAGAGGGGCGCGCCTTGAAGCTGCATCCCCTGGCGTGTACGGCGTACAATGCGGACTTCGACGGCGATCAGATGGCAATCCATCTGCCTCTTTCGGCAGAGGCCCAGACCGAGGCGCGCATTCTCATGCTGGCGGCAAACCACATTTTGGCGCCGAAGGATGGCAAGCCCATCATTGTTCCGACCCAGGATATGGTGCTGGGTTCCTATTATCTGACCATTATCCGTCCGGGTGCCAAGGGTGAGGGCAAGGTTCTTACGGGCATCAGCGAGGCGCTTTTGGCCTATCAGGAGCATGCCCTGGAAATCCAGGCAGAGATCAAGGTCCGCATTGAAGGCTATGGGATGGTCCGTACCTCCCTTGGGCGCATGATCTTCAATGAGATCCTTCCCGAGGAGCTCCGCTATTACCGTCAGGACAAGGAAACCGGCGAGTGGTCCCTGGGCATCCTCATGAACAAGAAGGAAATCGGCAAATTGGTTGCGAACTGCTTCAACCATTTCGGGGCAACCAAGACAGCCGAGGTCATCGATACCGTCAAGAATCTTGGCTATCATTATGCCTGCCTTGCCGGCATGACGGTGGCAATTTCCGACGTCATTGTGCCGCCGGAGAAGAAGAACATCATCGAGAATACCCAGAAAATCGTCAACAAGGTGGAGCATCAGTTCAACCGTGGTCTCATCACAGAGGACGAGCGCTACCATAAGGTCATCAACCTTTGGAACAAGGCCACCGACGATGTGGCGGATGCCATGATGGATAACATGGATGCCTTCAATCCGATCTTCATGATGGCGGACTCCGGTGCTCGAGGCAACAAGCAGCAGATGCGCCAGTTGGCCGGCATGCGCGGCCTCATGGCGGATCCTTCCGGTAAGATCATCGATCTGCCGATTACGGCGAACTTCCGCGAGGGGCTTTCTGTTTCCGATTACTTCATTTCATCTCATGGTGCCCGCAAGGGCTTGGCAGATACGGCACTCCGTACGGCTGACTCTGGATATCTTACCCGTCGTCTCGTGGATGTGGCCCAGGATGTCATCGTGCGTGAGGACGATTGCGATGTGTCCACGGTGAATCTCATCCGTGAGCGCGCACGTCTTGCCTCCGGCACTTTTGATGCCCTGGAAATCCTCAATGATATGCTCATGGGGCGTCTGCTTGCCTCCGATGTCCGCGATCCGGAGACCGGAGAGGTTCTCCTGGCGCGGGATACGGTGCTGGGCGATGAGGAGCTCATGACCATCGGAGAACATTCCGTTACGGAGATCATGGTGCGCGGATCGTCCATCACCTCCGACTCGGCGGTCAGCAATGCCATGATTACCGAGGCAATCAGCCTTGGAGAGCCGGATGATGCTGTCCGCAAGAAGATTCACGATACGATGATCCAGGAGATGTCCGGCAAGGAAGTCACCAAGGATGTGGTGGACAGCGAGGGAAATGTCGTTGTTGTCCAGGGTGAGAAACTGACGAAGGAGTTCATCGAGGCAATCCTTGCCAGTGATGCTGCAGAGCTTCGTGTCCGCGACAACAACGTTCGCGGCATTGAGGTGGAGGCCATCAAGGAAGGCGATGGCGTCATCGAGTCCCTTGAGGACCGTATCCTTGGCCGTGTCCTTGCGGAAGATATCATAGACCCGAAGACCGGGGAGAAAATCGCTTCGGTGAATGACAGCGTTGACGCAGATCTGGCAAAGAAGATTGCGGCTGTGCGCGAGCGCGTTTCCATCCGCAGCGTCCTGACCTGCAAGTCCCAGTTTGGCGTCTGCATCAAGTGCTATGGCCGGGATCTGGCCAACCAGGCAGAGGTCGAGGTGGGCGAGGCTGTCGGCATCATTGCCGCCCAGTCCATCGGCGAGCCCGGCACGCAGCTCACCATGCGTACCTTCCATACGGGCGGTGTCGCCGGTGATGATATCACCCAGGGTCTGCCGCGTGTCGAGGAGCTTTTCGAGGCACGCAAGCCGAAGCATCATGCCATCATTGCAGAGATTGAGGGCGATGCCCAGGTGGAGGATACCGGAAAGGGTATGCGCAAGGTCACCATCGTTCCGGAAACGGGCGAGGTGCGCGAATATGCGATCCCTTATGGTGCGCGCATGGCAGTCAAGCATGGGGACCACTTGAAGCCGGGTGACAAGCTCACCGAGGGCTCCGTGAACCCCCATGACATCCTCAAGGTCTGCGGTCTCAGGGAGACACAGCGCTACCTTGTCTACGAGGTGCAGAAGGTCTACAAATCCCAGGGTGTTGAGATCAACGACAAGCACATTGAGGTCATGGTGCGCCAGATGCTTCACAAGGTCAAGATCGAGGAGTCCGGCGATACCGGGTTCCTGCCGGGCGAATACATCGACATCAATTCCTTCGAGGCAGCGAATACAGAGGCCATCGAAGGCGGCGGCGAGCCGGCCGTGGCGAAGCCGATCCTGCTGGGCATCACGAAGGCATCCCTCGCAACGGATTCCTTCCTGTCAGCAGCCTCTTTCCAGGAGACCACAAGGGTGCTTACCGATGCAGCCATCAAGGGCAAGGTCGATCCGCTGATCGGCCTCAAGGAGAATGTCATCATCGGCAAGCTCATTCCCGCCGGTACCGGCATGAGCCGCTATCGCAGCCTGCGGGTGGTCGATGCAGAAGAACTGCCGGCTGAGGAAGCTCCGACAGAAGCGCCGGAAGCCTGAGGCAGAAAATAGATCAATAAAAGCAACAAGCTTGATTTTTCGGGCAGGGCTTCGGCCCTGCCTTTTTATTTCAATGGAGATGCATATTATGAAGTATAAAATTGTTGCTGGCTCGGAGAGCATGAATGTCAACGATGTTGCGAGGCTTCTCAGGATGACCTGTTGGGCAGATAAGCGCCCAATCGAGCAAATCGAAAAGTCTATGGAAAATTCGTCATGTATTTGAAGTCTTGAATGGACGAGTCATGGTAAAGCCACCGAACTGATGATGGACTGGACTCGGAAGGGTGGTTTATGGAGAGGAACTATGCTATACTGAACGCAAGAAGATCGCATGTACGGGAGGTGCTTGCAATGCAGGAAAGAAAACGTCCCATGCCCGTGGGCATTGAGGATTTCAAGAAACTGGTGCAAGGTGAGTATTATTTTGTTGACAAGACCCGATTTCTTCGGAATTTGATGGATCTGCGGACAGATGTGACACTCATCACCCGTCCCCGCCGCTTCGGCAAGACACTGACACTCTCCATGCTTCAATACTTTTTTACCTTGGAGAATGCCGAGGAAAACAGGAAACTGTTTGCGGGATTGGATATCGAGCGGGCGGGGGAGAAGTACATGCGGGAGCAGGGTACCCGGCCTGTGGTGTTCCTTACGCTGAAGGAAGTGCAGCGGCCGACGTATGCTTCCATGCTGTCCATGCTTTCTTCTGTGTTGCAGGACACCTATGCATGCCATCGCCATTTGCTGGTCAGTGAGGCAATGGATGAGGCGCAGAAGGGATATATCAGAAGAATTCTTGAAGGGAAGGGAACGGAAGAGGAATTGCTGGTTTCCTTGAAACGGCTCATGGCGTATCTGGAGCAGTATCACGGGGAAAAGCCCGTCCTCTTGCTGGATGAGTACGATGCCCCCATCCTCTCCGCCTGGGAGAATGACTATTACAAGGAAGGTATCGATTTCATGCGGGGATTCCTGGGCTCTGCCCTCAAAACAAATCCATCCTTGGGGTTTGCTGTTCTGACGGGAGTGACGCGAGTCTCCAAGGAGAGCATTTTTTCGGGCCTCAACAATCTCAAGGTATGCTCGGTGCTGTCCGATGCATATTGCGATATCTTCGGCTTTACCCAGGAGGAAGCGGCAAGGCTCATGGAGGAATGCGGGGTGGGGGACAACCTGCCGGAACTCAAACGGTGGTACGACGGTTACCGGTTTGGTTCGGCAGAGATCTACAATCCATGGTCGGTCATTCGCTACATTGATGAAGGCTGCAAGTTCCAGACCTACTGGCTCAATGTTTCCGGTAACAGCATTCTTCATGTCCTGTTGGAACATGTGGACGAGGACCGCCAGAAGGAATTGGAGGGGCTCATGAAGGAAATCCCTGTGGAAGCTGTCATTGACGAGGGGGTCATCTACTCGGATATCCGTGAAAGCAGCAATGCCCTCTACATGATGATGCTCACCACGGGCTACCTGAAAGCCGTGGAAGCTTATTGGGATCCCACGGGGGAGGAGCTTCCCTGCTGCAAGCTCCTGATCCCAAATAAGGAAATTCGCATGGTCTACCGAAAGGAAATTCTTGGCTGGATGGCTGCGAGATCGGACAGCATTCAGCTCCGTCACATGCTTCGTGCCATGGTGTCGGGCGATGCGGCAGCCTTCCAGAACCGTCTGCAGAAAATCCTTGCGGGTATTGTAAGCTATCACGATGCCGCCAACAACCCGGAGAATTTCTATCACGGATTGATGCTTGGTTTTTCCGTGCTCATGAATGGCTCCTATCGCATAGCATCCAACCGCGAATCCGGCTATGGACGATTCGATATCGCCTTCTTTCCCTTGAAGGCTGGCGCACCGGGGGTCATCCTGGAGCTGAAGTTGGCCAAGTCCGAGGGGGACATGGAGGGAGCAGCCAAGGAAGCCATCCGTCAGATTGAGGAGAAAGCCTACATCACGGAACTCTCCCGGCAAGGGGTGAGGGCGGTCTGGAAGTACGGCATTGCCTTTCATGGGAAGAAGGTATGGATGGAGCAGGGGCAGCTTTAAAGAGAAGTGCCGGGAACACGTGGTTTCTCGGCACTTCTTTGCTTTTGATGTTTTGTTGTCAAGTCACTTCGGATTGTATTCTATGATCTTGATCTCGGGGTGTTCGTTGAGGTTGACCAGGTCTTCCTCAGAGATGCTGATGACGGGGCGTGCGGCAAAATCGTTGGGGAAGGAGGCAATCATGCCGCTGAGGCCATTGCTCAGTGTTACCTTGGAGCCGAGGAAGGCATCCTTGATATGGGTGAGCACAGGGATGCAGACGATGGGATCGAGACTCGTGTAGAGGTGTTCAGTGATATAGGTAATGGCATCGAAGGGTGTCTGCTTCACGTACCCTTCCCGTTCTGTCGTGATGTTGTCGTAGATATCGGCGATGGCAACGATGCTGGCATAAGGGTTGATTTCCCTGCCCTTGGAGCCAAAGGGGAACCCGGAGCCGTCCATGCGCTCATGGTGCTGCATGGCAGCGAGCTTTACGCCGTCGGAGATGCCAGGAAGGTTGTTGAGGATATGCTGGCCGTCCACCGTGTGCTTGATGTAGGTCTCGTAGTCCACTCCCTGGAGCATGTCCGGGTTTTTGTCGAGGATGCGCTGGGGGAGCTTCGTCTTGCCAATATCGTGGAGGAAGCCTGCCAGCATGATGTCGCGACGCTTTTCATGATTGAAGTGCATCCATTTTGCAATGACCCCTGCCAGGATGGATACCCGGAGGGAATGCTGGTAGACATCGCTGGCGAGGTGGTTGAGCTCGAAGAGATAGTCAATGACGCCGCTGTTGCGGGAGAGGGGAGCGATGGAAGTGGTGACGATGTTCTTGGCGCTCTCAACATGTTCCGGTTTTCCTTCCCCCACCTTGTCGAAAATTTCCTGTGCATCCCCCACGACGGAGGAGTAGTCCTTCACAAAGGCGTTGCTGCGGCTGAACACAGCAGAGGCCGTCTGGTAATTGCTGCTGAGCTCGTATTCATCCTTTACATAAACGACTGGAATATTTAAAAAATTCAGACGCGTAATATGAGCCTTGGTAAGCGAAGTATCTTCGGATATCACCACGACCATGTCATCGTTGACCAACGAGCGCGCCAGCACCATGCCTGGTTTTAGGTCCTCTACAGAAACAGCTCTCAAGGCAAACACTCCTATCTGGGAACTGCCCGTGCAATTCAGGGCAATCCTATGCAAATTCTACTTCTGTGTACAGTATTCGCTATTGGATGCGAAATTCCTACCTGTCAAAGGAAAAAATATAGGAAATCATTCTTTTTGCAGTTCGCGGTACTCCTTTGGCGTCATATGGAACATTTCCCGGAAGGCGCGGGAAAAGGTGGAGTAGTCATGAAATCCGCAATCGTAACAGATCCGGGTGACGGGAGTTTCTCCCGAAAGGAGGCTGCGGGCATGGAGGAGGCGCTTGCTCGTGATGTACTGATGTATGCTGTAGCCGGTTTCTGCCTTGAAGCGTCGCATCATGTAGTGCTTGCTCATGTAGGATTTGGCTGCCAGGACATCGATGGGGAGATCCTCGAAGAGATGTTCGTTGATGAACTGCAGGAGCCCCTGTATCTTTGGATTGTAGTCGGCCTCATGGAATTCCTCGATTTCATGGTCCAGCAGGGCGCGGTTCAGGAGAATCATGAACTCGATGAAGAGGAGCTCCGTGTAAAGTCCGTTGGCGAATCCCTGGCTGCGGGCATTCCGTTCCAGTTTTTCCATATGGTAGAGCAGGTCATGATTCTTTCCGGGCATTACGTGCATAACGCTGGAGCCTGTCTGTGCCTGCCGGAAGCAGGCAGAAAGGCTTTCATCCCCACGGGAATATCTTTGCAGGAATTCCGGCGCCATGTAGATGACAATGCGCTCGTAGGGGACCGTATCAGAGAGGATGGGGCGATGGATTTCCCCTGCGCTCACGAAGATGATGTCCCGGGGCTTCAGGGGGTAGGACTTTCCCTCGATAATGTAGTCTCCTTTCCCCTGCATGAACAGGATGATCTTGTGAAAATCATGGTAGTGGAAGGGGATTTCCTTCATGGCGGCATCCTTCAGCCGGAACACGCGGAAATCCTGCAGCAGATAGCCCTTCTTTTCGTATTCTTCCATGCGGCAGTACCTCTTCTTCTATTCTATTTCAAATATTGTAGCAATCAGGGACAGACAACGTCAACAGGTATATCTTACTATGAAAAGTTTGCCTTTGGCAAAATGGGAAGGACGTGTTATGATATGGGCAGGGTTTCGTGAGTATCATGAGGTGGATATTTTGGAAGATGTAGCAGAAGACAGGATCAGGAAGGGCTCAGGGGAATACCGGCGGGCAATCCTCGCCTTATTTTTTGGGAGCCTGACGGCTTTTGGCACGGAGTACTGTGTCCAGCCCATCATACCGATGTTCAGCGACACCTTTGGGCTGCAGCCGGCAATGGCGAGTCTCGCGGTTTCTTTCGGCATCGGTGGCATGGCTGCGGCAATGCTGCTTATTGCGAGCTTCGCGAAACGGCTGCCAAGGAAGAAGGTCATGTCCCTTGCCTTGCTTTTGTCGGCGGGGATGGCCATCCTTATGGCGGTCAGCCAGAGCTTCGAGCTCATTTTGGCCCTGCGCCTCTGCCAGGGCATCGTTCTTGCAGGGTTTCCCGCCATGGCCATCGCCTATGTCAACGAGGAATTTGACAGTTCCATTACCGGCTTTGTGATTGGCATATATGTCAGCGGCAATTCCATTGGGGGACTGCTGGGGCGTCTTTTGTTGAGCTTTCTCACGGATATCTTTTCCTGGCGGATGGCCTTGGGAATCCTGGGAGGGATTTATGTTGTCATTGGCATCGTTTTCCTTCTGGCCTTGCCAAAGGCGAAGCATCGGGTGGATCGGAAGGCGAAGATCAGTGGGTGGAAGGAATTTCATCGGCTCTTGGGAAATCATCGCCTGATTGCCGTTTATGGCATTGCCCTTTGCATCATGGGCGCTTTTGTCTGCACCTACAATTTCATCAGCTATGTACTGCTGGCGGAGCCCTATGGATTGAGCCAGACGGCGGTAGGGTTCGTCTATCTGCTCTATCTGGTGGGAACCCTGTCCTCGACGATCATGGGGCGGCTGTCAGACCGCATCGGAAACGGGAAGGTCGTGGTGATCTCCGTTCTCTGCATGCTGGCCGGAATCCTGATTTCCCTTGGCATGCCGCTTTTCCTTAAGATTGCCGGAATCGGCATATTTACCTATGGATTCTTTGGCGCCCATTCTGCAGCCTGCAGCTGGGCAGGAAAGCTGGATGCGGGGGACAAGGCGAGAATTGCGTCCCTTTATATGTTTTTCTATTATATCGGCGGCAGTTTCATTGGCTCCTTTGGAGGCAACTTCCTCACGGCCTTTGGATGGGCAGGCATCGTAGGTTTCCTGGGAATGATTCTTCTGCTGACACTGGCCGCTGGCATCATGCTTTTGCGGTCATTAGAAAACAGGAAGGTTTAAAGACTCCCTCTTAGAGGGAGGTGCCCGAATAGGCGGAGGGAGCCTTGTAGACGAACCATTAGATACAGGTATATAGAATAACAGGCGGGAATCATGTGAAGACAGATATTTGGAAGAAGAGCCTGCTGCATGGCTTTGGCAGGGTGCAGCAGGCCGTGGAACGCAATATTGGGATCATCTTTGGATTGTTTTTCCTGAATTATTTTACGATTCTCTGGATGAACATCCACATGTATCGGATGGAGCGGCTGGCGGTGGTGCTTATCGATGGCGTGTTCCTGCTTGTGGGAACCGGCGTTTATGTGGTGCTTTTGGACTTGGTTCCCGTCGGTGCCCTGCGGCGGTTCCTTCTTGCCGCATCCTTTTTCATCAGCGGGTTACTGGGTGGTTTGGAACTCTTTTCCATCTGCAATTATCAGGCCTTGGTGGGGGCTGGCATCGTTACGGCAGTACTGCAGACGAATCCCTCGGAGGCAGGGGAATTCCTTGGACGGTACGTGGGATGGAAGGGCGCCCTGTTGATCTTGTTCGGGGCGGCTGCCTTTTGGTTTGGGTATTGCCGACTCACCGGACTGCGGTTTTCCATGATGCGGCGGCGGTGGCAGAATCGTCTGCTGCCGGTTGCCTTCCTGGCAGGGATCCTTGCAGCAGGGGTGCTCTGGAATCACTATCATTCCTTTGTGCTGAATGATTCCCTGGACATTCCTGCGGTGCAGATCCAGCGGGCTGTGGACCGCTCGCTGGATGATATCGAGGCATATAAAAGACTGGACGAAGAAATGGAACAATCCGTGGAACTCACGGCCAATGAGGGGGATATCCCCTATGTGGTTTTCATCCTTGGGGAATCCACCTATCGTGGGCGCATGCATCTTTATGGCTATGATCTGGAAAACACGCCGCATCTGGATGAGATGGAGAGAAATGGGGAACTGGCGGTGTTCCGTGATACCATCAGCCCGCAGAGCGCAACGGTGGCTGTGCTGAAGGAATTGTTCACCTTTCATGATGCCGAGTCGGATAAGGAATGGTACCAATACAACAATCTCATGGATGTGCTGAGTGCGGCCGGATACAAGACCTTCTGGCTGTCCAATCAGGAGAGTTCCGGCATCTGGGGGAATGTGGCCCAGCTCTACGCGAATCGCTGCACGAAAAAGGCCTATACGAGTCTTCGGGAGTCGCGGGAGGACCATGGGCGGCTGGACGAGGAATTGCTGCCGCTTTTGGATGCCGCCCTGGCAGAGCCTGGGGAGAAGAATTTCTACGTGCTTCATCTCATGGGAGGCCATGGCCTGTACTATATGCGGTTCCCGTACCTGTTCACGAAGTTTACGGCAGAGGATATCCATGGGGAGCAGGCGGAACTTTCCGAGGAGAAGCGGACAGAACTGGCACAGTATGCCAACGCCCTTTTCTACAATGACGATGTTGTCTCTTCCATCATCGACAGGTTCCGCGGGAAAAACGCCATCGTTATCTATCTGCCGGACCATGGCGAAACCATCTATGACGATGGCAGCAATTTCTCGGGCCATGTGGAGGAAAATCCCAATCGGTATACCGTTGAGGTTCCCCTGGTCTTTTGGGCATCGGAGGCTTTTCGGGACAGATATCCGGAGAAATGGGCAGCAATCACATCTGCAGTGTCGCGTCCCTATATGACGGATGACATGATCCATACCCTTTTGGATCTGATGGATATCCGCACATCCGAATACGATGCGTCGAAAAGTGTCATAAATGAATCCTTTGACCGTCAGAGGAAGCGGATCATCCAGGGGCGCGATTACGATGCGTCTATGCGTTAGGGGTAGATTTATTAAATTTTGAAAAATGAAGGAATTATGGTATAATGATGTCGGAAGAAAACCGCAGGAACTGGGAGGATTGTCAATGAAAAAAATACAGGGCCTTAGCCAGGCCGAGGTGGAAGAATCAAGAAAGAAGCACGGGGATAACGTGATTCCCGATTCGGAGCCTACTACTTTCTGGGATGAGTTCAAGGAGACCTTTAATGATCCCATGATCCGCATCCTGCTGATCATTGTCGTAATCATGCTTGTCATGTATTCCCTGGGCCATGCCCAGATCTATGAGCCTCTCGGTACCATTGTGGCTGTCCTGATTGTGGCCTTTGTCACGGCGAAGACCGGGGTGGCCAGCGACACCAAGTATCGGGAGCTGAAGGAAAGCACCAAGAAGGATACCTGCAAAGTCTATCGGGAGGGCAAGGTCTGCAACCTGGAAATGGACGATGTGGTGGTGGGAGACATGGTGCTCCTCCAGTCCGGTGACAAGATTCCCGCGGATGGGGTTTTGGAAGACGGTGACCTGAGGGTAAACAACTCGGCGCTCAACGGAGAGGTGGAGGAATGCAAGAAGACCGCAGCCACGGAAAATCTTGCCTTTCCGGAGACCGTCACGGGAGAGGATCTGACGGGAAGCCATCTCCTGTTCCGCGGAACGGTGGTTTTTGACGGGGAAGGCGTCCTGGCTGTCCGCAAGGTGGGACTCGCCACCATGATGGGCAAGATGGCTGCTGAGATGAATGAGGATGAGCCGGACTCACCTCTTAAGGTGAAGCTCAGCAAACTGGCACAGCAGATTTCCGTGTTCGGTTATGCCTCCGCAGTGGTCATCGTGGCGCTTTACATGGCATATTTCATTCTGGGTGCCGGAGGTTTTTCAGCCTATGGCGCTTTGGGATGGGAACGCATCCTGATGGATGTGGTGGAGGCTGTTTCCCTGGCCATCCTGATTGTGGTGTGCGCTGTGCCGGAAGGCCTTCCATTGATGATTTCCCTGGTGCTGATGCAGAATACGAGCCGCATGCTGGATCACAACGTACTGGTTCGCAAGGCCGTGGGTATTGAAACCGCAGGCTCCCTGAACATACTTTTCAGCGACAAGACCGGCACCATCACCAAGGGGCAGCTGGAAGTGGTGGAATTCCTGGCGGCGGATGGCAGCGCCATTCCCTTGGACAAGCTGTCCCAGCACGGCAAGCTGAAGAAAATGGTGAACCTGGCCATAGGAAAGAACAGCGCGGCCCTGTTTGATGCCAATCATCAGGTGATCGGCGGCAATGCCACGGATCAGGCACTCATGCGTTTCCTTGGGGAAAAGGATTATCAGGATTTGCAGGGCGCCTACACAGTAGGTGCTCATCAGGGCTTCAACTCGGCCAACAAATTCAGCCAGGCAGAGATCAAGGAAGAAAAGAAGGTGTTCTACAAGGGGGCACCGGAGCGGCTGATGGCGGCGGATTCCCTGCAGGGCGTGGATGCGTCAGGCAATGTGGTAACTGCCGACAAGGACAAGCTCAATGACAAAATCAATGACTACGCTGCACGGGCCATGCGCGTGCTGGCCTTTGCCTATTCCAGCCAGCCCATGACGGAGAACAAGGTAAACAGCGATGCGGTGCTCATTGGCCTGGCGGCCATCCGCGATGATGTGCGTCCCGAGGCACAGGAGGCCATCCGCGAGGTGCAGACGGCGGGCATACAGGTGGTAATGATTACCGGTGACCGCAAGGAGACCGCGATTGCCATCGCCCGGGATGCAGGACTGATACAGTCCGACAAGGACAAGGTCTTTGATTCCACGCAGCTTTCCAGCATGTCGGATGATGAACTCAAGGCGCAGATCAGGGATATCCGTGTCATCGCCAGGGCATTGCCTACGGACAAGTCCCGTATGGTGCGCCTGTGCCAGGAGATGAACCTGGTGGTGGGCATGACCGGCGACGGCGTCAACGATTCACCGGCCCTCAAGCGGGCAGATGTGGGCTTTGCCATGGGCAGCGGCACAGAGGCGGCCAAGGAGGCCGGGGAGATCGTGGTCCTGGATGACAACTTCCGCTCCATCAAGGATGCCGTCTTGTATGGCCGTACCATCTACCATAATATCCTGAAGTTCTGCAAGTTCCAGCTGATGATCAATGTGGCGGCGGTTGTGGTGACGGCATGCAGTCCCTTCTTTGGCATTGCGGAGCCCTTGAAGGTGGTCCACCTGCTCTTCGTCAATCTGGTCATGGACAGCCTGGGTGCTATCATGCTGGGCAATGAGCCGGCGATTGAGCGCTATATGCGGGAGATGCCGCGCAGGCGCGATGAGAGTGTCATCAGCAAGTCCATGGCCATCCAGATTCTCTTTATGGCGGCCTGGCTCACGGGCATAAGCTTTGCCTTCCTGACCGTGCCCTGGTTTGCCGGGTTCTTTGGCAGCCAGGAAAAGCTGTACACCGCGTACTTTGTTCTCTTCGTCATCAGTGCCCTCTTCAACGGCTTCAATGTCCGTGACGATGGCAGTGAGATATTCAAGCGGCTGGGCGAAAATCCCGATTTCCTGCGGGTGTGGGTCATCATAGCCGTGGTGCAGATGCTGATTGTGAATGCTGCCCTTGTGCCCTTTGAGGCCTTTAAGTGGATCGGGGCGATGTTCAGCTGCACGCCCTTCAGTCTGGCGGGCTGGGGTCTGGTATTTGCCCTTGCCTTTACCATGATTCCTGTGGATCTCATCAGGAAGCAGCTGATGAAGGGTTGACAGCACAGATATTGAGTGCCTGGCACTTGATATATAATACTAATCTATTTTTTTAAGGAGGAGTTTCATTATGGCAGTAAGTTTGCAGAAGGGCCAGAAGGTAGACCTGACGAAGACCAATCCCGGTTTGTCAAAGATTGTTGTAGGCTTGGGCTGGGACACCAACAAGTATGATGGCGGCTCGGATTTCGATCTGGACGCGGCAGCATTCCTGTGCGGTGCCAGCGGCAAGGTGAACGGCGATGAGGATTTCGTCTTCTACAACAACTTGAAACATGCTTCCGGCAGCGTTGAGCATCTTGGCGACAACCTGACAGGTGAAGGCGAGGGTGACGATGAGCAGATCAAGATTGATCTGTCTAAGGTTCCCGCCAACGTGGACAAGATTGATTTTACGGTTACTATTCATGAGGCAGATACGCGCAACCAGAACTTTGGCCAGGTGTCCAATGCCTACATCCGTATTTTCGATGAAGCAAATAACACGGAGCTTATCCGCTATGACCTGGGCGAGGATTTCTCCATTGAGACAGCGGTAGTGGTCGGCGAGCTCTATCGTCATGGCAGCGAGTGGAAATTCAATGCCATCGGCAGCGGCTTCCAGGGTGGCCTTGCCGCACTGGGACGGAATTTCGGTGTGAATGTCTAACGAATGAGATAGTTGGCAGGATTGTGGCTTGCGGTGCGGATCGTTTCGCGCCGCAAGCTGATTGGTTTTTTTATAGGATACGGATACAGGCTCTTGGAAAGACTTGGGCGATTGCGTGACAAAGGAGTGCATTGATTATGTCAAGTTATGTACGAAGACTGCCGGTTTATTTGCTGCTGGACTGTTCCGGCTCCATGTCCGGGGAGCCCATCGAGTCGGTGCGCCAGGGAATCAAGATGCTGGTCAATGAACTGAAGGGAGACCCGCAGGCCCTTGAGACAGCCTGTCTTTCGGTCATTACCTTTGCCAGCGTGGCACAGCAGACCTCGCCCTTGACGGAATTGATGCTTTTCAAGGAGCCGAAACTGGAGGCCAGCGGTGCCACGGCATTGGGCGGTGCCCTGAAGGTCTTGCGCGAGTGCATAGATAAAGAAGTCAGGAAGACCACGGAAAACCAGAAGGGTGACTGGCGTCCCCTGGTCTTTATCCTCACGGACGGCCTGCATACCGATGATGATGAGTTTGACCGTCAGACTGCGGATATCAAGACACTGAAGGTGGCAAACATCATAGCGGTGGGGGCAGGCCCTTATGTGGAGCAGGCGACCTTGAAGAGAATTACGGACAATGTGCTCCTGATGAACACGGCCTCTGCCGGTGATCTCTCCAAGTTCTTTGCCTGGGTATCCGGCTCCATCAAGATGTCTTCCAAAAGCCTGGATGCAAAGCCGGGCGGAGCGATCGAGCTGCCGCCGCCGCCCCAGGGATTCACCATTGTTCCTTAAGGAGCGCATAGAATGGACAATGTGGAAAACAACGGGACGGAGCAGGTCGGCATGGGGTATGTCCGCTCGAAAGGCGAGCGGATACTGAGTCCTGCAGATATCTCCGTCGGCAATGCCAGGCTGCCCGTCAGAAAGATTGGGATTCCTACGCTGCCTGACCGGCCGGTTCCTGTGAAAGCCTCTCCTCAGCCACATGATATCGCTCTGACGAAAGCCAGCAGGAAAGATGAATTGGAGCAGGAAGCGGTGGAAAAGGCGGAACCAGAGAAGCCGCAGTCCTTGTCTGACAGGGACGTGTTGGCGCATACGGCATCCTTGTGGAAATACAAGCCGGTTCCCAAGGATGAGCCTGAACCCTACAGGGAATATATCACCGAATCCGCCACTCTTGGAAAATTCCATGTTACTGCCGCCAGAGTGAGGGGCAAGAAGCACAAGCATGAAGGCACGAACTGTGATGATTGGTTTGAGACCAGGAATATAGAAAACTTTGTTGTATTGGCTGTTTCTGATGGAGCGGGCTCAAAAAAATTTTCTCGTATAGGGGCAAAAGCGTCATGTGAAGGCGCAATGCATTATCTTGAAAAGGAACTCAGAGGACTCCTTCGTAAAAATCGTGCCCTGAAAGTGGATTTGTCCCAGAATATGCAGAGCAGCAGGTTTCAGCAAGCTGCCTCGCAGATGGCGAAGATTGTCCAGGAGGCAGTTTTGGCCGCCCGGCAGAATGTGATAAGTGCCTATGAAGAGAGACGGGGCAGCCGAAGCTATGCCGATGCAGTAAAACGTGACTTGCAGCTGAATGATTTTGCAGCTACGCTTCTGCTTACCTTGGCTATGCCTGTGGATGGTTCTGATGAAATCTTTGTTGCAACCTGTCAGGTGGGAGATGGGATGACCGTTGCAATGAATCGGCAGGCAGACTATGAGCAGATGGTCACTCTTCTGGGGGATGCTGATAGTGGAGCCTTCGCCGGAGAAACGGAGTTTTTGACCAGTTCTTCCATTGATTCGCTGCAGAGCCTGATGGGGAGAACAAGGGTTGCGAGAAAGAAAATTGATATTATCATGTCAATGACCGATGGTGTAGCAGATGATTATGAGCCAAATGGCAAGGAGATGTTCCGGCTGTACCTGGATCTGCTGGTCAATCGTGTGATAGCTTCGCCTGAGATGGACTGCCTGCTGAAACATATGGATAAGATGAAGCGCATGGATTTGGAGAAAAGTGTGCCTGCTCCGCAATCTTATCCGGCTGTGAGTGGAGACGAGGTGCCGAAGATGGTGCCTGTGCAGTATGTCAAGGAGCTTTGTGAAAAGCATAATATAGACTTGAAGACTCTATGGGAAGAGCATAAGGATCAGTTGGCTGTAATGTCCGGAACGATTGAGATGGACAGGGGCAAGAGTCCGGCCTCAAGGCTGAAGGAATGGCTGGACAATTACGTGGTCAGGGGTTCCTTTGATGACCGCACCCTGGTAATCTTGCAAAGGGGAGAGCAGGATGGCGAAAAAGAACCAGCATATTGAAAAAGCCATTCTGATGGACGACAGGGAAATAGAATACGTATGGACGGACAACCCGCCACAGGGCGGCATGAAGCATACCTATTTTACCCCAGACCGGAAATTCGCCGTACAGTTCTTCAACAAGAAAGAGGATGCGGAATCTCCCCAGATGAAGGCAAGGCTTGAAAACATCGTGGGTCTCTACAATCCCACCTTGTCTGAGGAGGAAGGCGGCGCTCTGGGGAATACCAGGGAAACGGCGACATATTTTTCCAATCTTTATTGCTGGCCTGCCGCCCTGATAAAGTCACCCCAGTTTGGCGTTGTCTGCCCGGTCTATCCGCCCAATTTCTTTTTTGGCAAGCATGCGGTGAAAAATGGCGTGAATCTTGACCTGGCAGGGAAGGACAAAAAGAGCAGGTGGTTTACTTCCCGTACCAGCAAGTGGCTGACGGATGACGAGTGTGGGAATTTCCAGACCATGCTGAGGCTGTCCATTTCATTGGCAAGGGCAGTGCGGCGGCTCCATACGGCGGGGCTGTCACATTCGGACCTGTCCAGCAACAATGTCCTCATCGATCCCAGGACCGGAACCTGCGTGGTCATAGACATAGACTCTCTGGTGGTGCCGGGACTTTTCCCTCCGGAGGTGGCGGGCACCAAGGGGTACATAGCGCCGGAAGTCCTGGAGACCATGGAGCTGTCCTTTGACGATCCGGGCAGGAAGCTTCCCTGTGCTGCCACGGACCTGTTTGCCCTGCCGGTACTCTTGTATGAGTATCTGCTGAGAAGGCATCCCCTGGATGGGCCGAAGATCTACAGCACAGCTTCCACGGAGGAAGATGAGTTCCTGCAGTATGGCCCCAAGGCCACGTTCATTGAGAATCCCCAGGATACCTCCAACAGGCCGGATGACCTGCAGGTGACCATCCATGACCTGGGGCCTCATTTGGAGAAGCTTTTCCTTCAGGCCTTTGTGGATGGCATGCATGACCCGGAGAAACGTCCAACCGCAGCCCAATGGGAAAAAGCATTGGTGAAGACCTGGGATCTGCTGCAGCCCTGCAGAAATCCCAATTGCCGGGGGAAATGGTTCATCCTGCACGATTTGCGCAGGCCGGTCTGTCCCCATTGCGGGCAGAGGATAGATGCCAGGGATGTGATGCATCTGCGCCTCAAGAAGCCCATGCGTGGGCGCAGGGGGCAGTGGCAGCAGGTGGGGGAAATCAATCTTTACGATAAGATGCCCTTGTTCCACTGGCATTTCGTGGCAGATGTCTATCCCGATGAAAAGATGCAGGACCGTTCCATGCAGGCGTATATCAGCCATCAGGGGGAAGCCTGGTATCTGGTCAACAATGCCTTGACGGGCATGCTTTCGCCAAAAGGGAATCTGGTACCGGTGGGACAGGCGGTTTGGCTGCGGGATGGGGAGATGTTTCCATCCTGCAATGAGCAGAATGCGCTTCTGCTGGAGGCAGTAAAGGGATAATGGGGTAAAGCTATGAAATCCATTCAACAGATCGTTAATAGCGGAAATTCGAAGATAGATATCCCCATGGGTGAGTATGAGGGCCCCTTGCGGATTAATCGCTCCTGCACCATCGACGGGCATGGGGCTACCCTTTGGTCTAAGGGCGAAACGGCACTGATTGTGGATTCTGCCAATGTGACAATAAATCATCTGCGTGTGGAGATAACGGATCATCCGGAGCAGATCGTTGCCATCAAGGTCAAGAATGATACCGTGCTCAAAGATGTGGAAGTCCATGGCCAGGAAGATATCAATGGCACGGTCTCCAAGTGGAAGCTGCCAAGGATGCTGGACTTTGGTGCCTTTGCAGCGGGCAAGGCGAATGAGTTTTGCCGGGAAATCGTTGCAGAAAGGAACTGCCGTATTGTCAATAATGTCCATGGCATGGACATAAAACCCCAGACAATATCGGCCGGCAGGAATGAGGTATCCTTCAAGGTCACGTCCCTTATGAATTTCACGATTCTGTATGGGGATGTTCTCCTGCAGACGGATTACGGCGTGAACAAGAGGATCTACATAAGCGGGCGCGCCGTGCAGGGAGTGCCGGAGGTGCATGAGCAGAAGGCAATGCCGGGCAGCAATGCCGTTGGCAATGGTCATATGGCGGGACAAGATAGTGGCAGCCGTGCAATAAATGGATCATCGGTGCCCAAATTGATCAAGGGGCAGCGTATTCCCTTGGGAAATGCAGAGAAGCTATTTATAGGCTTTCAAGGGGAATATAGCGGTCTGGAAGTGGATCCCTATGCGTTCCTGCTCTATGAAGATGGAAAAACCCGGCAGGACAGCGACCTGATTTTCTTTGGCAATACGCAGTCTGAAAGCAATGGCGTCTATATCGACCGTATGGATGAGAGCCAGGGAGTCGGCATCTGCCTGAAGAATGTCGGCAAGGATGTGGAAAGCATCGTTGTTGCCTTTGCAGTATATGCGGAAGATGGGAATACAACCAGGAATTTCTCCAGGGTGAAAAATCCCATGGTCAGGATATTCATGGATGGCAATTGTAAGTATGAGTTTCTGCTGGAGCTTGGGTTGGAGCGCGTGGTAAATGCGCTTGAGATATACAGGCATAAGGGGGAATGGAAGATGAAAGCCGTTGGAGCCGGGTTCATGGCCGGGCTGAAGCGGCTGTGCGAACAGTATGGGATTGATGTTGAGTAACGAGACAGGAGGAATGTATCATGGCAGTAAATCTTCAAAAGGGACAGAAAGTCAATCTGAAAAAGGACAATGGCCAGGCCTTGGGAAAGGTGATGATCGGCCTTGGATGGGATCCCATGGAACAAAAGAGCGGTGGATTCCTGTCTTCTGTTTTTGGCAGCAAGAATGACAATATTGACTGCGATGCTTCGGTGATCATGCTTCAGAATGGAAAGTACCTGAAACAGAGCGACCTGATCTATTTTGGCAATCTGGAACATTCATCGCATGCGGTCAGGCATATGGGTGATAACCTGACCGGTGAAGGCGATGGGGATGATGAGCAGATTTTTGTGGATCTGGATGCGGTGCCTGCCGATTATGACAAATTGGTCTTTGTGGTCAATATCTACAAGGCCGAGTCCCGCAAGCAGCATTTCGGCATGATAAAGAATGCGTTTATCCGTATTGTGGATGATAAGGGAACGGAATTCTGCCGGTATGACCTGTCTGAAAAATATGATGGGATGACGGCCATGATCTTTGGAGAGATTTACCGTCATAAAGGGGAATGGAAATTCAATGCCATTGGACAGGCAACAAAAGATGGCGATTTGGGCCTTTTGGCGAAAAGATATCTGTAAAGGAGGAGAACCATGGACTACAAGATACTTTATCCTGAGGCATTTCCGGTCATAGAGTGCCATCTGAAGCGTGGTGAGCGGCTGAAGGCAGAATCGGATGCCATGGTGGCCATGTCCGCTACGGTGGATGTGGAAGGAAAAATGGAAGGAGGCATCCTCAAGGGACTCATGCGCAAAGTGCTGGCAGGGGAGAGCTTCTTCTTCCAGGAACTTGCGGCAAATCGTGGTGACGGGACGGTGTTGCTGGGGCATCCCTATCCCGGCGGCATCATGGATGTGGATCTGGACGGTTCTTATGGGCTGGTGGTGCAGAAGGATGGATTCCTTGCCGGTACACAGGATGTGCAGGTGGATACCAAAATGCAGAACCTGTCCCAAGGACTGTTCTCCGGCGAAGGGCTGTTCGTGCTCAATATCAAAGGCAGGGGAACTGTGTTCATCAGCAGCTATGGGGTGATCCATCCCATCAATCTGGATGACGGGGAAGAATTCATCATCGACAATGGGCATCTGGTGGCATGGCCTGACTATATGCACTACAAGATAGAAAAAGCCTCCAGCGGCTGGTTTTCAAGCCTTACTTCCGGAGAGGGACTTGTGTGCCGTTTCCGTGGCCCGGGAGTTATCTTGATCCAGACAAGGAATCCGAGCAGCTTTGAGGCCTGGATCCGGTCCATGATACCTCCTCCCAAATCCAAATAACTTGACTGCGGGCGGTGAATACTTCATCGCCTGCTTGTTTTCACACGAATGTAATGAGGGAAAAGAATGATTGAGAAGAGAACTTTGCAATACATGGTAGGCGGTCTTTTGTACATGCCTGCCTTTCAGGAGAATATGGTAGAAAAGATTCTTGGACGGAAAATTGCCGGCTTGACGTCTGTTGCTTTTTGCCTGGAGGATGCCATTCAGGACGAGGCGTTGGAAGATGCGGAGAAGAACCTTGGCAGCATACTGGAGGAGATGCGTTCCGCATACGAGGAGAGGCGGGAACAGCTGCCGCTCTTGTTTGTGCGGGTGCGCACGCCGGAGCATATGCGGCATATCTCTGTTTTCCTTGGCGAAGCGGAGAATGTACTCACGGGCTATATCCTGCCGAAATTTGATATAAGCAACGGGGAGGCCTACAGGGAGGTCCTTCGGGAGATCAACAGGGGACGGCAGGAACCGCTGTATGTGATGCCTGTCCTGGAAAGCGGTATGATCGCGGACAATGAGACCCGTGTGCCTGTGCTTCATGGAATCAAGGAAATCCTTGACAGCATGAAGGAGTTCGTGCTGAATGTGCGGGTAGGCGGCAATGATTTCAGCAATCTGTATGGCCTTCGCCGCCCGGTGGACACGCCGATCTATTCCGTGGGGGTCATCCGCGACATCCTGGTGGACATACTGAATGTGTTCGTAAGGGATTATGTGGTGTCAGGACCTGTATGGGAATACTTTGACGACAAGAAGGGCTTTGACTGGCTGGAGGGGCTTTTGCAGGAGCTGAAGCTGGACCGCATCAATGGCTTTATCGGTAAGACCGCGATACATCCTTCCCAGCTGCCTCACATCTATGACAGCCTGAAGGTCAGCCATACGGACTATGAGGATGCCAGACAGGTCCTGCTGTGGGATGTGGAGAAGCTGGGCGTGGTCAAGAGCGCAGACGGCAGCCGCATGAATGAGGTGAAGACACATCGCAGATGGGCAGAACGTACAAAGATCTTGGGGGATATCTATGGAATCAGGGACGAGGCAAGGCTACGGGACAGCTATAGAGCAACAAGCAGACTTCACGGCTGAAGATCTGCTGCGCGTGGCCAAACGGCACAACAACAGGAAGCGCAAATATATACTGGTAAATCCCCTGCAGGGAAAACATGTGCCCGTAAGCCCATCCTTGGCTCTTTCCATGATGCAGGCACTTGGGGACAAGGTGGCGGCAAGGCATGGCGATGCCAGGCTGGTCATCGGCTTTGCGGAGACTGCCACCGCCATAGGAGCGGTGGTGGCCAATGCCATCAGTGAGGAGTGCGTATACCTTCAGACCACCCGGGAGGAATTGCCTGATTTGGGGGCGCATATCGACTTTCTGGAAGAGCACAGCCATGCACCGGAGCAGAGCCTTGTGACGGAACACCTGGAGGAATGGCTTGCACGTACGGACACGGTGGTGTTCGTGGATGACGAAATCTCAACGGGAAAGACGATCTGCAATATCATTGCCCGCCTGAAAGAGGAATTCCCGGCGTTGGAAGGAAAAAGGCTGGTGGCCGCTTCTATCCTGAACCGCTTGTCCCCGGAGAATGAGCAGCGTTTGGAGGCTGCCGGAGTAAAAAGCGAATGGCTGGTCAGGCTTCCCCAGACCGACTATACGATGCTTGTGGAGAAATTCCAGGCAGAGGAAGCCGCAGTTGCGCCAAGGGGCAAGGATTGCGCCTATGAGCGCCATCTGGTGAAGATGGGGCATGACCCCAGACGGGGAACGGCAGCAGGGGAATATTTCCGCCAGTGGGAACAGTCCGCAGATGAGATACTGGCGCAGCTGCCTCTGGATCTCAAGGCAGACACACTGGTCCTGGGAACGGAGGAATGCATGCTTCCGGGGCTCATTCTTGGCAGGGCCTTGGAACAGAGAGGGGCAAAGGTCTTTTTCCATGCCACCACCAGAAGCCCCATCAGCATTTGCAGGGCAGAAGGCTATCCCATAAGGAATGGATGGGAAATCGGCAGCCTGTATGACAGGAGCGGTACACGCAGGAATTTCATCTACAATCTGCGGAGCTATGAACAGGTCATCATCCTGTCGGATACGCCCCTGCCGGAGGAGGAGCGCATGCAAGGGCTTCTCGGGGCCTTGAAGGAGAATGGCTGTGGCAGGATTTTTTACCTAGTGTCCCACCTCGTTCAGAAACATAAAAATAATTGTTCGAGATGAAGTCAGATGCGTAGCGGTGGCTACGCCAACTGGTTGACATGCCAGTGGCATGTCAACGGGAGTTCTGAGCCATTGGCGAAGAATTCCCCGACCGATGACAACGCAGATGGCTGCATATCGGGCAATTATTGTGGATATGAACGAGGTGGGACACTAGGGAGGCGTGAAGATGTTTAGCACATATCGTCCGGAGGATGTCACCATACTGCTCAAGGACATCACCGGCCAGGTAAAGCCCATGGGCACGAAGGAGCGGGAGAGGCTCATACAGGGAGGGCGGCATTATTCGGAAATGCTGCCCATAGAGTATGAGCCCACGGAAAAATACCTGAAGGCATATTATGATGCCTTGGGCCGTTATGCCAGGATCACGGCGGAAGCTACGGCATCCGTCAGCGAGAAGATCTATGGGCAGAAGGGGAAAGATGCGGTGCTGGTGTCCCTGGCACGGGCAGGCACACCCATCGGCATCCTCATCCGTCATTACCTGCAGAAGAGATATCAGGCAACAGTGCCCCACTATACCATATCCATCATTCGTGGCCTGGGGATCGACAGGAATGCCATGGACTATATCCTTGCCCGCCATAAGCCGGAGAATATCCAGTTTGTGGATGGCTGGACGGGCAAGGGGGCCATCCAGAGGGAACTGGACAAGGCCATGCAGGACTATCCTCTGGTGAGTCCCGGACTGGCAGTGCTCTCCGATCCTGCCCATGTGGCAGAGAAGTGCGGCACCCATGAAGACTTCCTGATTGCCAGTTCCTGCCTGAACTCCACGGTATCCGGGCTTTTGAGCCGCACGTTCCTGCGGGAGGACATCATAGGCCCCGAGGATTTCCATGGGGCAGCTTTTTATAAAGAACTGATGAATCAGGACCTGACCTATCAGTTCATCGGAGCAGTGGAGCGGGAATTTCCCCGGTCGGCGGAAGCCCGGGAAAAGGAAGGCTCCGGGCAAGGCACCGGAATGGATGAGGTCCTGCGGATTGCCAGGGCCTTTGGCATCGGGGACATCAATCTCGTAAAGCCGGGAATCGGCGAGGCCACCAGGGTGCTCCTGCGGCGTCTGCCCTGGAAAGTATTGGTATACAGTCTCAAGGATGAAGAACGGCTGGGGCATCTCTATGAACTGGCCCGGGAGAAAGGAGTGGAGGTTGTGGAATATCCCCTGCAGAACTATCTTGCTTGCGGATTGATACAATCTCTGGCGGATAACTGATGGAGAAGAAGATACTTTTTGCCTGTGACCTTGACAACACCCTGCTGGTTTCCCATCGATGCAGGCAGGATGGGGATGTATGTGTGGAGCTGTACCAGGGCAGGGAACAGAGCTTCCTGACCAGAAAGGCCATCGACCTCCTGCGGCGGGCTGTGCAGCTGGTGGAACTCGTGCCGGTCACGACACGGTCCATAGAGCAGTACAAGAGAATCAGCTGGCCGGAAGGCTGCGAGCCGGAACTGGCTGTCACCACCAACGGGGCTGTTCTGCTGCGCCGGGGCACACCTGATGATGCGTGGGCAGGGCAGGTGAAACCTTTGATAGATGCCTGGCGTGACGAGATGAATGCGCACTGTGAGAGACAGTCCTTGGTAAAGGATTTTATCCGTTGCCGGATCGTGGATGACAGCTATCTGTTCCTGTACTGTGATGAGGGTGTGGATGCTGCGGCCCATGCAAATGCATTTCGCACACAGACGCAGTTGGATGTGGAGCATATGGGCAGGAAGATCTATTTCTTTCCTCCGGCGGTGGGGAAGGGCAAAGCTCTGGCACGGCTGAAAGAAACAAGGCAGGGCTGCTATGTCTGCGCCGCCGGTGACAGCACCATGGATCTTCCCATGCTGGAGGTTGCAGACAGGGCCTTTGCGGCAAGATCCCTGGGGGGCATGGTGGGGGGAAATTGTCTATTGCAGCCCGAAGGAGCCGTGTTTTCCGAATGGCTGCTTGAGGAATTGTTTCGTATTCAAAGGGCACTTTTGTGAGAAATGTTCACTTATTGATATAACAAGAGAAGTTCCCCAGCCTCTATAGGTGGGGGGACTTTTCTTGTTGAAACGTCGACTAGTGTAAGACCTCGTTCAGATTTAGAATAATCAATTGTTCGATATGTGGTCAGATGCTAGGAAGAGGAGGGCGACGTAGCGGTGCTACGTCAACCGACGATGACAAAGCAGATGACTGCATAGCGGGCAATTGTTATAAAGATGAACGAGGGCTTACACTAGTGCAACAAGTTTTTAATAACTTGCTGTATCACGCCTTGCAGATTTTCATCTGCAAGGCAGAGAGCGCAGGCGTAGCAGAGCTACGTCAAGCGAACGACAACGCAGATGGCTGCATATCGGGCAATTATTATGGATATGAACGAGGCGGGACACTAAGACATTATTTGAACAGCAGTTAAGAAAACTTTTAGGCAACTGGAGTGTCAAGCGAATTTAGGCGGTTTTGAAACACGCCAAAATATCTTCCTAATGCTATTGTCTTCCGGTTCCTTACGAAAGGAGGAAGTATGTTGTGGAATACAAGGATTATCTGACATATTGGAAATCATTGAAGGTAAGAACAGCAGCAGATTTGGAAGCTGTTTTGAACGGGCAGATTATAAACTTTGCTTATCATTCCGGAAAAATTGAGAATCCTAACATTACATTTAATGATACCAGGGAAATTTTTGAGAATGATAGTGTTTCATCTTACACAGGGGACTTAAGGACATTATTTGAAATCAGAAACGCCAAGGATGCAATTTACTTGATGCTTGACCATTTTGATAAAAGAAGCCCGCTTAGTGAAGAGCTGATAAAAGAATTTCAATATGAGCTAACGAAAAACACCTATGATAGAAGACGTTATACGATTGGAGAACGTCCTGGTGAGTATAAAAAGCATGATTATATCGTAGGGCAGGATGAAGTGGGGGCCTCGGCTGAGGAGACTGCTGAGGAAATGAGGGAACTTGTTGAAGATATAGCTTCTAATGAGTTGAATTCAGCCAATATACTCAAGGTAGTTGCCTTTTTCCATTGTAAGATGGAAAATATCCATCCATTTTCTGATGGGAATGGACGTACTGGCAGATTGTTGATCAATTATCTGTTGGTTTCCCATAATCATCCACCAATGGTAATTTTCAATGAAGATAAAAATGAATACTACGATGCACTGCAAGATTGGGACAAAAATCAATCCATTGCTAAGATGGTAAACTTTATGAAAAAAGAACTAGAAAAGACTTGGGGGAAACGTGTTGAAAAATTTGTTGGAACTGCTTAACCATCCCTGCCCATCATCTTGTTTAACGTTACCAGCATAACTGCACCTGCATCGCTGCATTCCTTGAGTTCCCGGGTGAATCCGGACTTGGAGAAAATTACGTACCTGCAGTTTTTCCCTCTGGAAAAAACTGCTCCGTAATTGCGCATCAGCTCCAATTCGTCACGGCCAATCTTCGTGTTTCTGTATTTGCAGGAGCCTATGAGATAGGACTTCTCGCCGGAATCCTCGAGAATTTCTCCCACGATATCAATCTCTATTTCCTTTTTCTCTGCCGGATGATTTCCCCACCATCTGCCCAAGGACAGGATTTCATAGGGCAGGTTGTCAGCATAGTACAACAAATAATCATGGCACATGCGTTCAAAAACGAAGCCCATGAAATCAGGGATATATGGCTTGATCACCTTGTCATACACCCGCTGTATCCTGCCGGATACAATCAATGCAGTGTTGTCCGGCACAAAACGATACCAAAATCTAAAAAAACTATCATCGATGGAATAGATGGTTTGCTTCGAATTTGCATTGGCCAGGGGGCGCTCTCGTTTCACGATTCCCAGTTCCCTGAGTGTTTTGATGTATTTAGAGCAGGTCGCAGTGTCTATCTTGCACTGGGAGGCTATTTCTGCCATTTTGGAGGACCCTTCGGCAATGGCAGACAGGATATCGCTGTATTGTGATGGTTCCCTAAGTTCCTGTTTCAAAAGGTTTTCCGGCTCCTCGAATAAGTAGCTGGATCTGTCGAAGAGATTTTCCTTAAGAGCCTCATCTACATCATCTTTGACATTCAATTTCCTTATGTAATGGGGGATACCGCCGGTTATGCCATAAACAATCGCATTTTGTTCCGGGGTCAGATGGGGGCAGAATATGGAAGTTTCTCTGTAAGTGAGTGATTCCAGCTTGAATTGCCCTGTCCTGCGTCCGTACAAGGGACTTTCGTCCCCCAATACCTGCTTTTCCATAAAGCTCATGGATGAGCCGCACAGAATCAAATACAGCTTTGTCTTTGTCCAGGTGTGGTCAATGATGTGCTGCAGCAAAGAGGAGATTGCATCTTCTGCCTTTGCTAAATATGGATATTCATCAATGACAAAGACCAGACGGTCATCCTGGGCCAGCCTGCTGATTTCTCTTAGCGCATCATCAAAGGTTTGGTACTGGGGGAAACTTAGGGCATCCGGTTCTTTGAATAGGTGGATTGCCTTGGAGAGAGCAGATAGGTTTTTGCTTGCCGTCGCCTTAAGAGCTGAGAAATATACCGTGGGCTTATCCTTGCAGAACTCATTTATCAGGGCAGTCTTTCCGACCCGTCTCCTTCCATAGATGATGATGCATTCGAAGGCACCATTGTCATACCTTTTCTTCAGTTTTTTCAATTCTTCCTCTCTGCAGTAGAACATGATGGGCTCCTTTGCAAACTTTCAATTCACTAACTTATTGACGTTTCAACGAGGCGGAAGATATTGGCTCGCCGCCTGTTATTTGCATCCATCCCCCCACCTACAGAGGTTGGGGGACATCTCTTGCCTCGTTATAACAGAAAGCCGAAAAGCCTGTCAATAAAGCTGAGGCACAAGGCCTGTGTCAAAGGAAGGACTTTCGACAGATGTGACGAATACTTGTAGTAGTGAACCCGTGAAGGAAGATAGAGGATGGTGCTCAACGATGAGAGAAAAAAGAATAGTAAAGGTTCTATTGACTGTCCTGTTATGCGTGATCGTTGTGCTGTCTTTGGCGGTCATGCCAGCCCTTGCCGCCCCCGGGAAGGATGATGCTCTGACGGTTGGCGTGCCAGCGAACCGATGTCCTGTCTTCTATCAGGATACAGACACCGGAGAGCTTACCGGCATTGGCGTGGACCTGATGCGTACGGCAGCGGAAGAAGCAGGATACTCCGTCACCTTTATGCCCATCGGGGAAGGAACGCTGAAGGATGCGCTGGATAACGATGCGTATGACATTGTTTTACCCTTTGGCAGCGCCATTACCAGCAGTGCCGGGAATCCATCTGTCGTTTCAGACAAATTGATACAGACACCGTTTGTCCTGGTCACGGAAAACCGCCGCGAGGTGCCTCCTTTGAATGATATTCGCGTCGGGATGCTCAGTTCCCTTGGCGGAGGGGCGGAAACTGTCCGCAAGCTTTTTCCGGGCATCGAAATCACGATGTACGATACGATGGACGAATGTGTGAACGCGCTCCGTGCAGGAAAAGTGGACGCTTTGCTGCACAACTCCTATGTCTGGAGCTACGTACTGCAAAAGCCGTCCTACGGTGACCTGGTGGTTCAGCCATCGGCCATGTTTTCCATGGACTTCCGGGCAGGGGCAAAGGATACGCAGGAAGGCCGCATGATCATTGAGCGGCTGAACAGCGGCATTGCCTCGCTGACCGACACCCGCCGCCAGGCAATCGTTCTGGAGCATACCTCCAAACGATTGTATCAGTATGATCTCTATGATTATCTTTATCAATACAGGTTAGCTATCCTTTTTGTGGTTCTGCTTTTGGCTGCTATCATCGTGATTGCCATGCAGAGAATTCACACCGTCCGGAAAGAGCAGGAAGAGAAGCTGCGTTATGATGCTCTTACCGGTCTTCCGAACATGTCTTATTTCTTTGAACTGGCGGAGGCAGGCAGGGACAGGTTACTGGAAAATGGTGGTACGCCTGTTTTGCTGTATATGGATTTCAGCGGAATGAAGTTCTTCAATACGAAGTACGGCTTTCTTGAGGGCGACAACCTGCTCAGGGCTTTTGCGGAAATACTGGCAGGCACCTTTGGAAAGGAGCATAGCTGCCGCATCAGCGCCGATCATTTCGCTGTACAGACGGAAAAGGACGGTCTGGACAATAAACTGCTTGACTTGTTCGCAAAGAGCCGGGAGATGAATGAAGGGAAGAACCTTCCTGTCCATATCGGCGTCTATATTGCGGAGAGTGAACCAGTTCCTGCCAGTGTTGCTTGTGACAGGGCAAAGATGGCTTGCGGCGAATTAAGCGGCAGATATGAGACGGCTGTAAGCTATTACGATCAGAATCTGAGTGAAGAAGCTGCGAAAAGGCAGTACATCATCGAGAATATTGACAGGGCAATCAAAGAAAAATGGATTCAGATGTATCTCCAGCCAATCATTCGCGCCGTCAGTGAACAGGTTTGCGATGTGGAAGCGCTGGCAAGATGGATCGATCCGGAAAAAGGTTTTCTGTCCCCGGCTGACTTCATTCCGGCCCTGGAAGATGCGAGACTGATCTACAAGCTGGATCTGTACATGGTCGATCAGATTTTGGATTCCATGAAAGAAAAAAGGGCCGCCGGTTTTTATGCCGTCCCCCATTCCGTGAACCTCTCGCGTTCCGATTTCGACGCCTGTGACATAGTGGAAGAGATAAGGAAGCGTGTGGATGAGGCTGGCATGGACCGGGCTCTGCTTAACATTGAGATTACAGAGAGCATCATCGGCAGTGATCTTGGATTCATGAAGGAGCAGATTGAAAGGTTCCGGAATCTCGGCTTCCCTGTTTGGATGGATGACTTCGGAAGCGGTTATTCATCCCTGAACGTGCTTCAGAGCATTCAGTTTGATCTGATCAAATTTGATATGAGCTTCCTGCGGAAGCTGGACGAGGGAGACGGCGGGAAAATCATTCTGACCGAGCTGATGAAGATGGCTGCTTCCCTTGGTGTGGACACCGTATGTGAGGGCGTGGAAACCGAGGAGCAGGTTCGTTTCCTGCGGGAAATCGGCTGCTCCAAGCTGCAGGGATTCTACTTCAGCAAGCCGATACCCTTTGGGACGCTCAAGGTGCTGCGCGAAAGAAGCAACCTGATTCAAAGAGAAAATCCGCAGGAATCAAGGTACTATGAGCGTATCGGACGAGTGAACCTCTTCGACCTGTCCTTCCTGGCAAATCTGGATGACAGCGTGACCAAAAACACCTTTGATACGGTTCCTATGGGCATTATGGAAGTCAGTGCCGAAGGAGACAAAGTAAAATATGTCCGAAGCAATCAGTCCTTCCGTGATTTCATGAGACGCGCTTTCGGGTTCGATCTGTCTGATCCGGAGGTGGAATATACTGTTCCAATGGAAGGCCCAGGCTCAACTTTCATGAAAGCAATTGAGCAAAGCAGGGACAATAACAACCGCACATTTGTTGACGAAGAAATCCAGGACGGCGCTGTTGTTCATTCCTTTGTAAGGATCCTTGGGAAAAATCCGGTGAACGGGAAGGAATCGGTTGCGATTGCCGTGCTCTTTATCAGTGAATCGGGCAAAGGCGAAACATATGCTGATATCGCGCAGGCTCTTGCCGCCGACTATTACAATATCTTCGCGATTGACCTGGATACAAACGACTACATTGAGTATTCTTCCCAGGTTGGCGGTGAAGAACTGTCTGTCGTGCGGCACGGCGAGGATTTCTTTGCGTCGGCAAGACGCGAGGCAATGACCCGTATTTATGAAGAAGACAGAGAACCCTTCCTTGCCTTGTTTACAAAGGAAAATGTTCTTCGGGAGATTGAAAAGCAGGGCGTGTTTACAACCACCTACCGTCTGATCGATACGGGATCCCCCATGTATGTCAATATGAAAATCACGCGGATGCACGGCGGAAACTGCCTCATCCTTGGCATCAGCATCATTGACGCGCATATGAAACAGCAGGAGGAGGCTCGGAAGATCGGCGCATTGAATCAGACGATCACCTCCCTGCTGGACAGCATTCCCGGCATGGCCTTTACAAAAGACGCTGGAACTGGCGTCTATCTGGCCTGCAACCAGGCTTTTGCGGAATACGCGCATAAGGAGACGCCGGATGGAGTTGTGGGCTTGACAGACGCAGAGATTTTCGATGCGGAGACGGCAGCGCATTTTGTGGAGGATGATCAGGCAGCACTCCGGATGGACAAGCCGTACATCTTCTTTGAGGATGTGCCGGACGCTGCGGGGAATCAGCGCCAGTTCTGGACCACCAAGCTGAAATACACCGACCCCTCCGGGCGCTTATGCCTGCAGGGCTTCTGCCAGGACGTGACGGGCATTCTTCGCTTGCAGCGGGAAAACACCCGGGCAAAGGAGGACTATCGGAAGGCGAGCGATACCGCCATGATCTTTACGCATCTGGCACATGGACTGGCCAGGGGCTACACGGATCTGTACTATGTCAATATGGACAACGACGAGTTCATCGAATTCAATACCGACAACGAACGCGGCGTGCTCAGTGAAGCGCGGAGGGGCTCGGACTTCTTTGAAGGATGCAAACGGGATGCCAGGCTGTTCGTGCATCCGGAGGATCAGGAAGCCTTCGTGCAGGCCATGAATCGGGAGTTCCTCTCCAAAGCACTGGAAGGCAACGAGGTGTTCGAGCTGGTTTACCGCAGGATCAAGGATGGCCGGACCTTCTATGTCTTGATGAGAGTTACGCGCATGGAGGATGATCCGCGGTTTATCGTCCTTGCCGTCAGGGATATCGATGAGGTGATGCAGCATCGCCGCGAGGAGGCACGCATCCGGGAGGAGCGGGTCATCTATGCCCGTCTGCATGCGATCACCGGCAACTTTATTGTCATCTACGTTGTGGATCCCGAGACCGACCACTATCGGGAGTTCAGTGCCACCAGTAACTATGTGGAGAGCTTCGACACGGAGAAGGAGGGGACAGACTTCTTCAACGCAGTGCGGAGGGATGCCTGTGTTTATAACCATCCACAGGATTTGAGCCGTTTCCTCGCGGCCTTCACCAAAGAAAACATACTGGCAGAGATTGAACGCAGTGGTATCTTCACATGGGGTTACCGCATCATGATGGATGGCAAGCCGCTTCACGTTCAGATGAAGGCTGCATTGGTTGAGGAGAAGGATGGTCCGCGCTTGATCGTCGGGGTTAATGACATTGATAAGCAGGTTCGGCAGGAGACGGAAATGAAAGAACGCCTTGATCAAGCACAGTCCCGGGCGACTATTGACGCGCTGACAGGCATCAAGAACAAGCATGCCTATTTGGAGATGGAGACGCTGTTGGACCGTCAGATAACGGATCATCAGCAAACGCCCTTCGCCATCGTGATTCTTGACGTGAACAATCTGAAAAAGATCAACGATTCCTTTGGACATCAAGCCGGCGATCGGTGCATCCGTGACGCAAGTAAGATCATCTGTGATATCTTCAAGCGTAGTCCGGTTTTCCGAGTGGGTGGTGATGAGTTTGCTGTGATTGCACAGGGTCAGGATTATGAGCAAATTGATGAACGGATTGAAGCAATGCGCAGATATAATGAGGAAGCTGCCCGTGCAAATGGAATCGGGATTGCTTGCGGCATGTCAAGATATGAAAATGACAAATGCGTAGCCGCAGTCTTTGAACGCGCTGACCAAAGAATGTATGAGAACAAACACTTGCTCAAATCGGACAATGATAGAAATTGATCGTGCTGTTTTGGAATGCGAAGAAAGGGCATTTTTTGCAATATGAAAAGCATTTTTTTCATTTTTATGGATAAAAATGCCTGATATAATAAAAACCGTCAACAGGAAAGAGAACAGCCCGGCAGGGCAGTACATAGATGGAGGCGGTAAAGATGCTGGTCGTGAAAAATTATGTAGTCAATCATGTGGAATATATGGTGATTCATGGCATGCGCGATTACATGCCGGGCAAAGAGGCAATCCGCCTTCTGGCCCATCGCCGGGATGGCGTAGGCGCAGACTTTGTCATGGTATTCACGGGAAGCGGTCAGGAGCCTTCCTTCCGCCTTTACGGGGCAGATGGCAGGGAGTGTGCAGCAGGCAGGGAGGAATACCTCGTCTTGGCGCACTATCTCCGGGAGGAGGGAATCTCCGCCAATGCCGCAGAGCTCGTGAAGCATCTTGGGGAGGAAACCTTGTCTGTGGCAGGCAAAAGAATCCCGTCCATTGAGATCCATGTGACGGAATCCTTCCTCAACAAGCTCAGGGCACTTGAAAAAGCATCCTCAGCCGTAGCATGAATGTATGGTTTCATGCCGGTCTCATAAGGCCTCCTTTTCGATGGGCGGAAAGCCTGTTCGGAAAGGGGGCTTCTTTTCTTCTGGGGAAGGAAGGAATCCCCTTTGCGGAAGGCGAATAAAATACAAGAGTGTATGCAAAAAAGATGTGCGGAAAGGAAGGCAAGTGTTATGCAGACCTATAAGATTGCAGTGATTGCCGGGGACGGAATCGGGCCGGAGGTCATTTCCGAAGGGAAGAAGGTCCTGGAGGGGATTGCCGGGCTGGACGGTGGATTTCGGGCAGAGTTTACGGACTTTCCCTGGGGCTGCGAATACTATCTGAAGACGGGACGCATGATGGAGGAGAACGGCCTGGAGAAGCTGAAGAACTTCGATGCCATCTATTTGGGTGCCGTGGGATATCCCGGCGTGCCGGACAACGTGTCCCTGGGGGGCTTGCTTCTGGAAATCCGCAGGGGCTTCGATGAGTATGTCAATCTGCGCCCCGTGAAGCTGCTGAAGGGGGCTCCCTGCCCCTTGAAGGATGTGCGGCAGGAAGACATCGATATGATCGTGGTGCGGGAGAACAGCGAGGGGGAGTATGCCAATGTGGGGGCAAGGCTCTTTCCCGGCACGCACCAGGAGATGGCACTGCAGACGGGGGTGTTTTCCCGCAAGGGCTGCGAGCGGGTCATCCGTTATGCCTATGAGCTGGCGAAGCGGGAGCACAAGACCCTCACCAGCATCAGCAAGGGGAATGCCCTTGGGTATTCCATGGTCTTCTGGGATCAGATTTTCAAGGAGGTTGGTGAGGAATATCCCGATGTGGAGACATCCTCCCTTCTGGTGGATGCCGCCAGCATGTTCTTCGTGAAGGATCCGGGGCGGTTCCAGGTGGTGGTGACGAGCAATCTCTTCGGGGATATCCTGACGGATCTCGGCGCGGCCATTGCAGGGGGCATGGGTCTGGCTGCCGGGGCGAACCTGAACCCGGAGAGGACCTTCCCCAGCATGTTCGAGCCGATTCATGGCAGTGCGCCGGATATTGCGGGGAAGGGGCTTGCAAATCCCCTGGCGGCAATCTGGAGCATCGGCCAGATGCTGGATTTCTTCGGCCATGAGGACTGGGGAAGGCGCGTGATCGATGCCATTGAAACCCTGCTGGTGGAGAAAAAGACCTTGACGCCGGATTTGGGCGGCAGGGCAAAAACAAGTGACATCGGCGATGCCATCCTGGAAATCCTTCGGCGCTGACGGTTGGATATTTATGTGTCATAACCTGTAGATTTTGTCCATCCGCTCGGCCAATACCATATCGTGTGTGATGATGACCAGCGCACGTTCCTCATGGTGGGAAAGAATTCCCTCCATGAGGGCGTGGGCTGTTTTTTTGTCCAGTCCTGCGGTGGGCTCGTCCAGAAGGAGAATCGGGGCGGCGGAGGCGAGGGCAAGGGCGATGAGCAGACGCTGCCGCTGGCCGCCTGACAACCGGCTCCCGTTTTCTCCCAAGGGGGTATCCAGCTTCTGGGGGAGGGAGAGGATGTCTTCTTTCAACTGTGCCGCAGACAAGGCCTCCCAGATGCTTTCCTCCTCAATGCCCGTATGGAGGCGCAGGAAATTTTCCCGCACGGAAGATTGGAAGACGTATTCTCCCTGCAAACAGGGGGCAAAGGCCTTGCGGATCCCGTCGGGGGAACGTCGGGAGCAGTCCGGTCCTTCCAGCCTGATATGGCCGGATTCCGGCGGCCACAGTCCCATGAGCAGACAGGCCAGCGTGGTCTTGCCGCAGCCGCTTTCCCCGATGATGGCGAGCTTTTCCCCCGGGCAGAGGGTGAAGGAGACATTTTTCAGGACAGGGAGTCCGGGAATATAGGAGAAGCAGAGATCTTGGACGGAAAGGAGCGGGGCAGGTTCCCTCTCTGTCTGCGACAAATCGTCCGTTGCGGGCGCTTGGCTATGACTTGCGGGGTCGGGGATGTGCAGGACATCTTGGGCAGCGTGCATGGCTTCCCGTCCCATGCGCAGGGCCTCGGACAGGGGAGCGAGTTCGGCGAGGATGGTCTGGAGCACCAGAAGGAAGACGGCAAGGTCGATGCCGGTCATGGTTCCCGAAAGGGTGGACAGGGAAAGCAGGAAGAGGAAGATGACAAGGACCATGTCATTGAGCAGGAGCAGCAGGGTATCCACGAGGTTCCTGCGGCGTGCCTGTTCTTCCTGGCAATGGGCGAGATTCTGGGCGGCCTTTTGGAGTTTTTTCTCGGCAATGGAGATGCTGCCGGAACTTTGCAGGTCATGGCGGCCTTCCTGCAGATCCAGCAGAAGGGCACGATACTGGATGTCGGCCCTGTTCAGGGCGTCATTGTCCGCCCTGTCCAGAAGAGCGGGAAGCAGAAGGTGGAGCAGCCAGAGAAGGGGGAGCAGGAGGGCTATGGGACCTGCAACGGGAAAGAGGAGCAGGGTTCCCGTCAGGCATAGAAGGAGGGTAATCGTCGGAGGCGTCAGGGATTTCAGGTAGAAATCCCGCAGGGCATCGCAACCGACGGCAAGCCCGTGGAGGAATTCTCCCTGGCGGGCACCGCCCTCTTTCAGGGGCAGGAGGGCAGAGGCTTTTTCATAGAGCCGCAGGCGCAGGCGTTCCTGGGCATGGAAGACGGCGCGGTGGGAGAGCCAGCGGTCCAGATAGCGGAAGACGGCCCGTCCGAGGCCGCAGGCGCGGACGAGAGTGATGGCAAGGGCGAGGGTGTAGAGGGGAGGATGGAGGGCGGCAGAGGCAATGAGATAGGCAGAGGTAGCCAGCAGAAGGATGGAGGACAGGGAACTGAGGAATGCGGCAAATCCGGCGGGAAGAAGTTCCCCTATGGGGGCATGGCGCAGGACCGATTGGATGGAAGATGCGTATTTCATGAGTCCAAAACCTCCTTTGTCTCCTGCATGCCCCCGTCCAGCCGGAGGATGTTGGGAAATGCTTCGAGGATGGCAGGGCGGTGGGATGCGAAGAGGACGGTGCGGCGATAGGAAAATTCCTTGAGGAATTCGATGATCTGCTGTTCGGCAGTTTCGTCAAGTCCCGCCGTCACCTCGTCCAGAAGGAGGACGGGGGCATTCCGGAGAATCGCCCGTGCCAGTCCGAGGCGGTGGCGCTGTCCGTTGCTGAGGGCAGCGCCGCCATTTCCAAGAGAGGTGTCCAGTCCCCGGGGGAGGGCGCGGAACCATGTGCCCAGGCCGGCCTGTTCCAAGGCCTCACGGATCTTGGCATCTTCCGCTTCATGGAACAGGGTGACGTTGTCCCGCAGGGAGGCGGAAAATACATGGGGTTCCTGGGGAACGTAAGCCATGTGGCGGGGAAGGTCCTCGGGAAAGATTTCTTCCAGTGGAAACTCGTTCAGGGAAATGCTGCCCCGGGTGGGAGTGAGACTGCCGCTCAGGAGGCGGAGCAGGGTGGATTTTCCGGAACCGCTGGTTCCTGTCAGCACGGTAAAACTGCCCGGGGGCAGGGTGAAGGAGATGTTGCTCAGAACGGGATGCTGTTTTCCGGTGTAGGAAAAGGATAGGCCGCTTACGTGAAGGGCGGGGGGATGCTGTATCTTGTCCCTGTGGCGGGGGGCGCGGGGAGAGGGCTGTTTTTCCAGACATTCCCGGATATGTTCCCATGCGGTGCGGCAGTTCATGAAGGTATGGAAGGCTGTGCCGCCCTGGCGCAGGGGATGATAGAATTCCGGCGCCAAGAGCAGCGCGAAAAAGGCACAGTCGAATTCCATATGGCCGGCCAGGAGGCGCAGGCCGATGCTGACCGCAATGAGGGCGATGGAAAGGGTGGTGATGAGTTCCAGTGCGAAGGCGGAGACAAAAGCAATCTGGAGCACCTTGAGGGAGGCGGCGGAAAAGGAATGGCAGATTTTCTGCAGACGGGATTCCTGAGCCTGTTCCCGGCGGAAGAGCTTCAAGGTGAACAGTCCCTGCAGGAGTTCGGCGAACTCCGTATTGAGACGGAACAGCTCCTGCCATTGCTTTTGGCTGGCGGATTTCGTGACGCGGCCGATGAGGTAGAGGAGCAGGGGGGCGATGGGCAGGGTCAGCAGGAAGAGAAGGGCGGTGGGAGGGTCTGCGAAAAGCATGGCCATGAGACAGAGGGGGCTTCCCAGGAGGGCGGAAAGCAGCAGGGGAAGGACGAGGCGGAAGAATTCATCCAGCGCATCTACGCTTTCCAGTGCCGTTGCCTGAAGGCTGCCCCGGGGAGAAGCATCCTTTTCCAGAAGGAGGGCTGCGTGGATTTTTGTGCGGAGCCGGGCACGGAACTGATGGGAAAGGCGGCTGCAAAGGTCCTTTTGCTGAAGGATATCCAGATTTTTTGCGAGCATAGCGAAAAGCAGCACCCCAAAGTGTGGTGCTGCTTCCGATATGCTGCTGTGTTCCAGGAAGATTCCGGAGACGATGCAGGAAAGTTCCCGGGCGGCCAGAAGGACAAGAAGCCCCTCCAGCAGCCTGGCGCCTGCCAGCAGGACAAGCTGCCTCTTATATTCTGTTATCCATGCTTTGACAGGAATCTCATCCAAAACCAGCACCGTCCGTTAATGTCCTTGTTTGAGGTCTTCTGCCGATACCCGTTTCCTGAAGATCCAGTAGGTCCATCCCTGATAGAGGAGAACCACCGGCACGAGGCAGAGAGCCGCCGTTGTCATGATGGAAAGGGTGTAGGGCGTGGATGACGCGTTGGTGATGGTCAGGCTCCAGTCGGGATTCAGGCTGGAGACCATGAGCCTCGGGAAGAGCGCCGTGAAGACAGAGACGGTGGTGAGGGCGATGGCGAGGGTGCTCATGATGAAGCTCCCCTTGCCGCAGCCGCGAAGCATGGCCAGATAGCCCAGCACGAAGACCAGGGCCGCGCCGAGGAGAAGGACAACCGCCGGAAGGCTCTTAAGGAAGTCCGTTGTGGCAAAGGTCATGAAGATGAAGAGCACGAAAACGAGAATCGCCCAGCCCCCTGAGTGCTTCGCCAGTTTCCTTGCACGTCCGAGGAGTTTCGCGTCGGCGAGGCGCAGGGTGAGGAAGGATGCCCCATGGTAAGCGAATACCAGGAAGAAGGCAAGGCCGCCGAGAACGGAATGGGCGGAGAGCAGGTCGAAAAAGGTTCCCGTGTAGACCATATGCTCATCGATGGGAAGCCCCTTGAAGAGATCGGTGACGGCAACGCCCCAGAGAACGGCGGGAAGGGCACTGCCAAAGAAGATTGCCCCGTCCCAGTAGCGGCGCCACTCATCGCTGTCATAGCGCCCCCGGAGTTCAAAGGCGACACCGCGCACGATGAGCGCCAGAAGCATCAGGAAGAGGGCGAAATAGAAGGTGCTGAACATGGTGGCATACACGTGGGGGAAGGCCGCGAACAGCGCGCCTCCTGCCGTGATCATCCAGACCTCGTTGCCGTCCCAGACCGGCCCGATGGTGCGGAGCACCATGCGGCGGTCCTCCTTCTTTTCGCTGATGAAGGGAAAAAGCGTACCGACGCCGTAATCGAAGCCCTCAAGGATGAAGAAGCCGGTGAAAAGCACGGTGATGAGCACGAACCAGAGTGTGGTGAGTTCCATCATGCATCACTCCCTTCCGAAGCGGTTATGGATGTTGTGCATATGAAATGGCAGGCTGCATAGAGTGCTGCCATGGCGAGGATCAGGTAGATGAGGGTAAAACCGATCACCGTGATGCCCACCTCGGCACTGGCAATGCTCGGCGAAACCGCATCCGCAGTTTTTTGCAGCCCCACCACGATCCAGGGCTGGCGGCCTCCCTCTGCCACATACCAGCCGGCGGAATTGGCGAGATAGGCGATGGGAAGAAGCGCGGGAAGCAGCTTGAGCATACAGGGGAAATCCATGATCCTTTTCTTCCAGGCGAGAAGGAAGGTGAGGGCGGCAATGGCCATCATGAGGCCGCCGGTCCCCACCATGATGCGGAAGCTCCAGAACAGTCCCGCCACATCGGGGATGTAGTCGCCGGGGCCGTACTTTTCGACGCTCATGGCCTGAAGGTCATTGATTCCCTTGACCTCGCCGGAGGGCTTGTTGTAGAGCATGAAGGAGAACATGCCCGGAATGGTGATCTCAAAGTCATTGTGGTGCTCTTTTTCATTGATGTCTGCGACGACGGCAAAGGGAGCAGGGTCCTCCGTTTCCCAAAGGGCCTCCATGGAGGAGAGCTTCATGGGATTCGCCTGGACCATGTACTGGGCGTGCATGTGGCCGGAGCCCATGGTTCCCAGGATGCCGACGAGCATGAAGAGGGCGCCGCCCTTGATGGCCTGGGAGAATGCCTCCCGGGAAGCCTCATCATGGACGAGCTTCCAGGCACTGACCGCGATGACGACGAAACCGCCCGTGGCAACGCCCGCAAAAAGCGCATGGGGATATTCCCCGAGAACGTAGGGATTCGTGATGAGAGCGGTGAAGTCCGTCATCTCCGCTCTGCCGTTGTTGATGGCATAGCCCACGGGATGCTGCATGAAGGAATTGGCCACGAGGATCCAGAAGGCGGAAAGATTGCTGCCGAAGGCCACGATCCAGATGCAGGCGCAATGGAGTTTTTCGGAAAGCCTGTCCCAGCCGAACATCCAGATGCCCAGGAACGTGGACTCGAGGAAGAAGGCGGTCAGTGCCTCCAGTGCCAGGGGTGCGCCGAAGATATCCCCCATGAACCGGGCGTACTCGGACCAGTTCATGCCGAAGTGGAATTCCTGGACGATGCCGGTGACGACGCCCATGGAGAAGTTGATGAGGAAGAGGGTGCCGAAGAATTTCGTCAGCTGGCGGCAGGTCCTTTTCCACTTTTCCCGCTTCGTCGTGACATAGCAGGTCTCCAGCAGGGCCGTGAATATGGAGAGCCCCAGTGTGACCGGCACAAAGAAGAAATGGTAGATGGTGGTGATGGCGAACTGCCATCGGGACAGGAGTACAACATCCATGTGAATCCCTTCCTTTCGGAGAAAAATGGCAAGATGTGATGATAACGGCACATTCCTATATCTAGTATAAATGAGAAGAATGTAAATATCAACCAAAATTATTGCCTACCACTTTTTGGAAAAAACGACCACTTTTTGCGCGCCTATTGAAGTTTTTTCTTCATCTGATAAAATAAAGGAAAATACATCTGCTCGTTCTGCGTGGAAGCAGGCGGTAAGGAAGGAATGGGATACCTTATGGAAAGGAATATCTTTTCGGGGGGGGGGGACAATACCTCCCTTTGTGCATCGGGGATAGCGTCTTCGGGGGAGCAGGGGATGTTTGCCTTTGACCTGCAGAGGTTTGCAGAGCTTGCCCCTGTGACTGTGTCAGCGGATGGAACATTGACTCTGCCGGATCTTTCGACGATACCGTCAGGGAATACCATAACGGTGAAGAATTATGCGGGAGAAGAATGCGGCACCAACCGCCTCTACGGCGGCAAGGGCGGCAGGGACCGGCTGATTGGCAGCAGTACCTCCGAGGACACTTTCTACTTCGGTGCCGATTCGGGCCGGGACGAGATTGAGAACTTTGGTGAAGAGGATACCCTCGGCATTCTCGGCGGCGGCATCCGCAGGGCATCCTTCGATGCCAGCGGCAGGCTGAGGCTGGACTGGCAGGACGAAAGCGGCAATCAATCCCATCTGACCTTTGATGACGATCTGAAGGACAAGGTCATCACCTATGACTCCGGCAACGGCGCCCACGGCGCTAAGTTCGGCGAGAAGCTCACCGTGACGGACGACACCGCAGACCTTGTGGACTACTACAGCAGCGGAAGCAAGGAGGGGGACGGCGAGCTGGACCTCAGCGGCGGCAGCGACAAGAAGATCTGGCTGGACGGCAGCCATGGGGCCGTCTTCGATGGCTTCAACAAGATTGACGCCACAGCCGCCACCGGCGACA
>CADCIX010000003.1 GCA_902801565.1 uncultured Veillonellaceae bacterium | reverse complement strand
CATGGCTGTCATGATTGACAAGGAATACGACTCCCGCAACAGCAACCGGATCAAGCGTCTGCTGAAGAAATCCGGGCTTCCAAGCACGAAGGCCAGCATCGGCGATATCGCCTACTTGCCGGAACGCAAGCTGGACCGGGATCTGATCAACAGGCTGGGAACCTGTGATTTCATTGCAAAGAAGCGTAATGTCCTGGTGCTTGGAGCGACAGGTGCTGGCAAGACATTCCTGGCCAACGCCATCGCAGCAGATGCCTGCCGTGACGGCTGGCATGCACTCTACGTCAGACTGCCCGATTTTTTCATCGAATATGCCAATGCTGCAGCCCTGCACAAGGAATTTGAGATACTCAAGAAATACCAGAAGGCATCCCTGCTGGTTCTCGATGAGTTTCTGCTCATCCCTGCCGAGGAATCCCAGCAACGCGTATTGCTGGAGCTTCTCGAGCGCCGTTACGGCAGGTCTTCCACCATCTTCTGTTCACAATTCAGCCCGGAAGGCTGGCATGGCCAGCTCGGCGGCAGTGCCATAGCAGACTCGATTCTCGACCGCATCACCCCCAATTCCTACACCATCACCATCCACGGAGATGTCTCCATGCGGCAACGGCTCTCCGAAAATGACTGACCAACAGCTATAATCTGCTGGGGACAGCCATCTGTGTCCACTGGGCACGGATGGCTCTCACGAGCATATTATAATTTCTTGTATGCTTCTTGTAGGTGGCTCTGGGGAGCATATTGCTATGCTCCCATCCACCGTAATATTCAACAAATATTGTATATGTGAACGAGGTGCTGCACTAGTAAGCTTTTTTTGGTTGGGGGATATAGTGGAAAATTATTTTGCAACGCTCTTGAACACAAAAGAAAAGTATAAAAAGTATATCAGATTTAATGAACGAGAAAAGGCTGTTGTCTACATCTTGCATAATGTCAAAAATGGTGTAAATGTGTTAGATGGTCAGGCTATATCTGATATTATTACATTTATTTATTCTGTTCATTGCAAATGGAAGAATGTAAATATACCCATAGTTTTCTATTTTGGAAAGGTAAAAGTGCAAGATAAACTTACATATATAATTTTTGAGTGTATCTGTTATACCTTGCGAGAGCAATTTAGGCATAAATTGACTATTCGAATGCAATTGGTAAGGAGTATACATTCTGAGGGTATCTATACATCAGGGCTGGCATGTTTAAATCAGCATGGTGCATTAACAAACGAATTTAATAATAGATTTAAATTTATATTAAACTCAAGACATTTTCGCAAACTGGTTAAATATAATGCTTTGGATACTGCTGTTAATTTAGGAGAAATACAAAGTGATATATCTTGTTTTTTATCACATATTGACTATGTAGCAGCGTCTGAGGAAGAATTTATAGAAGATATTTCAGAAATGATGATTGAACTTGTTGGCAACGCATTGGAGCATGGCAAGGCTGACTGTATTATGGATATAGATGTATCTTATGATAATTATGATAGCCATTTACAGGGGGATTATAGTAGATATTATGGGATAAATATTGTTGTTTTTAATTGTGGAGGGATTGAATTCAACCATGAATTAAAGGAGAAGCTTTCCAGTTTTGCGCAAGGTGTTATTAAAAAACCGGATGGTGGTGATGTTTTAGTTTTGTATAATCGATATGAAGAATTGATGACGATAAGAAAAAAGCATAATGATATGTTTGATGAGGAATATGGAGACGATGATTTCTGCAATATTGCGGCATTACAGGACAGAATTTCTGGGAGACCTGAACTTTCCTTATCTGGCGGAAAAGGATTGACTGTGTTAATAAAGTCATTGCAGAGTAAGATGGATAATGAGTATTGCTATTTGTTGAGTGGAAATGGTGGCATAAGATTTAAGGATGAGTTAATTAAATATGACTCACACAATTGGTTGGGGTTTAATAAAGAATTTGATTTTACAAATAAACGACCAGCTTGTGAAACTATACTAAGATGCCCAATCTACATTCCTGGAACTGCATTCAATCTAACTTTTGTAAAGGGGCATAAGTGAATAAAAATGAGAGATAATAAAAAAATGTTAATCCCAAATATTCGTTTATATCCCGATGATGGGGAGAATGTTATGAATATCATGGAGACACCGGATGAGATAAGGTGTTTTGATGATAAAGGAAATTGCTGGTATCAAAGTAGACTTGTAAAGAAAAATAGAGATGAGGTTTATTTAGATGTTGGAGGAACAGTCACAGGTCTAGCAGGCTACGACTATGGAGAGAAAGTATATCGCGATAAAATAATATCAAAAGTTGATGAAGTTAATATTAAGGATGAGGATAGAGATTTGGTTTTGTTTATATCAGAAAATATTAAGAGAGTAGCTTCGTCTTTTGTTCAAGGGATGCTAAAAGAATTACTCGATAAACTTGGTTATGATAGGACATTAAGAAAAATAGTTGTTGTATCAAAATCAATAAGAGTGATTAATTCTATCTATAGGAATGTGTATTGATGGATATTGCTAATGAATTAAAATTCACATGGAGCGTATTGGTGAATTTGTCCCCCATTATCGGAAGTGTTGCACCTGTTGTTGCCTTGTACTATGCTAAACAAAAATACAAGTGGGACAACAGGAAGGAAATTAATATGTTTGAAGTAGAGATTTTCAAAGAGATTTACTCTCGATTTCTAATTACAGATTTACCCAATGCGAAAAAAATGCTTCATTACAATGGAAATGAGATAGAAGGGGTAGATGAGGTAAATGATGTTCTAAACGACTTAAGAAGATCTTCATCATATTTTGAAATGGCTGATGTGAAATTTTACCAACAAATCAAAACAAGGCAGCAAAATCTTGAAGATAAATTAACAAGTATAAATAATACGGATGTTTCTGATGAAAAAAATGAAGAGTTTCGCTACATGATAGACAGTGAAATAAGAGAAATAATTAAACTAATTTCGAATAAATACCAAAGCTATTATAAGTTTTAAATGATAGTCTGGGATAGGTGACGAGACAATAAGTATGAAAGCTTAAAGCTGGTTAGCGTATGGAGATGATTGTTGAAGCCTAAAAAATAATTAAAACTATTGTATATCTTATTATGGAATATTTTGTAGTTTGTTTTAATAATATATGGGATGGAATGTTTCGTTATGAGTGATCGTGATGTAGTAAAAAAAGATTACAAATTAAATGATAGTAAAATTAATAGTATAAGAATGGAACGTTGTCTTAAAATTGAAAAACTGCAGGACCTAGTGAATCTTATATTAGAAGGTGGTGAGATAATAGCATATGGGATGGGGGAAGTTAGTAGTAGGGTGCTAACTTGGCTGACATATAAGAAATTAATAAGTAATATATGTTGTGTTGGAGTTAAGGATATAAAAGATAATCCAAAAGAATTCAAGACCTTACAAGTATATCCCATAAAGGAATTAGGAATATTCTATAGTACAGCAAAAGTAGTCGTATTAACAGCAGAAGATAAGCATGAAATTATAACTGGGGAATTGAAGAAACTAGGCTGCGAGCACATATATTGTCTTTCTGATTTTTGTTGCTTTCAGATTCGGTATGAATTATTGGATATAGAAAACAGTTTACCACAACAATTTTGTTGGCAAAATGAATTGATAAGAAAAAATACAAATGAGCTTGCGTATCGTATGGTTGAAGAATGTGAAATATCCAATACGAATACGTATGCATTTGCAACATATCGAAATAAATTTAAGGGAAAAGAAATTGCAATCATAGCTACAGGTCCTTCGATGAAACAGTATAAATATAGGGATGATGTTATACATATAGGTTTGAATTTTGCTTATAGACGAAGGGATATCGCACTAGATTTTTTGTTTGTTCAAGATGGTACTAAAATTAAAAAAGATAGAGTCCTTCAGGATGAAATTGAGAAAACATCAAATGAAGTGAAAGAAAAGACGTTTGTTGGCAAGTTCCTGGCAAGGTGCCAATGTAAAGATATAGAAATAACAGAAGACATATTTACTAGACTTCATAATGCGAAAAGATATTTTACCGATGTTTTTAATCCGGTAAGTGATATTAGATACGAAATTTATCAAGATATTTGCTATCATCCTTTGATGGATTTTTTTTCTGTAGCATTTCCAGCAATTCACTTTGCACTATTTACTAATCCAAGCAAGGTGTATCTTGTGGGATGCGACGTTACAAATAAAGGATATTTTGATAAGAAGGATGTGGCAAATGTTTTGCAGACTGGTATAGTAAAGTTGGGGTATTTGAAACTAAAAGAATTTGCTTCGATTTATTATCCTAATACAGAGATAGTATCGATTAATCCAGTCGGACTTAAAGGATTGTTTAAAGATGTTTATACAAAATAGAGAGTTGTGTTTTTATGCTTAATAAAATGTGAGGTATTAACGTGGGTGACAAAATACATGTTTCGGTAATAATGCCTGTTTTGAATGGAATGCCCTATTTTCCAAAAGCACTTCAAAGCGTATGCGGTCAAAGTTTGCGTGATATAGAAGTTTTGGTTATTGATGCTGGATCTACAGATGGAACTGTTGAATTCATTAACAAACAGATGGAAGAAGATTCGCGTGTCCGTCTTTTACATTCGGAAATTAAAAGTATGGGTGAGCAGTACAATATTGGAATAAGTAATGCTCGCGGATCATATTTGGCATTTTGTGAGAGCGATGATTATTTTGAACAAGATATGCTCGAGAGCCTCTTCACAGTTGCACGAGAAAATGATTATCCTAATGCTGTTAAATCTGATTTTTACATGTTCTTTGAAAATGAACGTGAAGTAAACTTGCAATATCATATATTCCCTAAAAAACAAGAGTGTTTTTATGGAAGGGAAATTTCATTAAAAGATTATATAGAACTGTTTAACAGAGATGTAAATATGTGGAATGGCATATATGAGCGGCAGTTTATATTAAATAATAAAATCAAACTTAATAATTCTAAGGGCGCTGCTTTTCAAGATACTGGATTTGTACAGCAGGTCAATATGCTTGCAGAACGCCAGGTTTATCTTTCTGAGCCTTATTATCACTATAGAAGAGATAATGATGGATCTTCTGTATATTCTAAAGAGACATCTAAATTTGCCATGCAGGAGTGTCGATTTATGATGGCATGGTTTGATGATCATCCTAAGGAGAAAAGTTTATTTGGAGGTGCTTTTTTAGAAAGGGTTATAGGATTGTTTTTGGGGCTGTATGTTAAAAATAAGTACATAAATAATATAAGCTTTGAAGAAGAAATTCCTGTATTCAGAAAAGAAATAATCGAATTTAGTAAAAGATTATCCGATTCGGTAAGAACAAGACTTTTCCAAAATGATACCTTGTTTGCTTTTTTGAATCATGATTATGATATGGAAATACAGCCGTTGATTCATTTAAAAAAAGAAATTGAACTTATAAGGATAATGAAAAATGAATTAGATAGACATGACAGAGTGGTGATTTTTGGTGCGGGAGAAATAGGACAAAGTATATGTGTTTTCTTAGAAAGAAACGGATATAAAGGAGAAATATTATTTTGTGATAATAATCCTGCTCTAAAAGGGACGTGCATTTTGAAACATAAGGTAAATTCTGTAGAAGATACAGTAAAGCAATGGCAGGATGCATTGTATATTGTTAATCCTAATATGCTTTATGATACAGAATATCAGTTGCTGCAGTATGGAATCCATTGTGATCAGATTGTTGTACCTTTAACAATATCTCCTCATTTGTCTATGGAGTTGGATTGGAATATTTTATTGGATAAGAAAGAAGGATAATTATGAAATCTCCTAAGGATATGCGTATTATACAGATTGATATTACCAATACATGTGTTTTCCAGTGTTCGAACTGTACACGTTTTTGCGGACATCACAAAAAACCGTTTTTTATGGATTTTGAAACTTTTAAGCGGGCAGTTGATTCACTTGATGGATATGTTGGCACCATTGGCATGATGGGGGGAGAGCCTACATTGAATCCAGAGTTCGAGCGCATGGCTGAATATCTGGCTTCGAAAAAACCAAAGAAAGTATCAAATAAAATGTTGCGTCCACAGAAACATTTTATGGATGGAATACATGATCTTGAATTTGATCATACATTCTTGTATCCGTGTGGGGATGGCATGCGTCAGACTGTAGACGGGCCGGGGTTATGGGCTACTACGTTAGGAAATTATAAAAAATACTATGAAACTATTCAGGATTGCATTCAATATCAGGCTTTAAATGATCATAGCAATGCTATGTATCATCAGCCTGCTTTGATATCGAGAAAATCACTAGGCATTACTGATGAGGAATGGCCAAAGATAAGGGATAATTGCTGGATACAAAATGTATGGAGTGCATCGATTACCCCTAAAGGTGCATTTTTCTGTGAGGTAGCTGCTTCTTTAGATATGCTTTTTGATGGCCCTGGTGGATGGGAAATAGAGCCTGGATGGTGGAAACGAGAACCCAAAGACTTCGGTGATCAGTTGCATTGGTGTGAATTGTGCGGTTTAGCTTGTGAGACGTTTATGAGAAATGCCAATGATCGTGTATATGATGTGTCTGAGGATATACACGAAAAGCTCTGTAAAATTGGAAGTAGATTAGTCAATACTGAGCATGAAAATATAGTAGAAATAAAAGACGGAAAGGTGACAGAAACCAGTAAGGCTAAAGGTGAACGATTTAGCACTGCTATGCCATACACTAAAAGTTATAGTGCCAGATATAATGAAGTGGAAACAAAACTGACGTATAAAAAGATTATAGGAGTTTTTGAATTTGATGATAAAGAAAGTGCAGATATAGCTATTCAAAACTCCGCTAAGGTTGAAAGTGGATATTTTTATGCGAATGACGAATTGCTAAATTACGTCAAGATTAAAACCGATATGGATAAGTATGAGTATGTGGATAAGGAGAAGTCTTCTTTAGGCAAACTTTTGTATAAGGCACTAAAAGATGAAAATCCAGAGGTTTATGCATTAGTAATCAAAGGTAAGGTTGAAATAAAAGAAGCAGTAAATGAACTAAATGGACTAGTCCTTAATCCAGGTGTACTTTTATATTCTGATATGGATAATGAAGAAAATGAATTCTTCAAAGGTGAAGGCGTAGTAGCTCTTGTCAATGGAATAGCAAAATCCATAAGGTGTAACGGATGGGACAAACTCCTCAAATATACAGATCTGTGTTCGATTAAAGATATATGGCTGGAAGGAAAAGTTCTGGCATTTACTCCAGAAGTTGTATATGAGGCACCGGCTGATGCTCTTGTCTCCAACAGCCGTTATGTTATTTGGGGAACCGGTAATGGATTCATGCCTGCATATAACAAGATTATTAATGCAAACTCTAAAGTAATTGCTGCGCTGGATTCCAGTATAAATAAACAGGGAAAAATTATCAATGGCATGGAGATATACTCGCCGGAGTGGATTAAGACTCATCGTAATGAATTTGATTATGTGATGATAGGTAGTTCAATTTACTATCGGGAAATAAGGGATGCTTTGATTAAGATGGGAATTGAAGAGAAGGCGATGGCATGGATTTGATAAAGGTTTCTGTAGTAATCGCTGCATACAATTCAGATAAGTATTTGCGGACAACGCTGGATTCCGTGTTAGCTCAAACTTTGAGAGAAATAGAGATTATCTGTGTGGATGATGGCTCTAGTGATAGTACGCTGGATATTTTCGCTGAATATGCGAAACGTGATAGACGTATTAAGGTTTTTCAGCATGTAGAGCAAACTGATGGAGCTGCGGCAGCAAGAAATATGGGTGTAAGTCAAGCCGCGGGAGAATATCTTTCTGTGTTGGATGCTGATGATTTTTTTGAGAAGGATATGCTTGAAAAAGCATATGAAAGAGCCAAGGCCACTAACGCCGATGTGCTTTTGTACGATGGTTGGGTATATGACGAAAACATTATGACAGATAAGGAGGCAGACTTCATTCTTCGAAAGGAATATCTGCCTTCGAAGGAGGTGTTTGAACCAGAAGAGCATGCGGAACAACTCTTTCTTATGACTTGTGGTGCTGCCTGGAATGGATTGTTTCGTCGTAGCTTTATTGAGGAGCAAGGAATAAATTTCCGAAGCTTTCATCACGCAGATGATTTAGGTTTTGTATACCTTGCCTATGCTTGTGCAAATACTATTACTGTGATGAAAGATAAGTTCATTCATTACAGGAAAAATGCTGGGACTAGTCAGGCTGATCAAGTGCATTTATGGCCGGAAACTTGTTACATGGCTTTGACAGACTTGAAGATGTCTTTGGCAAAGAGAGAACTTTTCATAAAATTTAGTATATCTTTTGCACAAATTGTGATGGTCTATTCAATTTTTTATTTGGATTCAATGAAAAAATGGTCTGAATACAAATCATTATATGATGAATTAAAAAATTGTAGACTGAAAACACTCGGCGTATATGAGATTCCTGATGATAGGTTCATGAATAAGTATTGGGCAACTGTTAGAAATTCTATGCGTGAGTATTCGGCGGACGAATTTTTGTTTCGTCAGACTAGATGTGAGGAGCCGTTTAATAATGATGAGGGTTGGGAGAGAAGTATCCAACCTAGTGCGAAAATTGTAATATACGGAGCTGGTACTTTTGGGAAAGAATTGTTTTGTAAGATTATTAGGAGTCAAAAGTTTCGTTTGATGAAATGGGTTGATAGAAATTATAAAGAAATTGGTTATCCGGTGGTTTCACCAGAAGAGTTAAAGAACTTAAGTGATTTTATTGTGGTAGTTGCAATTATTTCTAGAGATATATATGAATCTGTAAGAGAATATATTATGGCAATGGGGATATCGAAAGATAAAATATATTGGATTGGAGATGACATGAATAAATGACAAAAAAAGTTATACCAATTGTCATGGCATCAAATGACAAATATGTGCCCTACCTTGGTGTTGCAATTTCGTCAATGATAGAATGTTTTTCAAGTGAAAAAAAATATGAGTTGTTTATTTTGGAAACTGATATGAGTGCTACTCATAAAAAACGTATCAAAAAATTAGAAATAGAGAATGTTAAAATTGATTTTTATGATGTATCCAAGTGGATTGAGAGATTTGATATACCGACTGTAAATCATCTTACTCCTGAGGCAACATATCGCCTTTTGGTTGATAAAATATTTAAAGAGTACACAAAGATAATCTATATAGATTGTGATGTTGTGGTTCGTAGAGATTTAGGAGAATTATATGAGATAGAGCTAGGAAGTAATATGTTAGGGGCGGTACGCGGTCGAGTATTTCCTGCTTCTGCTAAATATATTAATGATGAATTGAAATTACCAATAGATATCTATTTTAATTCTGGTGTGCTGCTTATAAATCTGAAGCGTTTTAGGGAGGAAAATATTGGAGACAAGGGATTAAAGATGCTTTCAGAAAAAACGTATAGTACACAAGATCAAGATGTGCTAAATATTCTTTGTAAAAATCACGTAAAGTACATAGATGGTAGATGGAATGTAGAATGGGAACATTTAACTGGTTTGAGTGGTCAGCCTATAATTGATGAATCCCGCAAGGGTTCATTAGACTTAGTGAATGATCCTTATATTGTTCACTATACAACAGGTATAAAGCCATGGACGCATCCAGAAATTGAGCTTGCTGAATTGTTTTGGAAGATAGCTCGGAAAACGATTTTTTACGAGGAGATTCTGTTTAATAATCTTGAAAAGAAGTATCTATTTTCCATGTACATTTTTCCATGGAGAGTAGTAAATCCAAATGCAAGAATAGTGTTGTATGGATATGGTAATGTGGGACGTATTCTGTATGAGCAGCTAATGCGAACAAAATATGTACGAGTAATGGCAGTATGCGATAAACGTGCAGAAAGCATATTAGGCCTTAATGTACCTGTGATTCTCCCAAGTGCGTTAGTTGATTCTTCTTTTGATTATATTGTGATTGCAGTTGAACAGGAACAGGTGGCAAATAATATAAAAAGAGAATTATTGGATATAGGTATTGATGCCAATGTAATTCGATGGGGGAATCCATTGATTAATTATACATAGTGAAATTTATGGTAATTATGATATGATTTATTGTATTGTGAGAAAAGATGGATTATGGACAAGAGATATTATATTTTTGGCGCTAGAGCAATGGCAGTGGGGCTATATAAGGCACTTACTGCATTAAGAACTGACTTGGATATAGTTGGATTTATAGTGTCAAATTTGGAAGTAAATCTGAAATATATTAATGAATTGCCTGTAGTTTCATTGGATAGTCTTGCTTCGAAAACAAGCGAGAAAGAAATGGACAATACAATTATATATGTTGCTGTTCCACAAGTAATCCATAATGAGGTATGTAAGTTGATATTAGGCAAAGGCTTTCATAATTTGGTCATGGTGGATTCATATTGTGAAGCGGATATCATGGAACAATATTATCGGAAGATGGGATATTTCCCATCTATCCATGAGTTGCCTGTGACTGAGGTGGAGGTGTTATGGGACAAAGTTTCTGTGTATGCAGCTAAGTTTTACAGAGATAAGTCATTAGAGAATCCTCCTAATGTTCCTTCATATTTAAAGTATCTTTACTTAGGATGCCATGATGCCAGCGCTTTTGGCATGGATGTATCCGGTCAGGCCGACTTCTACGATGACACTGGCGATAATATCTCAGCTAAAAATCCTAATCGTTGTGAGATGACTGCCCATTATTGGATTTGGAGGAACAGATTAGATACAGATGACGAGTATGTAGGAGTCTATCACTACCGCAGGTTTCTGGACATGAGTGATGATGACTTGCGGCGGATGAAGGACAATGATGTGGATGTGGTGCTGCCATTTCCCATGATTCATTACCCCAGTGCCCTTATCCATCATACCTGGTATGTGCGTGAAGAGGACTGGCTGGTGATGCGCCAGGTGCTTCGGGATTTGCATCCTGAGTATGATGCCAGGTTTGATGAGATTTTCGCCCAGCCGTATTTCTACAACTACAACATCATGATAGCCAAGAAATCTGTTTTTGCAGATTACTGTGCTTGGTTGTTTCCCATCCTTGATGCTATCGAAGAGAGGTCTGAGCCGAAGGGGAAGGACAGGGCTGACCGCTATACGGCCTATATGAGCGAGAGCTTGACCACATTGTATTTCATGTACCATCAGCATGATCTTAAGATCTATCACACAGGCAGACTTTTATACACTTAAGTTTGGAGGATTTTGGATGGCAATTCTTGTTTGTGGCGGGGCCGGGTATATCGGCTCCCATATCAATAAGGAACTTAATAAGGAAGGCTATGAGACTGTTGTCTTTGACAACCTTGTCTATGGTCATAGGGAGGCCGTGAAATGGGGCGCCTTTGTACAGGGCGACTTGGCGAATCTTGAGGATTTAGAGCAGGTCTTCAGTGCTTATGACATCGAGGCAGTTTTTCACTTTGCTGCCTATGCCTATGTGGGTGAGTCTGTGAAGGAGCCAGAGAAATACTACTACAACAACGTGGTCAATACTTTGAATCTGCTGCAGGTCATGAGGAAGCATGGTTGTAATAAGATTATCTTTTCTTCTACTTGTGCTACTTATGGGGAGCCGGAACGGGTGCCCATCACAGAGGATATGCCCCAGCATCCCATCAATCCCTACGGTGCTACTAAGCTGATGATGGAGCGGATTTTTAGGGACTATCATGCGGCTTATGGGCTGGAGTATGTGGTGCTTCGCTATTTCAATGCGGCAGGCTGTGACCCGGAGGGGGAGATTGGGGAGAGCCATGATCCTGAGACACATATCATTCCGTTGGTGCTGGATGCCGCTGGAGGACAGCGGCCTGATATTAAAGTCTTTGGTACGGACTACAATACCTTGGATGGTAGTTGTATCCGTGACTATATCCATGTGTCGGATCTGGCCAGCGCACATCTCCTGGCTCTGCACCATTTGGAGGCGGGGAAGGAAAGCGACTTCTTCAATCTGGGCAATGCCTTGGGCACCTCTGTGATGGAAGTGGTGGAGTCAGTGAAGCGTGTGACCGGGCGCGACTTCAAGGTCGTTATGGCACCCCGTAGGCCAGGAGACCCGGAGCGGCTGGTGGGAAGTTCCGAGAAAGCCATGAAAATACTGGGATGGAAGCCAAAGTATGCGGATATTGACACCATCGTGAAACACGCCTGGAACTGGCATGAAAATAGGGAGTATTGATTATGTATGATTATTTGATAGTAGGCGCTGGCCTCTATGGCACTGTCTTTGCCAGGCAGATGAAGGACAGGGGTAAATCTGTGCTGGTCATAGATCGGCGTGGTCACATAGCCGGTAATATCTATTCCAAGGAAATTGAGGGCATCCAGGTACATCAGTATGGCCCCCATATCTTCCATACGGACCTTGAGGAAGTGTGGGCCTATGTGAACCGTTTCGCCTGTTTTAATCACTTTGTCTATTCTCCGGTGGCTAATTACCATGGGGAGCTTTATAATCTGCCTTTCAATATGAACACTTTCGCTAAGATGTGGGGGATAACAACTCCGCAGGAGGCAAAGGCTGTGATAGAAAAGCAGGTTGCAGAGGCTGGTATTACTAATCCTAAAAATCTTGAGGAACAGGCTATCTCGCTGGTGGGGCGGGATATTTACGAAAAGCTTATCAAGGGCTACACCCAGAAACAGTGGGGCAGAGCCTGCACGGAGCTTCCCGCATTTATCATCAAGAGGCTGCCCGTTCGCTTCACCTTTGACAACAATTATTTCAACCACCCACATCAGGGCATACCCATGGGTGGATACACCGCCATGGTAGAGAAGATGCTGGAGGGCATAGAGGTCAGACTGAAGACAGACTATCTTGAGCACCGGGCTGAACTCAGAGGAATCGCCAAGCGGGTGGTATATACCGGTCCCATTGATGAATATTTCGGTTATGGATGCGGTGCCCTGCAGTACAGGAGCCTGCGTTTCGAGACGGAAGTGCTGGAAGTAGATAATTACCAGGGCGCAGCCGGCATGAACTTCACGGATGCAGAGACTCCCTATACGAGGATAGTAGAGCACAAGCATTTCGAGTTCGGCAAGGGCAGCCCAGATAAGACGGTGATAACCAGGGAGTATTCCTGCGAATGGAAGCAGGGGGATGAGCCTTATTATCCAGTCAATGACGAGGCTAACACGGCAGTTTATCAGAAGTATTGCGCTTTGGCAGATAGTGAGTCTGGCGTAACTTTTGGCGGACGGCTGGGTACCTACCGCTATATGGATATGGACAAGGTCATTGCTATGGCACTGAAGGATGCAGACCATGAAAGAGATTGACTGGCAGCGATATGACAGCAGGTATATCCTGATTTATGGAGCACATCTGGTAGCAATTGAATGCTGCAGATATCTTACGTCCCTGGGCATGAAGGAGCGCTTGCTGGGCTTTGCTGTGACATGCAGGCAAGACAATCCGTCATTGCTTGAAGGACTGCCTGTGAGGGAAATCCATGAATACTCAGGACAGGCCAAGGACACTTTGGTGGTTATTGCCATGTCGTTGAAATTTCATACTGCGGTAAGAGAGAAACTGGCTGAACTGGATTTTGCAGATATTGAGGCTGTGGGACTGGAAGAGTTGTCGCAGCTGAAGGGACGGGCGCTGATAAAGGCATTATCAGCTGAGGGACTGGACCTTAGAGAATCAGATAACGATCCAACCTGGCTGGATGTGTATAGCAAGGACAATAGGGTGCAGTTCAAATTTCCTACCTTGTTTCATTTGGGTCTGGGAAAGCTAAGGGAACATGTGCGCCTTGAAGCACCTATGGCACTTTACCAACGGCAGCTGGGGCATTTACAGCCTCTCTGTGAGCTGTATGAAGAGGGAAGCCTTCCCAAGGGCACCTCAGATAAAATCATGCAGATTTATATGGCCTATGGTCCGCCCCAGTCGGACCTGGTAAAAAAATCCTGCTACAGCCCTTGGATAAGACCTCTGCTGGTTGGAGCACAGGGGCAGAGAGAAGAGACTTCCTTTCGAGATGATGCTTATGAGGGAAATGTCTCACAGCTGAATCCCTTGCTGGCTGAAATGACTGGTGTGCATTGGATTTGGAAAATGGCTCCTGCTGGTTTGTATAAGGGGCTTTGTCACTACAGACGGCATTTCATACTCAGGAATGAAGACATACTGGCACTTCGGGATAGGGAGATTGATGTGCTCCTTACGATGCCAAGGTATGTACCTGGAGGGATAAAGGAAATGTTCCTGGCGGAGACGCCTGTGAAGCCGCCAGTATTCGAGAGTATTTTCACGGTATTGGAAAATAATCATTCGGCTGACAGCAGCGGCTTTAGGGATTACCTTGGGGAATTTTTTTACTGTCCCAATAACATGGTGGTGGCAAGAAATGAAATCTATGATGACTACTGTCAGTGGATCTTTCCCATCCTGCTGGGGATGCTGGAAGAAGACAAAAAGACAGGCTACGGTCATGAGGGTGACAGACATATAGCATATGCAGCAGAGCTTCTGACTTCGTACTATTTCTTAAAAAAGCGCAAGGGGCTAAGGATGGCTGCGGCCGACTATAAATTTTTGATGTGATTTTGGAGGACTGGACATGAAAGTAGCAGTGATTGGAACAGGATATGTGGGGCTGGTGACAGGTACCTGCTTTGCAGAGATGGGAAACCGTGTTTGGTGCGTAGATGTCAATGAAGAGAAGATAGAAAAGCTGAAAAACGGCATTATTCCCATTTATGAACCAGGCCTGAAGGAAATGGTGGAGCGTAATCATGAGTCTGGCAGTCTTAATTTCACCACCGATATACGCGAAGCTCTTGAAACCACAGAAATTGCCTTTATCGCGGTTGGCACACCTCCGGGAGAAGATGGTTCAGCAGATTTGCAGTATGTACTGGCTGTGGCCAAAAGCATCGGCACCTATATGAAGCGTCACATGTATGTGGTAGACAAGTCTACTGTTCCCGTGGGAACGGCAGAAAAAGTGAGGAAGACCATACAGGCAGAATTAGATGCAAGGGAGTGTAATCTGACTTTTGATGTGATATCCAACCCGGAGTTCCTGAAGGAGGGCAGTGCCATTTCAGATTGCATGAAGCCTGACAGGGTAGTTATTGGTGTAGATAATGATAGGGCAGAGGCTGCCATGAGGGAGCTTTACAAACCTTACTTCATGAACAATGAAAATCTCATAATCATGGATATTCCTTCTGCTGAAATGACCAAGTATGCGGCTAATTCCATGCTGGCAACCAAAATATCCTTTATGAATGAGATATCCAACATCTGCGAGCGGGTAGGTGCAGATGTGAACAAAGTGCGCCGCGGCATAGGCAGTGACAAGCGCATTGGTTTTTCCTTTATCTATCCTGGCTGCGGTTATGGCGGCAGCTGCTTCCCGAAGGATGTGCAGGCGATCATCAAGACGGCGGGACAGTATGGCTATGAGTCAAAGCTGCTGCAGTCCGTGGAAGATGTAAACCATGCCCAGAAGCAGGTAGTGGTGGGCAAGGTGAAAAGACGCTTCGGCAGCAATCTGGAAGGACTTACCTTTGCCGTCTGGGGACTGGCCTTCAAGCCTGATACGGACGATATGAGAGAGTCTGCTGCCATAACTATCATCAACGCCTTGACAGAAGCCGGGGCAAAGATAGTTGCCTATGACCCCAAGGCTAGGAAAGAGGCCAAGGAATGCTATCTGAAAGATAATGAAAATGTATCCTATGTGGACAGCAAGTATGAAGCCCTCCATGAGGCAGATGCTCTGATCCTGATTACCGAGTGGAAGGAATTCCGCAGCCCTGATTTTTATGAAATAAGGCGCCTTTTGAAGACTCCTGTTATCTTTGACGGAAGGAATCAGTATGATGCCAAGCGGGTTAGGGATTATGGCTTGGAATACTTCCAGATCGGGGTTCGTCCTCTGCAGATTAAGGAGGCAGCAAGATGAAAAGGATTTTAGTGACCGGCGGGGCAGGCTTCATTGGCTCCCATCTTTGCAAGAGACTGATTGATGAGGGCAATGAGGTTATCTGTGCGGACAATCTTTTCACTGGCAGCAAGAAAAATATTGAGGCTCTGCTGGAGAATAATAGATTTGAATTCATGCGCCACGATGTGACCAAGGAGCTTTTGGTGGAAGTGGACCAGATTTACAATCTGGCCTGCCCCGCCTCTCCGGTGCATTATCAGTACAACCCAGTCAAGACCATGAAAACCTCCGTACTGGGGGCTATCAATATGCTGGGCCTGGCCAAAAGAGTGCGCGGCAGGATACTGCAGGCTTCTACCAGTGAGGTGTATGGCAATCCCCACGTTCACCCTCAGCCGGAAGGATATTGGGGCAATGTGAATCCTATCGGCATCCGCTCCTGCTATGACGAGGGCAAACGGGCGGCGGAAACCCTGTTTTTCGATTACCATAGGCAGAACGGGGTGGATATCAAGGTTATCCGCATCTTCAATACCTATGGACCTAATATGAATCCAGATGACGGCCGGGTGGTGTCAAACTTCATTGTGCAGGCGCTGAAAGGGGAAGACATTACTATTTACGGTGACGGCAGGCAGACCAGGAGCTTCTGCTATGTAGATGACTTGGTAGAAGGCATGGTGCGCATGATGAACAGCCGGGACGGTTTCACCGGCCCGGTGAATCTGGGCAATCCAGGCGAATTCACCATGCTGGAACTGGCAGAGAAAGTGCTGGCACTTACCGGCAGCAAGTCCAAGATAGTTTATAAGCCTTTGCCGCAGGATGATCCTACCCAGCGTAAACCCGTGATAGATTTGGCAAAAAAGGAACTTGACTGGGAGCCGAAGGTGGCTTTGGAGGAAGGGTTGAAGAAAACTATTGCCTATTTTGAGCAGGTGTGCATGACCTGATAAGTATTTGATATGAAAATAGCCCGCCGAATGGCGGGCAAACATCATTTTCCAAACAAATCACTATGTGTTCCAGTTCTCTGAGCAATGAGTACAAGCTCATCGTGGTCGATTTTATAGATTAGCAGCCAGTCAGGTTCTATGTGGCATTCTCGGAATGATGCGTAGGTGCCAATCAGAGGATGGTCACGGTATTTTTCCTCCAACGGTTCGTTGTTTGCCAGTTTTCCTAAGAGAGCCTTCAGCTTTTGCATGGGAAGACCACGTTTTTGTGACAGCTTAAAGTCTTTCTTGAACTGTTTGGAATAACGTAGCTTAAGCATTCAGGTCATCCCACATTTCGTCAACACTATCAAAGGTGCGGCTGAGATTTTTCCCGGCCAGGGTGTCATCCATGGCTTTGCGAGTGGCAGCATTTGGGAGGTTCGGAGCCACTATCTCAAAGGGAATGCGTCCTTGATTCACCACTTGTCTGCAGAAAAGATGTATGGCGGTGGACATGCTAAGGCCCATACTCTTAAGGGCAGCTTCGGTTTCTTGTTTAAGTGCTGAATCCATGCGTACCTGAATTGTAGCTGTAGACATGAAAATCCCTCCTTTGTCTATATTTTACATTACAAATCATTATTAAGTCAATGAGAATACAACGTTTTAATTGTGAAGAAGGGACTGATTTATATATGAGTTTTCAATTAATGGCCTCCATGATGTGCGCAGACTACAGCAATTTGCGCAAGGAAGTAGAGGCGTTGGACGCGGGAGGGATAGATTCTTTCCATATAGATATCATGGACGGGCGGTATGTTCCGAATTACGCCATGTCGCTGAATGACCTGCGGTGCATCCGTTCCCTCACCTCCAAGCCTCTGGATGTGCATCTGATGGTGGAGCATCCCAGCAATACCATTGAGATTTTTATCAAGAACCTGCGGGTCGGGGATACCATCTATATCCATCCGGAGGCGGAGTACCATCCCTCCACGACCCTGCAGAAGATTATCAATGCAGGCATTATCCCGGGAATCGCCATCAATCCGGGTACCAGTTTCGAGACGGTCCATGAGATGCTGCGGATTGTGAAGCGCATTCTGGTGATGGCGGTGAATCCCGGCAATGCGGGCCAGATGTTCCTGCCCTATGTGGGGAAGAAGATCGAGAAACTGCTGTCCGTGAAGGATGAGATGAAATTCGAGCTTTATTGGGATGGGGCCTGCGGGGCGGACAAGATCAAGACGTTCGCGCCGATGGGGGTGAAGGGGTTCGTGCTTGGCACTACCCTGCTTTTTGGCCAGCCCCGTCCCTATGGCGATACTCTGAAGGCAATCCGGGAGTTGAGGTTTTGATGAATATCGTTGTGCTTTTGGCAGGCGGCATGGGGAGCCGCATGGGGCAGGATATCCCCAAGCAGTTCATCCATGTGAATAATATACCTGTGATTATCTATACAATGCTGGCATTGGAGAAGCACCCTGAGGTGGATGCCATACAGGCAGTATGCATCAAAGGCTGGGAAGTGGTGCTCTCTGGCTATGCGGAGCAGTTCAATATCTCCAAGCTTCGAGGCATTGTCTCCGGGGGGGCTACCCGCTTCCTTTCCACCAAAGCAGGCATGATGGCTCTTGGTGAGGTGGCTGATGACGATGTGCTGATTGTCCATGATGCGGTGCGTCCTTTGGTGGCGACAGACTCTATCTCGGATATGATCAGGGTATGCAAGGAACATGACAACGCCATGACGGTGCTGGACTGTGCAGATACCATGTACCTGCGCCAGTCCCCGGAAGCTACGGGACAGGTGGTGGAGCGGGCTGGCCTGGTGCGGGGGCAGACTCCTGAGTGCGTGTCCGGCAGGCGCATGCGGGAGATGTATAAGAGAGCTGCGGAGCAGGGGGTGGAGATAGATTCCATCTCTGCCTTGCAGGTGGCTCTGGGCTGGCAGATTTACTTTGCCAAGGGCAGCGAGAGGAATATCAAGCTGACTCGTACCGAGGACATAGACCTCTTCAAGGCCCTGCTGGCAACGGAAAGGGATGAGTGGCTGAAATGATGGCATTGAATCTGCACGGCGTGGGGGACTTGCGCTATGAGGAGGTTCCCTGCCCAGAGCGTCAGATGGGAGAGGTGCTGCTGAAAATCAAGGCTGTGGGCATCTGCGGCAGCGATATACCCAGAGTGTTCACCAAGGGGACTTATCATTTTCCTACTATTATCGGCCATGAATTTGCCGGGGAGATAGTGGAGGCGGAGGATAGTGCCCTGGTGGGGCGCGGTGCTTCTGTGTTTCCCCTGCTTCCCTGTGGCAAGTGCCCGGCCTGCCGGGAGGAGCAGTATGCCCGCTGCTCAAGCTACGACTACTACGGCTCCCGCCGGGATGGGGCTATGGCAGAATATTTGGCCGTGAAGCAGGAGAATCTTTGCCTTTTGCCGAAAGAGGTAACATATGAAGAAGCCGCCATGAGTGAACCGGCGGCGGTGGCTCTCCATACTTTCCGCAAGAGCGGCGTGGGACAGGGAGACACATTACTGATTTACGGCATTGGCACCATTGGCTTGATATTGGCCCAGTGGGCGAAGGCGGAAGGTGTGAAGAAGATTATCCTGGCAGCCAGGACAGATGACAAGGTGGAGTTTGCCAAGAAAATGGGATTTTCCTTGGCAGTTAATGCGGAAAAGGATGGTCTGGGCAAGTTTGTAGAGGAAGTAACCAGCGGCCTGGGCGCTGATGCCTGCATCGAGGGCACAGGGGCACCTGAGCCTTGGGCAGAGTGCATTAGCCTTGCCAAAGTCGGCGGCAGGGTGGTATGTCTGGGCAATCCCCTTGGCGGCATGAGCCTGTCCCAGGATACTTACTGGAAGATACTTAGGAAGGAACTGACCCTTGTTGGCACGTGGAACAGCAGCTTCGGCAGCCGGGAGAATGACTGGCGGGAGGCTGTACAGGCCATGCAGGACAAGCGGCTGGAGTTGAAGAGCCTCATCACCCATAGATTTTCCTTAGCAGAGCATAAGGAAGCTTTTTCCCTTATGCACGAGCGCAGGGAGATGTACTGCAAGGTCATGTTTGTGATGTGAAAAAAAGCGAGCCTATGAAAAAAACTCTGTAAATACACTTCCCTCTCGAAGTCATAAGGTTTTCTATGGTACAATCTAACCATAGGAGGCCTTTTATCATGGCAAAACAGCGAAACAAAGTTCACAAAGTCAGAATGACCGAAGGAAAGCGGGATATTATCCAGAAGCTCTTCCAGGAGTACAACAGTCAGCAGGATAAGGAAATTCCGTTGTCTTTTGCGATAGTGCGCACCTTGTCAACGGTCAGTTTATTGTCCTCTGCGATATCGGCAAGCACCTGCGCATCGATAGGGAGCTTGCGACGTATATATCTTTTCAGGGTGCTTATGGCAGATTCTAGGCGGCCTTGCTCAATGCCTTGCTCAATGCCTTGCTCAATGCCTTGCTCAATGCCTTTATTCAATATAGTCTTAGCTTCGTACTCAATGATTTTGCCCCCCATGATGGGCTCAACTCCTTCCCTTACGTTCTGATATTTCTGTGCGATGAGAGCCATGACGTGGTTGCTCATGGAGCAGATGGAGTTCTTTTCGAATGCGTCAATCTCTCCGGATTTCTGCAATTCGTCCAGTCTGGCCCGTATGCTTCTATATATGTCCTTCAACTGCTCCAGCTTAGCCTCATCAGCATCGCACTCCGGCAATTCCTTCTCAAGGTTGAAGATGTAGAAGGGCAGAAAGAAAAGCAGCTTCTTCTCAAAGAGCTCGTCCAGGCTGTACTGCTGTACCTTTATGATGGGGACGGTGTAGCTGGTCTTGCCACCTGGGGTCACCACATTTATCTTCATGTTGTCTGGGGCGCTATTGGTATAGCGCAGGGCCAGCACTGCTGAGTGGGGGAAGGATACGGTTAACTCCGCTCCGTCTATCATGCGATCATCCAGGGCAATCTGAGCATCGTATTCGAACATCCGTATGAGGATGGAGCCATCCAGCTGTTCCTCACATTCGATATGGTAGCGCTTCTTGGTCTTATCGGCACGGGTGATGACGAAGCTGGAATCGGTGACGCGCTTGTCTTCGGTACTGTCGTTGTGTGCCAGGTAGTGCTCATTCTTGCTGAAGGAAATCTCCTCGTTGCCGGTATAGTTCTCGTTGAAATACAGATTCACCACAGGGATGATAAGCCCCGTGCAGTCATTGAGCATGGTACGGAAGGCGTCATCGTAGGCAGTGGGGCTTGGTGGCGGCAGGGATATCTTCTGGTTTTCCATGTCAGGAGTCCTTTCTGTTCTATGGGAATATTTTACCATAAAACGAAGGTTCCGACAACGGCGGGGATGGCAACGCGATAATAGATGAATATTCCGGACTCGAATTTCCTACCAATGTCCAAGATTTACTGTCATTCAGCGCAACGGATGCAGTTTCCACAAGCAAGGCCGTGAGTCTTGGCCGCCGGATGATGCGCCATCTGGCAGCATTCTGTAACGGAGAGGCTGTTGCGCTTATGTGAGCCAGCCTCTTTTTGTATGATAATAAGCGGAACCATCCCAAAAACTCTAGAAAAGCGGGGTGATATAGGGTATAATCTTACTATGACTGTGTTTTTGGAAAGGAAATTTTGATGCAGAACAAGAATATCCGCAATTTCTCGATTATCGCGCACATCGACCATGGAAAATCCACCATTGCAGACCGCCTGATTGAGCATACGGGCACCCTCTCGGAGCGGGAGATGGAGGCTCAGGTGCTGGACAGCATGGATCTGGAGCGGGAGCGCGGCATCACCATCAAGGCCCAGACGGTGCGCCTTGCCTACAAGGGCAAGGACGGGGAGATGTACCAGCTCAACCTCATCGACACACCGGGCCATGTGGATTTCAACTATGAGGTTTCCAGGAGCCTTGCGGCCTGTGAGGGAGCGCTTCTCGTGGTGGATGCGGCCCAAGGGGTTGAGGCGCAGACACTGGCCAATGTCTACATGGCCCTGGAGCATGACCTGGAAATCATTCCCGTCATCAACAAGATCGACCTTCCCAGTGCCGAGCCGGACCGTGTGAAGAAGGAGATTGAGGACGCAGTGGGGCTGGACACGGAGAACGCCGTTCTCGCTTCCGCCAAGACGGGGGAGGGCATTGAGGAGATCCTCGATGCCATTGTGGAGTTCGTGCCGCCGCCCAAGGGGGATGACAATGCGCCCCTGCAGGCGCTCATCTTCGACTCCTATTTCGATTCCTACAAGGGGGTCATTGCCCATATCCGCGTGATGGATGGCCATATCAAGAAGGGCATGAAGCTCAGGATGATGGCCACGGGCAAAGTCTTCGAGGTCACGGATGTGGGATGCTTCCGCCCTGCCCCGGTGGATCTCGGCGAGCTCGGAGCGGGGGAGGTCGGCTTTGTGGCGGGTTCTCTTAAGGATGTGCGGGATGTCCGCGTGGGGGATACCATCACCAGCGAGGAAAATCCTGCGGCGGAGCCGCTGCCGGGGTATCGCGGCGTGACGCCCATGGTCTATTGCGGCCTTTATCCTGTGGACAGCGCGGACTACGACGACCTCAAGGATGCCCTGGAGAAATTGCAGCTCAACGATGCGGCTTTGGTCTTTGAGCCGGAGACCTCCGTGGCCCTTGGCTTCGGCTTCCGTTGTGGCTTTCTGGGGCTTCTTCACATGGATGTCATTCAGGAGCGTCTGGAGCGGGAGTACAAATTGAAGCTCATCACGACGGCGCCCTCGGTCATCTACCATGTCCACAAGACCAACGGCGAGATGGTGAAGGTGGACAATCCCGCGAAGCTGCCCCCTGCCACGGAGATCGAGTCCATGGAGGAGCCTTATGTGAAGGCGACCGTCATCGTGCCCAATGATTACGTGGGGGCTGTGATGGAGATTTCCCAGGAGAAGCGCGGCGAGTACAAGAGCATGGACTATCTCGACACGAACCGCGTCATGATTACCTATCACATTCCGTTGAATGAGATCATCTTCGACTATTTTGACCGCCTGAAATCTGCCACGAGGGGCTATGCCTCCCTGGATTATGAACTGGCGGACTATCAGGAGTCGAAACTGGTGAAGGTGGACATCCTGCTGAACGGCGACCCGGTGGATGCCCTTTCCACCATTGTTCATCGCGACAGGGCGGCAGGTCGTGGCAGGCAGCTTGCGGCAAAGCTCAAGGAGATCATCCCCCAGCAGATGTTCGAGATTCCCATCCAGGCGGCCATCGGCAGCAAGATCATCGCCCGGGAGAACGTGCGCGCCCGCCGCAAGGATGTCCTGGCCAAGTGCTACGGTGGCGATATCACCCGCAAGAGAAAGCTGCTGGAGAAGCAGAAGGAAGGAAAGAAGCGCATGAAGGCCGTGGGAAGTGTCGAGGTACCGCAGGAGGCTTTCATGGCCATCCTGAAGATCGACTGATGCGCTGGGGCATTTACGTCCATATCCCCTTCTGCCGCCGGAAGTGTTTTTACTGTGATTTCCCTTCCTATGCGGGCAGGGAAAGATATATGGCGGACTATACAAAAGCCCTGTGCCGTGAGATTGCGGCACAGGGCTCCTTGTATCGGGGGCGATGGGGAGAACCGGCAACCATCTACATCGGCGGTGGAACGCCCACGGCCCTGCCGGTGGAAGGGATGGAAGAGATCCTTTGTGCCTTGGGGGAAATATCTCCTGCCGTGGATGAGTTCACGGTGGAGGCAAATCCGGGGACGGTGGACAAGGGATATCTGGAACTCCTGCGGCGGCATGGCGTCAACCGCCTGAGCCTTGGAGTGCAGTCCTTTGATGACGCGCTTCTGAGGCGTATCGGTCGCATCCACACGGGGGAGGATGCGAAATGTGCCGTGGCAATGGCAAGGGCGGCGGGATTCCAAAATATCAGCCTGGATCTCATCTATGCCCTGCCGGGGCAGTCTCTTGAGGTTTTGCGTGAAAGCGTGGAAACGGCATCTGCTCTTGCGGTGCAGCATATTTCTATTTATGGCCTGCAGGTGGAGGAAGGGACGGTATTCGCCCGCCAAAGGGATATGGGGAAGCTGGAGCTCCCGGGGGAGGACCTGGAGGAGGCCATGTATGACTACATGGTCTCGGAACTGCCGAAGCTTGGCTATGTCCGCTATGAGATATCGAATTTCGCCCGTGCCGGACAGGAAAGCCGGCACAATCTGGGCTACTGGCAGGATGTTCCCTATCTTGGCCTGGGGGCGGCGGCCCATTCCTATCTCGAGGGCAGGCGATGGGAAAACACGGCAGGGATTGAGGAATACATCCGATGCATGGCGCAGGGTGAATCGCCTGCGCGGGAGGAAGGCGAGCGCACGAGGGAGATTGTCATGGAGGAAGTCTCCTTTCTCGCCCTGCGGACGGTTGAGGGAATCAACAAGGAAGCCTTCCGGCAGAAATTCGGCTGCACACTGGAATCCATCTATGGGGATGTATTGAGGCGCCTGGAAGGAAAGGGGCTTCTCCGGGATTGCGGCGGGAATGTCTGTCTCACGGAACTGGGCATGAAATATGGGAATCTGGTATTTGAAGAGTTTCTGTTGGCTTGAGTATTTTGCTCTTGGCAAAATCTGAACAATGCGTTATGATACCCATAGGTTTCTTGGGAGGGGGTGGTCTTATCAAGTTCATCAAGGAACATGCCGCGCTGATTTCCAATATCGCCGTTGTTCTCGTCGTCCTGGCCGCCATCTATGTGAAGGCGACGGATGAGGGCTCTGCGGTGCTGTTCAAGAAAGGCGATGCCTACATCATCATCGGCGCATTTCTCGCCCTTGCGGTGCTCCGCATCGTGGCGAAACGGCAGAAACAGGACAAGAAATAGCGGCAAGGCGGGATGCCGGAAAACCTGCTGTTATCAAAATTTCCTGGGCCAATCAAAGGCGAGGATTACTTGAAATCTTGGGATGGACGTGCTATACTGTCCGTAGGCAAAAGCGTAGTGACACCACGCGCGAAACAGGAATCCCCCGGAAGGAATGGTACTCCAACCGGGGGATTCTTGCGTATTTGTACGGCTACGCCAGACCGGGCTTGGTTACCCTGTGATTAACGTGATGAACCAGTCCAAGCACTTGACGGTGTAGTAGGCGGCTACATTCGCCATGACGGTCAGCACGAAATCACGCAGTGACACCACGGGCACCTCCTTCCTGATGCAGGATTCCAAGGAGGCCTTGGGCAACGAGATTATTATAGCATACATGAGCTGTTATGGGTATCCATAACGGCTTTTCTATGCTTGAAAGCAGGAAATGGCTGCTCTTGTGGCGAATTACGAAAAGTGTATTGATAATTGATGGGAGCGGAAAGGGATGGCAGTCCGGGACATGGAGCGCGAGAAAGAGAAAGAGAAGGAGAAGGCGGCTCTCAAGGAGGGCTCCTTGAAACACATTCTGAACAATACGATTGACACCATAGAGGAGAACAAGACACAGCTCTTTGATGTCTATGAGACTGCCCGTGAGGAAGTGGATTCCACCAAGAAACTGCTGGAAAGTGTCAGGAAGCAGGTAGGTCAGGTCATCGATCAGGTGGATGCCCTTGCCCGACAGGAGCAGGTGGAGAAGCAGCGTCTTGCGCAGGTCAGCAGCAATTTTGCCGAGTATTCGGAGCAGGATATCCGTTCCAGCTATGAGGCGGTGGCGAATATCCAGGTGGCATTAGCACTGGAGCGGGACAAGGAGAAACGCCTGCGTGAGCAGCGGGACAAGCTGGAATTGCGGATGCGCCATCTTCGCGGTCTGCTGAAACAGGCGGAACATCTGACCCTGGCCATTGGCTCGGTACTTTCCTACCTGAGCTCCCAAATCGGCGGCGTGGTCTGGCAGATCGAGGCGGTGCAGAAGGAGAAATTCGTCGGGGCGCGCATCATCAAGGCGCAGGAGGATGAGCGGCATCGCATTTCCCGCGAGCTCCATGATGGGGTGGCGCAGGACCTGGCGAACCTCATCTTCCAGACGGTCATCTGCGAGAAACTGATGGATCGTGATCCGGAGGAGGCAAAGCACAGCATCCAGGGAGTGCGGCAGGGTATACGGGAGTGCATCTCCAGTGTCCGTCAGGTCATCTTCGACATGCGTCCCATGGCATTGGATGATCAGGGGCTGGCCCCTGCCATCCATCAGCTCTGCGGCAATATGGCGGAACGGGGCCTTGTGGCGGCGGACTATGATTGGGATGGGGAGGAATACGCCCTGCCCAAGCATGTGGAAATCGCGGTGTTCCGCATTGTGCAGGAGGCCCTCAACAACGTGGCCCATCATGCCGGCGTGAAGAAGGCAAAGGTGCGCGTCCATTTCACGCCGACGGCGGTCAACATCCTTGTGGAGGACAAGGGAAAGGGATTCGATCCCGATGCACTTGCAGAAAAGAAAAGTGTTGATGTGCAGGGGGCGGAGGAAGAGGACGAAGAGGAGCAGGGCCATTTCGGCATCGTGAGCATGAAGGAGCGGGCGAAGCTTGTCGGTGCGGAGATTCAGGTGATGTCCGCGCCCGGCAAGGGGACAAAAGTGCATATCCGCGTCCCGAACCGCATGTCAGGCACAGGAAAAACGGCAAAGAAGGGGACACAGTGAACGGGAAATCGCAGGAGAATGCTCCCATAGCGGAGGCGATGAGGGCGTATGCCGGGGATGGGGCGCTCGCATTCCATACGCCGGGCCACAAACAGGGCCTCGGCGCCCATGCGCTTTTGCGGGAACTGGTGACGGAGCAGGGACTTCGGGAGGAAGTCTCTTTGATGGAGGAACTGGACGATCTCCATGCGCCGACGATGTGCATCAAGGAGGCGCAGGAATTGGCGGCGGCACTTTATGGTGCGGATGCAGCCTGGTTCATGGTTAATGGCACGACGGGCGCCATCCATGCCATGCTCATGGCGGCTCTCCGTCCCGGTGATGTGGTGCTTCTGCCGAGGAATGCCCATCGCTCCATGATCGGCGGTCTCGTGCTGGTGGGGGCACATCCGGTCTTCTTGCAGCCGGAGATTGACGAGGAACTGGGCATTGCCATGGGGCTTCCCGTGGAGACGGTGGAGCGGGCGATTGCAGAGCACCCGGAGGCGCGGGCATTGGCGATGGTGTCGCCTACCTATTATGGTGTGGCCTCCGATTTGCGCCGCATAGCGGAACTGCTGCACGCCCATGGCATGCTTTTGCTGGTGGATGAGGCGCATGGGGCACACCTGCGGTTCAGCGAGGCGATTCCTCCCCAAGCGCTGGATGCAGGGGCGGACATGGCGGCGCAGAGCACCCACAAGCTTCTGGGCTCCATGACCCAGTCCTCCCTTCTTCTGGTGCGCGGGGGGCGCGTGGACATGGAACGTGTGCGCAGCGCTGCCAGCCTTCTCCAGACCACAAGCCCAAACCAGCTCTTGCTTGCCTCTCTCGACATCGCTCGTCTGCAGATGGCAGAGCAGGGCGATGAATTGGTGGGGCGGTCTGTCCGCCTTGCGGAGGAATTGCGGGAAGCCATTCATGGAATCGAGGGACTGGATTCCTTTGGAAGGGAGCGCATGGGGACACCGGGTGCCTTTGCAATGGATGTCACGAAGGTTGCGGTTTCCGTGCGGGGCATTGGCATGAGCGGCGTGGAGGCAGAACAGCTTTTGCGCCATGAATACAAGGTGCAGTGCGAGCTTGCGGATGCCTATCAGGTGCTCTTCATCCTCTCCTATGCCGATACGAGGCGGGAGATGGAATATCTGAGGGATGCCCTTGCGGATATGGCGGAGAAGCATCGGAAACCGGGATATTTTGCCCTGCGCTGCGGGATGCCGGAGATACCGCCGCTGAGGATGCCGCCGCGGGAGGCATTCTTTTCCGATTCGAGGAAAATGCTCTTTGCCGACAGCGTGGGAAGGATCTCGGCGGAACAGGTCATGTTCTATCCTCCGGGAATCCCTGTGATTTGTCCCGGTGAATGCATTACGCAGGAGTGCCTGGAATACGTGCGGGGAATGCAGGCCTTGGGACTGAAGGTCGTAGGGCCGCAGGATGCGGGGCTGGAATGGATACGGGTCTTATGTTGAAGTATATAGGAGGGAAAGAGATGAATCTTTTATTCAGGGAAACTTTGGCACTATTGGCAGGGCTCTGCTTTTGGCTGCTTTGGAGCACGGCCCAGGCTGCGGAAGCAGGGGATCTGAAGTGGTGGCAGAAAACATCGGTGTACCAGATTTATCCAAAGAGCTTTGCAGATACCACGGGAGATGGTGTGGGGGATATCCCCGGCATGATTGGGCATCTGGACCATATCAGGAGCCTGGGCTGCGGAGCCATCTGGCTCACGCCGGTCTACCCGTCGCCCATGGTGGACAACGGCTATGACATTGCGGATTATGAGGCCATTGACCCCTCTTACGGCACCATGGAGGATTTTGACCGGCTGGTGCAGGAGGCGGGGAAGCGTGATATCCGTCTGGTGATGGATTTGGTCTACAACCACAGCTCCGATCAGCATGCCTGGTTTAAGGAGTCCAGCAAAGACCGCAGCAATCCCAAGGCCGACTGGTATATCTGGGCCGACCCCAAGCCCGACGGCAGCGCTCCCACCAACTGGCGGAGCATCTTCGGCGGCCCGGCCTGGACCTGGTGCGAGGCAAGGGGCCAGTACTATTTGCATACCTTTGCTCCCCAGCAGCCGGATCTGAACTGGGAAAATCCGGAGGTAAGGCAGGCTCTCTATCGGGCGGCCCGTTTCTGGCTGGACAAGGGTGTGGGAGGTTTCCGCATTGATGCCATCACCTATATCAAGAAGCCGGCGCTCAAGGACGGTCCCGTGGACGGGGAGGATGGCCTGTCGGGCATCCACAATATGACCGCCAATACCGAGGGAATCCTGGATTATCTTCATGAGTTCAAGCGGGAAGTGTTCCAGGGCCGGGATATCTTCACCGTGGGCGAGGCCAACGGCGTGTCCCCGGAGGATCTGCCCCTTTGGGTGGGGGACAATGGGGTCTTTGACATGGTCTTCGAGTTCAGTCATATGAACTTGGCCCTGAAGAATGGCGAGGTATGGTGCCGTCCAACGGAATGGACCCTGCCGGAGATGAAGGGGGCCCTGAGCGCCAGCCAGCTGGCTACCAGGGATAATGGCTGGTGCCCGGTGTTTTTTGAAAACCATGACCAGCCCAGATGCGTGAATCACTTCTTCCCGAAGGGAGCGGACAGGGAAAAGGCGGCCAAGGCCATGGCTGCCGTATGCCTCACTTTGCGGGGAACCCCCTTCATCTATGAGGGGCAGGAACTGGGCTTTGCCAATGTGGCCTGGTCTTCCATTGAGGATTACAATGACATTTCCTCCAAGGGGCAGTATCAGACGGCCATTGACGAGGGCTTTACCCCGGAAGAGGCGCTGGGCTTTGTGCACTATTTCAGCCGCGACAATGCCCGCACACCCATGCAGTGGGATGCAAGCAAAAATGCAGGCTTCACCAGCGGCACGCCCTGGCTGCCTGTCCACGATGACTACGCCCAGGTCAATGCAAGGGTCGAGAGCCGGGACCGCGATTCCGTCCTCTCCTGGTATCAGAAGCTGGCCAAATTCCGCAAGAGCCATCCGGAATTGACCGAGGGCAGCTATGAGTTGCTTCTTCCACAGGATGAACAGATTTTCGCTTTTTCGCGCAAGCTGGAAGGAAGCACCCTCACCACGGTGGTGAATTTCTCCCTGAAGCCCGCAGCTCTTCCCAAGGAACTGACCGAGGGGCAGAAACTCCTGCTGGACAGCGAAAAGGAAGGCAAGGCACAGGAACTGGCTCCGCTGGAGGCGAGGATTTATCGCAGTGAAAAAGGTGGTTCTAAATAGAGTCATCTTCCAGCGGTGTGCCCGATAAAAAGTCAGAGAGTACATGTTTCAACCTCTCCAAAAGAGAGTTTCCGTTTTCTGCCTCTACTTCGGAACCGTCCCCAAAGCTGTTTTTCAAATATCTGTCTACAGTGTAGCCCTTGCTTTGCTTCAATGAGTTTTGCAAAAGATCTATCACATCCTGCAGAAGTTTGTCGTTTTCCATCGGGCGGACGGTAACGATGCGGCCACATAATTTTTCCGTGGTGAGCGAGAAAACACCGTCCATGGCAAATCCTAAAAGAATTCGTGCCATGGAGGAAACGCGGCGGGAATCTGCAAAAGACTCACTGCTGACAATGAGTGTTCCGCCTTGTTCCTGATAATTCCATTGGTATGAATTTTGCGCAAAGGGGTAAAGATCCAATGCCCCCTCCAGCAATGCCTTTGCTTCAAATATGCCCCTTTCTTTCGTGGAAAGGGGCATATTCCATTGTTTCGATGGTTTGGGATTGGTTTCCCGGGCCGCCTTCTTCAGAGGGAATTCCCATCTTTCATCAAATCTTGCCTTCATGGAATTCAGATGCCTGGCGGCGTCGCCCAAGCCGACGATGCTGATATCCTCAAATCCATAGCATTGCCGCACCTGTTCCGATTCGATGCCGAAAGGAATCCATAAGGTGCTTGCTTTCTTCTGTCCCTTTCGCCGCCCAAACACGATGGGAGTATTGCTGCCGTCAAGGCAAAGCATGCAGGAGATGGCATAGCGGAGCTTCAGGCATCGCATTTCAGATATGGAAACAATGTTTACATGAATGTCACTGGCTCCTGTAATCTCTTGATAGTCTATCTTCTTGAGTTGCATTTCCAGCGTCTGGGCATCGATGCCCTCGGGATAAGAAATCACGCCAACCTGGTAGCCGTGGGCAAGGGATTTTTCATAGAATGTGGTTTCATCCACACTCTTTTCATAGGGAATTATGGAGAGGGAAAGGGCATCGAGCTGGACGTGGCGTTTTGATTCCTTGTATTCGACTTTCTTCCCATTCCCATGGTCATACTCGATGGATTCCCTGCCGAGTTCCGTGATGGTTCCATCGGGGGTGATATGCCCGTAGCCGTAGAGGAGTTCTTTGATTTTTGCGATGTAGGCCGGTGTCAGTCCCGTCAGTTCCGCAATCTCCTCCTGTCCCATTCTAAGGCTGATGAAGCGCAGGATCATGAGCTGTACCGAGTCAAAATCCTCGACACTCTTTTCCCATGCAACTACCTCCACCAGTGCAACGGGATAGAACACCATCGCCGCAAAGCGTATGCTTTCGGGCGTGATTTTCGGATAGTGTCTCCGAATCTGGGCTACGGCATTTGCAAGTCTGATTTTCTGTCGTTTCTTTTCCATGGTTCATCCTTCCATTCGACGCAGGAATTCATGATAAGAGATATAGTCTCCATGTGACTTTACGTCGGCAACCATCTCTTTGATAAATGCGCTGAATCGTTTCTCGCTTTTCTGGTAACGTTCCTGCTCGTTGTCTTCCTCATCGTCTTCTGCTGGTGGTATATACGCACAGGTTTGCAGAAAGGGCATATCCCCAATCATGACCAGCGTCTTTTTGGGGCGGCTCATGGCAACATTCAGACGGCGCAGTTCATAGAGAAACCCTATGCGGGGTATATGGGGTGGCCTTTGCGAACTTCGTGTGAAACTGTAAAGGATGACATCGCGTTCCTGCCCCTGAAAGCTGTCCAATGTGGCTGCGATAGCAGAGGATTTTTCGCCCAGCAAGGGACGCAGCTGTTTGACAATGACTGCGACCTGCTTCTTGTATGCGGAGATGATGCCAACCTCATCCATGTCCTGCCCATGCTGCACCATTTTTCTCACGATAGTTTCTATGAGTTTTGCTTCAAGATCGTTTTGACAGCTATCCTGCAGTTTCTGCTCATAGCGGCTGCTTCCCGCCCCGCTGGTATCAATGATGATGTACGGTTTCTCCGAAAGGAACGGGAGAATGCTGGGAAGGTTTCGTTTCCCCTGCCAGGAGAGGTATTTGTCCTCGTAAAAGGCATGGGAGAGGGTATCGGCAATTTCCCCCGGCATCCGATACTGGGTATCCAGCATGATTTTGTTGGATTCCGGGAAGGATTCGTACATGGACTCGAACAGGCTTTTCGACAGGAACTCCGCAGAGATTTCATGATCGATGCAACGGGCTTCCATATCCTGGTCGGGAGTCGGTGGAATCTGTTTATGGTCGCCAAGCATGATGAGTTTGGGAGATACGCTCATGGGGACAAGGGCTTTATGAAGCTGGATCTGTCCTGCCTCGTCGATGATGGTCACGTCGAATTTCAAGCCGTCAAAGCGCCTCTGGGAACTGACGCCTATACAAGTGGCCCCCACCAGATTCACGCTTTCCAGTACGATGTTCTGCAAAGAGTAGTTTTGGCGTTCCAATACCTCTTCCTGCCATTCCTGCACCAGTTCCGTGAGGCTCTTGCAGCGTTGCAGTTCGGATTCCAGGGAGAAGCAAAATTCTGGGGATTGCCAGCAGGGAACCGATTCCTGGTTTTCTTCCATTTTCTGAAAGGTATGCCCGATGTTTTTCTTGAGCGCAGAAAACAGGCCAAAGGAGTCGTCCAGCGGCTGGCGGACCTGTTTTTCCAGTTCCTCATCGATGGTTTGCGCCGATGTGCGCTCCGAAGAGAACTGCCGGTATAATCCGTTGCACAGCAATTCCTTTTGCCTGGTATATTTTGGGTATTCCAGATTGTACTCGTTGACCAGTGTTTCTTCCTCGGCCCGCAGTTGGGCAAATTCATCAAACAACTGGTTCAGTTTTCTACGATGGAAAAAAATCGGAAGCCAGTATACGACATTCCATAGTCCTGTGGATTTCTTCTTGAGTGTCTCCAGTTTTTCGCTTTTTTCCTGGATCTGTTTCCTGCATTCTGCAATGTGGATGGAAGATGTATGATACGCATCATAGATGCGGCAGATGTTTTGATACATCGGCATTAATTCCGACGTGATTTTTTCCTGCAGTTCATCCCATGCGGCTTTTTTCTGTTCCAGTGCCGATTGGAGACGACGGGCGATGAGAGAAATCTCCTTCCATGCCTGATATTGGCGGCGCAAGGTCTCTGCTTTTTCTGTCGTTGTGCCCTGTATGGATTCCCGAAGTTTCGTGACTTTCCTGTCAAAGAGAAAGTCACGGATTCCTGGTTCTACCCGCAGTTCTGTGCCGATCCGTATCATATCGATGTCCGGTTCTTCCTTGATTCTTTCCAGCACATTGTCCACGGCCTTGTTGTTTTGGGAGGATACCAGGACGCGAAGGTGCTCCCGCTTGACAAAATGCTTGATCCATTCAAGGATGACTGTCGTTTTTCCTGTTCCCGGAGGCCCCATGACGAGAAAGACGTTGTTTGTGTTTATGCCTGCCTTGATGGCATTGATTTGGCTCGGATTCGGCGGATTCTTCAATGCACGGATGGCCTCGTCAACGGCAGACATATTCTTTTCCTCGAAATCATCGAACCCACGGTCATCGAATATGTCGTTCATATAGGAGGCCGCAGGCGAGGACCCTTTCCGTATGTTGTCGATTGCTTTTATCTGCACGGCCATGTTGACTTCATTGAAGCTGGGCATGAGGAAGCCTTGCTGTTCAAACTGCTGGAAATCCAATTGTTCCTTGAAGAGCAGTTCCAGCGTTCCCTCTTTTCCGTCTTTTGGCTTGACGGCCTGTTTCACTTCCGCGGTATGCTCTTTTTCGTTCTTGTCCGTGATGATGACTTGCGCCCGCTCTTTGTATATTGTTTCATCAAAATCACCGACAACCAGCGTGGCTGCCGTTCGGTCACTGTCATTTTCTGCACCATGGATGGATGTGTAGGGGAGGCTCCCAGCCTCCTGGACCCTTGTCTCTTCGATTTCGTTTTCCAGCTTGGCGTACTGCTCTGCAATATCCAGCATTTCCGCCAGGCCCTCGCTTAGTGCCGGCGGTTCCGGAGGAGCGGCATTTTCTGTTTCCATCGTTTCCATGATGGCCTCGATGGATTGGGAGACGCCCTCATCGTCGAAATCATCTGCCTGGAAGGTCCGGCCATTCCGCAAGCAAAAGTATTCCTGGTATTCGTTGAGCTTGACCTTGACGATGATTCCCTTCGGGATGAAGAATACCCTTCCCTTGGTCAATGCATCGTTTTGTTCGCCGAAACTTGGCATGGGATTGAACGCCGTGGAAAACATGGCGGCAGGATATCTTCCGTTTCCAGGGCTGTGCTTGCAGATAAATTTGCCGTTGGGGGTAAAGAAGGAATACGTGGTTTCGCCGGAATAGTCGAGACGACTTGTGCAAATCAGTGTCTTGCTGGAAGAAAGCTGTACCAAGGCACCTAAGTTATCCTGCGCGTCAATGATCTGTTCATAGGTTTTTTGGGAAATGGATATGCGCAATGGCTGGGGCAGGGGGACGGCAATGTTGGCGTCAAACAGCAGCAGCTCATTTTCCATGTGTGTTCCTCCATTTTTCCAGTTCTTCCGACTCTGGAAGAACGGCCTCTGCCGGCTGCAGTTTTTGCGGAAGTTGCGCCTCCCGTCCCGTGGTGTCATAGAGTGGAAGGATTTCCTTCGTGAATTCCTTTAGGATGGATTCGTCCAAGCATATTACCTCCGGTTTCTCATGGATTTTATGACGCGCTTTGCATTTATGAGAGCGCGCTTCAGATCCGCGGCAGTTCCATATCGGTCCTCCGGGCGTAGTTTCATACACTTGATGATGATCTCATTCATAGCATCGGGAACGTTCGGATTCTTTTCCATCGGGGAAATGAAGGTGTCCCATTCCTTCTTGTCGTTAAAGGGAGATATATCGTAGTCGGAGCCGTCTTCCTGGGGAACACTCCCTGCAAAGAATTCGTAGAGCATGACACCCACGGCGAATATATCGACCTTGTTCCGGCTTGTTTCGTGCATATCCTCCCGCTTTATCATTTCCGGCGCACGATAGCATTTCGTGCCGATGTTGCGCTGTGGCGCGGAAATTGAAATATCGAAATCTATCAAGAACAAATGCTTTCCTGGCGTGATGATGATATTCTCCGGTTTCACGTCCTTGTTTTGCAGATGGTTCTGCTCCAGTGCCGATAGGATGTTGCAGAGGGAAATCATCCAGTCCGTCATCATGAGCGGTGAGGCCGCCTTCATATATTCACGGAGGCTTTTGCCCTTGATGAGCTGCATCACGATGTAGAGCCTGCTGGTCTTGTCATCGTAAAATGACTCGTAGATGCGAGGGATGAAGCAGGTGGCGTCCTCCACCCGCATCATTGCCTTGACCTCAAGCATGGCCTGGTGAAGCTTTTTTTCTTTTTCCTTGGCATTTCCGCCATCAATCGGCACTTCCTTGATGAAGACTTTGCGCCCGTATTCCTTGTCAAGGGCTGTATATACGATTGTCGTCCCATTTTCCTTGCGCGTGGCATCAACGGGAACGTAGGTATGTGTGGATGTGAATTTCAATTCCATGATGCCATCTCCGCTTGCAGTGATTTGTGGACTTCTGCCATAGAAGGACGTTTTGAAAAAGCACTGTTGATCATCGTGCCAATGAGGTTCAGAAATCCATCCGAGATTTCTTTCGATTTCTTTAACTGTTTCATGGATTTGATCATGCTATTGTAATCAGGGCTGATGGTGCCGGACAGGATGTCGCAGAACAGGATGCCCAGGGAATACACGTCCACTTTTTCCCAGTTTTCGAGTTTCCAGTCAAGGGGAATGTATTTTTTGATGCTTTTGTCCTTGATCATTTCCTTGGCTTCTATTGTCTGCTCCTTGACGGTCTCCAACTCGTCCTCTTCGATTTTTGCGACGAGTTTTGCGAAGTCAAATTTCACAAGATGCGGCATCCATCCCTTTCCCCAGGCACTGTAATCGCATATATACACGCTTGCATAGGAAAGGAGCCTGTGATAGATTCCCATCTGGTGGAGGTCTGCCATGCAACGGGCAAGTTCCTCGCAGATGAATAGGCGGTTCTTTTTGTCGAGGGATTGCAGAAGTTCATCGGAAAGAGCGTGGGGCTTTTCCCGGAAATGATATGCGATGATATAGAAGGGGCTGCTCTGATTTTCGATGGGACTGATTTCTACGGGACGCACCATGCAGGGCGGAAGCGTGTCAATCAGATCATCCTGCGTCTTTTGCACGGTATCGACATTCCGGAGAAGGAAGGTCGTATCCACATCCTTCTTGTCATACTGGCGGATCAGTGCATATTGTGTCCCTGTCCGGCTTCCACTGCGATTGAAATGTGCAAGGAACTCAACCTGGCATTTTGACATCGGGGCATCTGTCGGCGGAGCTTTATAATCATCAATTATGTACGTGTGCTCCTGTCCTCCTATCGGCATTCTGTTTTCGTTAAATGGAGTTGTCTGGATTCCTTTTTGCTTACAGATTGCAGAGAGAACCGAATGGAATCCTTTTAAGGCTTTTATTGATGTGGGATATGTTATTTTGATAAAATTTTGTTTTTCGATATGGCTGTTGGCGTTTCCATAGCGACGTAAAAAAGTGTATACATCCAGCGATTTTTTGGTTCCGTCCAAAAGTTCGCATTTGATTTTTGCAGTCACTGTCGGGAGTAAGGGCTTGATTCCCTTCCACCCTAATTCTGTTAGCGTTTCTTCTGAAGTAAGGACGTTGAGTTTATGCTCTAAGGAAAGTTCTGGGTATGCGGGAATTTTTTTCATTCGCGCATATTTTTTGAACAAGAATTCTGCGTTTGACATTCGTACAGTCTCCTCTACAAGGCTTTCCAGAGCTTGTCGAAGTATTTTGAGGCCTATGTCTTGACGAATATTTTTTTCTGCTTCTTCTAAATAGTCATACGTTTCAGGGAAAAGTTCTTTGATAAATGAGAAATTTGAATCCATAAATATTTCCTCCCGAGTCAGAGTGATGATAAACGAATGTGTACTGAGAAAAGACAGATTTCCACAAAAAAGGAACTGGACATAGGCGCAACTAATCTACAGCATGATATCCATTCTACTCTATAAGCCCAGATTTTTCAATAGATCAACATGCTATGTGCTCTAATGAGGAAATAACACAGAAGATGGCTGCATATCGGGCAATTATTATGGATATGAAGGCATTGGTCATGGAAGGGAAGGCGGCTTATGTTGTTCATTGGTGTTTCAGGTATCTGAACTTGATTGCAGGAATCAACATGATGGATATGTTTTCAGAAGAGCAGGTCATGGATATGGTCAGAAAGTATTTGGGGTCGCCCGGAGCAAAACACCTTGACGAAGGTAAAGATTGACTTGTCAGAAATTTTGTAGTATGATTGTATAAGGTGAGCTATAAGCCACCACGCCAAAGTACCCAGTTATGCAATGAATGGGTGTGCAAGGTTTAGACGGACTACGGGGAGGTGCTTCATATGAGCCGGAATGCTGTGGTGCAGGATTTAGATAAGGTCAAAGATGACTGCCAGTCCGTATTGAAGAAATATGCTCTGATGGGTGCTGCGAATGGCATCAATCCCATTCCTGGTGTTGATGTTGGTATTGATGCAGGAATCTGCCTGAAGCTCATGATGGACATACGGAGCAGATTCGGACTGGACAGCAGCATGGAAGCGAAACTTCGGAAATACGAGATACTTCTTCCCTTGGTAAAGAAGGTTTTCGATTACGCTACTAAGGAAGGGGTTGTCATTCTTCTTAAGAGTGTAGGGAAGAAATATCTTGGGAAAAATGCAGCCAAGTATGTTCCCCTTATCGGTCAAGGAATTGCGGCTGCGGCAGGATATGGAATGATGATGTACTTTGGAAAGGCCTATATTGAAGATTGCTACGCTCTTTCCAAAGACATGAGGAAATATGATATCGACTCAACTTTTGAATATGTTGATGAATGAAAAAATTGTGTGCGTCGATGGTGGAGACGCACACAATTTTTGTCGGATATCCCTGATTCGTATGTCAAAAAGCAGCCTTTTTTATGTTTCAGCATAACTTTCATAAGCCGTTGCGTTCCCTTCTGAACTGTGCCATATCCTCTATCATTGCCTGTTCGGAATCCCACCCCTTATCTTCTTGGAACATGTTTTGTATCTCAGCGAGGATTTTGCGGCTGTCTGCCGCTTTTTTCTTTTTTCTCATGGCTGCCAGGTAGCTGATATAACACAAAGCCTGGCGGGTTGTGTGGCTACTGTTGGTGGAGACGAAGCACGATCAACAACACACACGAATTTTTTGAGACATACTAACGTGGCTGTGGGTGTTGCTTGCGTTGGGGGGGGGCAGCCCACTGGAGGTTCCTCATGTCGCAGGGCCTTCAGTGTATTCAGGTCCTCCATCAACTCATCCTCTTTTCAATATCCTTTCTGTTGCCATATGTTTGATGTTCAGCACAAATTTGCCCACCCAGAGATACTTCTCATAGGTCGCCTGTCTTGAACGCATCATATCCTTCATATCTGTAGGAGGCATCAATACCCTTCATATAGACCTGTCGGTCATCGATATGATCGGTTAAGGCTTCTTTTAGGAGCATCATTATTTCTTTGTTGCGGACCGGACTGCGTTCCATGGCTGGAAGGTAGTCCTCTTTATCTATCTTGCTCCAGTCAACGACCTTGCCAAGCTCCTTTTTTAGCATGGTGTCCAACCAGATGCGTGTGCTGCGGCCATTGCCTTCACGGAAGGGATGGGCGACATTCATTTCGACGTACTTTTCGATAATACGTTCGAAGGTATCCTGAGGCATTTTATCTATGCTGAGCAGAGCTTCTTTCAGGTATAGCACTGGGGCAAAGCGGAAATTGCCTTTGGCTACGTTGACTGTGCGTAGCTTTCCGGCAAAAGAGTATATATCCTGAAACAAATAGCCATGTATATCCTTTAAGCCTGCAAAGGTGCCAACTTCAAAGGAATCAAGGATTTTTTGGTCATATAGTTCCAGCGCACGTATTTTGGTTAGGCGTTCTTCCTGAATCTTCATAGCGTATGGCATATAGGCCACCCTTAATGTCAACAATCAATTCAGCAACTGCTGCAACCTATTCGTATATTGTGCTCTTTCAGCAACAGGAACATCCAAGTCATCCAGAGCAGCGTCGATGGAAATTTTTTTCTTCCTTATATATCTGAGCACCATTTCAATTTTTCCTTCTTCGCGTCCTTTTTCGCGTCCTTCTTCGCGTCCTTCTTCGCGTCCTTCTTCGCGCCCCCGGTTCTCAGCCTCATCTATCCAAGCATCCATATTCATCGGTCTCCCTTCTTCTATCCGTTTGTTGTACGCATCCATAAAACGAGTGTCCTGCATGACCGCCGAGAGAAGCTCCATAACCTCCCTCACATGCTTCATTTCCCCTTCGGGTGCCTTGTACTCCTTGTTTTTCCTTTTTTGGCTGAAATAGTCCGCCACGAAGCGGAAGTCGCTCTGGAACATCTGTATGGTTTCGTCCGGCAGCCATGCAATTTCGAACAGGTTCACATGGTAGTCATTGACGAACGGCTCCAGTTCAGGCGGGATATCAAAGCATTCCTTCAGGTTCAACGGTTTGTTCCAGTGGCTCTCATATCCGAAATACAGCACCAACGTAACCACGGGGAAACGTTCCTTGGGTTTGCCCTTTTCGTCACGGTTCATCTGATCCCGATAGACCGCCCCATCGTAGCTGATGACGCGTAGCACCATGTCCGCATCTGTTTCCGTCTGATTCTCCAGTCCGATGAGGGCGATGCGTATGTGTCCCTTCATCCAGAACTTCGCTACATCCCTCTCCTGCTCATGCACCTTCGTGTCCATCTTGTAAATCGAGCGCGGCAATGCGGAAAGCAAGTCCTCCGGCTGCATCAGGCGTCTGCCCTTGAACAGCAGGGTATTGACTAGATCGCTGAATACATCGGCATGGTCTTCCAGACGCTTTTCTGAGATATCCTTCTCTCCCACAGAACCACCTCCATCCACTTGTTAGGTATATTATACTACATCTCCTTGCTCTGTTCTATACGGAAAATTCCTACCGCTTTTGGGGAAAAATCGACCACTTTTTGGATATAGCGACCACTTTTTGGTAACCTCTTGAAAGCCCTTGGGCGCTTTGATAGAATGATAGCATAAGAAATGGCCGCAGGGGAATGCGGCATGGGAGGAAATGATACACTGGTGGGCAACAGCACCTCCGAGGACACCTTCGGCTTCGGCAGCGGCTCCGGTCGGGACACCATCGAGAACTTTGGCGAGGAAGACACCCTGTGGTTCCTGAACGGGAATTTCAGTGGCGCCACCGTGGGGGAGGATGGCCATCTTAGGCTCAAATGGTCGGACAATCAGGGAAATGATGCCACCCTGATACTGGACGAGGATGTCCGGGATGAGGTCATCACCTACAATATGGGGGATGGAAGTCATGGGGCCAAGTTCGGCGACCGCCTCACCATCACCGACAATACCGCTGATTTTGTCAACTACTATAATAGTGGCGGCAGCAAAGGCGAACTTGTCCTTTCAGGCAAGGAGAACAAGAGCATCTGGCTGGACGGTAGCCAGGGGGTGGGCTATGATGGCTTCCGCAGGATAGATGCCCAATCCATGGAGGGCTCAAGCCTCACGGCTTGGGCTGTTTTTGTGCCTTGGCACCAACTATGAGAACGAGAATAACCTTTGCTTCAAGGGCAAAAAAATAGACAGCCAAGATAATCTTAGCTGTCTAATCTCTATGAACCCACGCAACACAAAGGCTGGCGGGTTGTGTGGCTACTGTTGGTGGAGACGAAGGGGATTGAACCCTCGACCCCCAGATTGCGAACCTGGTGCTCTCCCAGCTGAGCTACGTCCCCGTGAAACGTAAAATATTATACTACATTTTTCATGCCATTTCAATGGCTTTCAAGAAAATAATTTTGAAAGAAAAAGGAAAAGTACCATGTTTTAAGAAGGAAAAAAAGACTTTATGGCGAAAATATATATAAAGTATGGCTACTGATTCGCTTATAGATGATTAATAATATTTATGGATAAACTTTTTAAGATTATCTGTAATAAGGGGGTAAAAAAGTGGACAAACGGGAGAGCATGTGGGATTATTATCTCAAGAAAGGCATGAGCCGCCGCAGTTTCCTCAAGGGCTGCGTGGCACTGACGTCGCTCATGGGGCTCAGCACGGACATGGTATCGAAAGTTGTCGAGGCCGCTGAGAAGAAGCCGCTTCCGGTGGTTATCTGGATCCATGGGCATGAGTGTACGGGGTGTGACGAATCCTTCATCCGTTCCGGTTCCCCTCTGGCATCCGATCTGGTGCTCAATGAGATCGCCCTGGAGTATGACCATCTCCTGAGTGCAGCCTGCGGGGAGCCCTTCGAGGCACACCTGGAAGAGACCATCCAGAAGTACAAGGGCAAGTATATCCTGGCTGTGGAAGGCGCGGTGAGCACGAAGGACAATGGGATCTACTGCATGTCCGGAGGTCATACCTTCACCCATCTTCTGAAGCATGCGGCCGCGAATGCCTCGGCCGTGATTGCCTATGGCACCTGTGCCGCATATGGCGGCATTCAGGCAGCAAAGCCGAATCCGACAGGTTCCAGCGGCATCGGTATGTTCGTTGGCTCGACTCCTATCGTGAATGTGCCCGGCTGCCCGCCGATTCCCGAAGTCATGACGGGAGTCATCATGCATCTTGCTCTCTTCGGGCAGGTTCCGCCCCTTGACAATGAGGAGCGTCCCAAGCAGTTCTATGGGAACCGCATCCATGATACCTGTTATCGTCGGCCCTTCTTCGATGCAGGCATGTTTGCCGAGCGCTTCAATGATGCCGCCGCCAGGGCGGGCTGGTGCCTCTACAAACTGGGCTGCCGCGGCCCCGAGACCTACAATTCCTGCGGCAATCTGCGCTGGTTCCAGGGCATGAGCTATCCAATACAGTCCGGCGCTCCCTGCATTGGCTGCTCCAATCCCCATTTCTGGGACGAGGATCCACTGACGCTGCGCATGCCGGAATATGAACCATTGGGCAATGTGGACAAGATCGGTGCAGGCATCGCTGCATTGACTGCGGCGGGCGTTGTTGTCCATGGCGCCATGAGCATGGTTCAGAAACAGCAGCGCGACGAGATCGAAGCGAAGAAGAAAGGGGAGCAGTGAATAAATGAGACACGTAGTAGTAGATCCGATCACGAGAATCGAAGGCCATCTGCGCGTCGAGGTGCAGGTGGATGAGGGTTCCGGAAAGGTAACAGATGCTCTTTCCAGCGGGACGGCCTGGCGTGGGCTGGAAATCATCCTGAAGGATCGCGATCCCCGGGATGCCTGGGCCTATATCCAGCGTATCTGCGGTGTCTGCACCACGGCCCATGCGCTGGCATCGGTCCGGGCGGTGGAGGATGCCCTTGGCATCAAGATTCCCAAGAACGCCAACTACATCCGCAATATCATGGCGGCAACCCTTACGGTGCAGGACCACATCGTTCATTTCTACCATCTGCACGCACTGGATTGGGTGAGCCCGGTGGAGGCATTGGCGGCGGATCCCATTGCCACGGCAAACCTTCAGAACACGGTGCTTGATACCTACAAGCTTCCCTTGACGGGACCGGCTTCCGAGGTCAATACAGAGGCATATCCCCATGATTTTCCGGCGGCGACACCCCAGTATTTCGCAGCCATTAAGGATAAGGTAAAGGCCATTGTGGACAGCGGCCAGCTGGGCATCTTTGCTGCCCAGTGGTGGGACCATCCCGATTACAAGCTGCTTCCGCCGGAGGTGCACCTCATGGCGGTGGCGCATTATCTGGAAATGCTGGACAAGCAGCGCGAGCTGGTGACACCCCATGTGATATTCGGGGGAAAGAACCCGCATCCCCACTATGTGGTAGGCGGCATGCCATGCGCCATTTCCCTGGAGGACGGCAATGCGCCCATCAATGCGGCGCGGCTGAGCATTATCGACAGGGCAATCAACATGGGCCGCACCCTTACGAATTATTACTATCTGCCGGATCTCCTCGCCATCGGGGCCGCCTATGTGAAGGCCGGCCGCGTGGATGGCGGCGGCCTTGCCAAGACCTGCGTTCTGGCCTATGGCGCCTATCCCATGGAGGATTACAAGGGGACCAGCAAGGACGGCGGCGGAGAGTTCTTCCATCACCTCCTGATTCGTTGCAATGGCGTGGTGGAGAATTTCGGCCAGGGCGCTGCCAATGCGAAATTCTCTGAGATCAAGGCAGAGGATGTGTCCTCTCCGGAAATCTTCACGGAGAGCGTCGAGCATTCCTGGTACCGGTATCCCAAGAGCGACAGCGATATGCTTCATCCCTGGGAGGGCGTTACCGAGCCGAAGTTTACGGGACCGAAGGAGGGCACTCCCACGGAGTGGAAGACCCTCAACGAGCAGGGCAAGTATTCCTGGCTCAAGACACCGAAATGGAAAGGCAAGGTCTGCGAGGTCGGCCCCCTGGCCCGTTACATCATTATCTACACGAAAGCGCAGCAGGGCCTGCTCCCGGATATGACCTGGGCGGAGAAAATGATGCTCGACCAGATCGAGGCGGTCTCCAAGCTCCTCGGGCTTGCCCCGGAGGTATGGCTTCCCACCATGGTGGGGCGTACCGCCGCAAGGGCGCTGGATTGCCAGCTCAATGCAGAGATCAACAAGTTCTTCTTTGACCGGCTCATTGCCAACATCAAATCGGGCGATACGAATGTGGCAAACACGGACAAGTGGGGTGTCAATACCTGGCCGAAGGAATGCAGGGGCGTCGGCCTTTACGAGGCTCCCCGTGGTGCCCTTTCCCATTGGATCGTCATCAAGGACGGCAGGACGGACAACTATCAGTGCGTGGTTCCCACCACATGGAACTCCTGTCCCCGCGATGAAAAAGCGGGACATGGTGCCTATGAGCTTGCAATGATGGAAACCAATGTACAGATTCCCGACAAGCCCTTGGAGATTGCCAGGGTCATCCGCTCCTTCGATCCCTGCATGGCCTGTGCAACCCATATGTACAACGCCAAAGGCGAGCGCATCAATGTCATCACCACGGATCCCTACTCCGGGACCCGGGTGGAGAAGTAAGCTGAGAAAGGAACTGTGTTATGAAAGAAGTAACTCGCAAGGTGTATTACCTGTTCAGTCCCTGGCTGCGAATCTTTCATTGGATCATGGCTGCCTGTATTGTGACGCTTTTCTTTACGGGGCTTGTGATTACCATTCCTTGGATCATCTTCGCCTCGGAGCCGACCTTCAGCGGTATGACGGTGGACAATATCCGCAACATCCATTTTGTCGCAGCCTATATTCTTTCGGCCGCCTTTATCATGAGGATTTATGGCTTTATCGTAAATCCCGGCGACCGCCTCTTTTCCCATGTGTGGAAGGGATATTTCTACAAGAATGTGGTGGATGTGGCGCTGCATTATATGTTCCTGAAGCATGAGCATGCATCGTATCTCAGGAACCCCATTGCGCGCTGTTCCTACACATTGCTCTATGTATTGGCGATTATTGAGGTGTTTACCGGGTTCGCCATGTATTACATGACGAACCCCAACGGCATCGGCGGTGTGCTCTTTGGCTGGGTCATCACGCTGGTGGGCGGCGAGTACATGGCACATCTCATCCATCATTACGTGGCATGGGCCATCATGCTGTTCGCCATCGGACATATCTACATGGTCATCCGTGCAGAGTTCATGGAGGGTGAGAGCGAAGTGTCCAGTATGTTTGCCGGCAGCAAGATCCTGGCGCATGAGCCGAGGGATGCTGGCCATCTGGACGGAACATTGGAATGACATTGGAACAAGGAGGCAATGCTTGTGTGCAAGGAATGCGGCTGCGGCGAGACGAATGGCAATACGCGTCTGCAGTTCAACGCCAAAGGCTATACAGAGGCCAGCGCGAAGGATGTGGAAAAATCACTCCTTGGCCTTCCGGGTGTGCTTTACGTGCATATCCATGCCCATGACGGCGAGACTACCATCGACTATAATCCCGCCAAGACAAAACTCATGGACATTTTGGGGGTATTCGGCAAATACGAGGTCGAAGCATCCCTGTGACTTGGGAAACGGGGCTGCCGCAGCGCGGCAGCCCTTTCCTGTTGAGGGTGTGTTGAAAAGTGGCCACTGTAGTGTATTGGTGGAGTTTTTCAACACGCCCCTGCTATGGGAGGGTGCAGCATGCATGAGATGGCGATTGCAGAGGGCATCCTGAAGATTGCCCTCGATTACGGGGAAAAGAACCATGCGAAAAGGATTGGGGAAATCGGTCTTCTGATCGGGGAAATGTCCGGTGTGGAGATCGATGCACTGGAGTTTTCCTTTCGCATGCTTGCAGAAGGAACCATTGCCGAGGGGACGAAACTTTCCGTGAAGCGTGTTCCCCTTGTGGGGAGATGCGGCAAGTGCGGCAAGGAGTTCCATATAGAGCATTACGATTTCTGGTGCCCGGAGTGCAAGGATGGCGTGCTGACGCTCCTTTCCGGAAGGGAGATGCAGGTAGAGTATTTGGAGGTGGACTGAGGCGTGGAAATCCAGGTGATGAAGAACATCCTGGGGGAGAATGACCGCATTGCGGCGGAAAACCAGGCGATGTTCAGGGATAAGGGGGTCTATGTCATCAATCTCATGGGATCTCCCGGTGCCGGCAAGACCTCGGTGCTGGAGAAGACCATGGAAAGGCTCAAGGGGGAGCTCCGGATGGCAGTCATTGAGGGTGACCTCTTCACCAGCAAGGATGCCGAGCGCATTGAAAAGTACGATGTGCCGGTCATTCAGATCAACACCAGCGGCGGCTGCCATCTGGATGCGGCCATGGTGCAGAAGGTGGCCGGGAAGATGGAGCTCGGGGACCTGGACCTTCTCATCGTGGAGAATGTGGGGAATCTGGTCTGTCCGGCGGAGTTCGCCGTGGGAGAGGATGCGAAGGGCGTGGTGCTCTCCATTACGGAGGGGGATGACAAGCCACTGAAATATCCTCTGGTCTTCAAGGAATCCTCCATTGCTCTTTTGAACAAGGTGGATATCCTGCCCTACTGCAATTTCGACATGAAATCGGCAAAGGCGGACATTCTGGCACTTCATCCCGGTATGAAGGTGGTGGAGGTGTCCTGCACCACGGGGCAGGGCATCGATGAATGGTGCAACTGGCTGAAAGACCGTGTGGCAGAAAAGCGGCGCGGATAGGAGGGGTGGCTATGGATGTGCTCTATCCTGCAGATACCACCGTTTTGGGCATTGGCAATGTGATCCTGAAGGATGAGGGTTTCGGCGTCCGTGTCGTGGAGTATCTCGATGCCCATTACGAGTTCCCGGAGAGTGTCCAGCTTGTGGACGGAGGAACCCTTGGCATTGAGCTCACCCAGTATGTGACGGGCACGAAGCGGCTTCTGGTCATTGATTCCATCAACGGCGGTGCGGAGCCGGGGACGGTGTTCCGCTTCGAGGACGATGAAGTCATGGCCCATTTTCAGGACAAGCTTTCTGCCCACGAGGTCGGCATTCAGGATGTGCTGGCTCTTCTTTCCGTGACGGGGAAAAAGATTCCCCATGTGGTGGTCATCGGTGCCCAACCCTGCGATTTGGGGGCGGGGGTGGAACTGAGTGCCGGAATGAGGGAGCTTCTTCCCCAAATGGCGGAGAAGGCTTTACAGGAGCTCAGGGCATGGGGGATTGAGCCAACGGCAAAAGAAGATGCCAAGGCGCCGGACCTTACGGTTGTAGCGGAGGAAATGGCAAGGATAGCAAATGGAGGAAAAGAGGAATGTGTCTTGCGGTGCCTGCGAAGGTGATTGAGATCAGGGATGCTCTTGGCAAGGTGGAGCTTTCGGGGGTGACACGGGATGTGAGCCTCATGTTGCTGCCGGAGGCCAGGGTGGGGGATTTCGTCCTTGTCCATGCCGGCTTTGCCATGCAGATCGTGGATGAGCAATCCGCGGAGGAAACGAATGCCCTGCTGGCGGAAATGAACGGCGCGCCGAGGACGGTAATTTGATGTCGGAGGATACAAAGAAAAAACTGTGGTGACAGGGGGCAGTGGTGTGACAAAAGCGGAAGAGAAGGAGACAGCGCAGAACCTGTTGAACGAGATCAAGCGGCTTTCTGCCGGATTGGAACGGCCTTGGCGCTTCATGGAGGTTTGCGGCACTCATACGGTATCCATTTTCCGTGCGGGGCTTCGGCAGATGCTTCCGGGGCAGGTGGAGCTGGTATCCGGTCCCGGCTGTCCTGTGTGCGTCACGCCCGATGACTATATGGACAGGGCAATTGCCTATGCCGAAAGGGAGGATGTCATCCTCGCCACCTTTGGCGATATGCTGAAAGTTCCCGGATCGTCATCCAGTTTGGGAGAGGCAAAGGCGGCAGGGGCGGATATCCGCATCGTCTACTCTCCCTTGGACAGCATTCAGGTGGCACGGGAGAATCCCGACAAGAAGGTCGTATTTCTGGCGGTGGGATTTGAGACGACAGCTCCCACGGCAGCGGCAACGGTATTGGAAGCAGAGCGGCAGGGAATCGGGAATCTCTATATGCTCTCTGCCCAAAAACTGGTTCCTCCTGCCTTGCGGATGCTCATGAGCGATCCAGAGGTCCGTGTGGACGGGTTCCTTCTTCCCGGTCATGTGGCTGTAGTGACAGGGACGGAGGTCTTCCGTTTCGTGGCGGAGGAATACCATATGCCCGGTGTTGTGGCGGGCTTTGAGCCCCTGCAGATACTCTATGCGCTTCTTTTGCTGTGCCGTCAGGCTGCGGCGGGGGAAGCACGCATCGAGAATGCCTATGGCAGTGTTGTGCGCTCCGAGGGGAATCCCCATTCGAGGGAAGTGCTGGGGAAGGTCTATGAGACGGCGGATGCGGAATGGAGAGGCATTGGGAAGATTCCTGTCTCGGGACTTCGCATGAAGGAGGAATATGCCCGATCTGATATCGAGAGGGCGGTTCCGCTGGATTTGGAGAGCAAACCTAAGAAAACGGCCTGCCGCTGCGGTGAGGTGCTGCGCGGCATCGTGACGCCAAGGGAATGCCCGCTCTTTGGAAAGGCATGCGTGCCGACCCATGCTGTGGGCCCCTGCATGGTGTCCGTGGAAGGCGTCTGTGCGGCATGGTACAAATACGGACAGGGAGTATTTCGATTCGGGGGATAGGAGTTGGTATGATGACGGAAAGGATTACACTTGCCCATGGTGCGGGCGGAAAAATCAGCCAGGAACTCATGGAGGAGGTCATCCTGCCGGAATTCGGCAATCCCGCCCTCAATGAGCTCCATGACGGGGCTGTGGTCAAAATGGGCGGCCAGGTGGCGTTCACTACGGATTCCTATGTGGTGAAGCCCCTTTTCTTTGCCGGCGGCAACATCGGGAAACTGGCGGTTTGCGGCACCGTCAACGATCTTGCAATGACCGGGGCTGTGCCCCGTTATATCTCCGCCGGGGTAATCATCGAGGAAGGCTTTCCCATTGCCGATCTCAAGGTCATTGTCCATACCATGCGCCAGATGGCGGAGGAAGCCGGTGTTTCCATTGTCACGGGGGATACCAAAGTGGTGGAGAAGGGGAAGGCTGACGGCATCTTCATCAATACGGCGGGAATCGGTGACCTTCTGCCCGGTGTGAGGATTTCTCCCAGGAATGTCCGCCCGGGCATGAAGGTGATCCTCTCGGGATATCTTGGAGACCATGCGGCAGCCATTCTGGCAGGACGCCATGGATTGGAACTGCCGGATACGGTCAGGACGGACTGCGCCCCGTTGAACAAGCTTGTCCAGGTAATGCTGGAGGCAGCCCCGGATATTGCTGTCTTGCGGGATCCCACCCGTGGGGGGCTTGCGGCGGTGCTCAATGAGATTGCCGGGGCATCGAAGACAGGAATCCTCATCGATGAGGAGGCTCTCCCCATCCGTTCCGAAGTACAGGGGATATGCGACATCCTTGGATTCGATCCTCTCTATCTTGCCAATGAGGGCAAAGTGGTTGCCTTCGTTCCGGCGAATCGGGAGCATGCGGTTCTGGAAGCCATGCGGGTGGACCCTTATGGGAGGGAAGCCAGAACTATCGGAGAGGTGGTTGCAGAGGCTGTGGGACAGGTGGGCCTGCGGACCTCCATCGGCGGAATCCGCGTTGTGGACATGCCCTTGGGAAATCTCGTGCCCCGCATCTGCTGAGATGTTTTGCCTATGGCAAAACTTGAACAATTGCGTTATGACGTGGCATGTGCCCCGTCGAAACGCTGATCTGTATGTTTTGCCTATGGCAAAACTTGAACAATTGCGTTATAATGCGTTATAATCTAGTAATATGGTTGTGAAGAGAGTTTTTGAGGAGGTTTTTGGGAAGATGAAGAAAATGGTGGCGGCACTCCTCATGTCGCTTATGCTGATGATGAGTTCTGTTTGCATGGCGGGGGAGGATACCATGCACTTTGTGGATGCCAATGGCTCGACGGGATATTACGTGGATGTGGCATCTCTCGGGTTTGAGGGAAATTCTGTGGTGAATGCCCGCATTGCTGTCAAGAAGGCGGCCATGAACCGGATGTTCCTCTATACGATGCAGTTTGATACAGGGAAGAAGACCTATCGCATCCTTGAGTCACAGGTGCTCGAGTATGATAGCAAAAAAGTTCTGGAATCCACCGGCGGCGCGGAGAAGCCGCGTGCCTATGGGGACAGGTCGCCCATGAATTCCATTGTCCAATATATCTATGACTGGAAAAACGGGAAGATCAAGAGGATCGATTGAGGAAGGATGCCTGTTCTGCCGATTTGGGGGGGATATGTGTGGAAAATCTGGATGACCTGAAAAAGCGGACAGCGTGGCTGTCTGTATTCTCCAATACCATACTGGTTCTTCTGAAACTGGCCGTGGGACTTTATGTGGGGGCTGTGAGCCTTGTGTCAGAGGCGCTTCATTCCGGCATTGATCTCATGGCAGCCCTCATTGCCCTTTGGGCGGTGCGAAAGTCTGTGGAACCTCCGGATGAAGAACACGACTATGGGCATGGGAAATTCGAGAATCTCTCTGCAGCGGTGGAGGCCCTGCTCATTGTGGGGGCTGCTGTCGGCATTGTCTTTGAGGCAATGGAGAAGTTTCAGGAGACGCATGTTCCCGATTTTCTGGAGTACGGCATCCTCATCATGCTCTTTTCCATCCTCATCAATTTCATTGTCTCCCGGCGCCTCATCCATGTGGCGCATAAGACAGGGTCTCAGGCATTGGAGGCGGATGGGCTTCACCTGCAGGCGGATATCTGGACATCGGTTGGCGTCCTCTTGGGACTCCTTCTCATGAAAGTGACCGGCTGGGCATGGCTGGACCCGGTGATCGCCATTTTTGTGGCGGGCATCATCTTCCGCGCAGGCTGGAACATGGTTCGGGATTCCGCATTGCAGCTTACGGATGCCAGCCTGCCGGAGGACGAGGAGGCGCGTATCGGTGCCATCATCGAAAAGATTCCTGAGGTCCAGGGCTATCACTGCCTGCGCACCAGGAAGTCAGGCTCCTACAAGCTCCTGGATGTCCACGTGCTCTTTGATGGCGCGATGCACCTGTCCAGGGTTCATGCGGTCTGTGATGAACTGGAGCAGAAGATCCGGGATGGAGGCTTTGGCGTGATGGACATTCTCATCCATGCCGAGCCTGTAGACAGCCATACGGCGGAAACAAAGGTCTCGCACTATGAGGATGTCCGTTCTTCTGTTATGGATTGAGGAGGAAAATGGCATGGGCATCGTAAAATCCATCATCCGGGTTGTGGTTGTGGAATTGGTACGAAAATTGTTGAGAAAATTGTGAATCTGGAGGTCAACAAAATGATACGCAAGATAATGAGTGTACTTCTGTGCGCAGTGTTCCTCGTGTCCAGTATGGGAATGGCAGCAGCGGAGCCATCGGATGCCCTGTTGGCGAAACTGGATGCCATTGAGAAGGATACCTATGGCGCAGAGCAGACGGGAGCGGTCATGGAACGCATCAACCGTCTGGAAAAGGACTACGACGGCAAGCATAGGGAAGGAAGCATGATGGCGCGTATCGATGCCATCTATAATGAGGTCTATGTCAATGGGAATGAACCCTGCAAGCAGGCATTGCTCAATGCCATCCAGTGGAACATCCATCAGGAAGTGAGCACGGGTCCCGTGCAGAAGCGCATAGCTGATTTGGAAATGCAGATCAATGGAAAGACGGAGGAAGGCACTTTTTCCGAGCGCATCGACCGGCTGGGCAGGGAGTCCTTTGGGGAAAATACCCTGCCCATGGTCAAGGTGGATATGCCGGCAAATACCCTTGTGAAAATTGCTCTTTCGGAACCTGTCAGCACCAAGAACCTCAAGGTGGGGGACAAGGTTCACTATCATGTGGCAGAGGATGTCATGGTGGACGGGGTCCTGCTCTTTGTCAAAGGCGCAGAGGGCGAGGGCACGGTGACGAAGGTGCGGCCCGCACGCAATTTCGGGCGCAATGCCGAACTCGTGATTGACTTTGAGAAGACGAAAACCATTGATGGGACGTATGTCGATACCTTTGTGGGCGATGTGGCAAAGAAAGAGATGACGAATCTCGCCATGGCAGCCGGTGCGAGCATTGCGGGAATCGTGCTCCTCGGGCCCCTTGGGGTCATAGCAGGGGCTTTTGTCAAGGGAAAGAACATCGAGCATCCCGAAGGGACAGAGGTGTTTATCCAGACCAGGAATGACGAGATGCTTTATGGCGTCCAGACGGCATTGACGGCAGAGTGACGCGGATGAATGGCGGCATCCTTCGGGGTGTCGCATTTTTCTATTTTGCCTTTGGCAAAATTTGAACAATGCGTTATAATATTCGTAGATTGTTTTTTGACGATCGAAAGGACAGGATACTTTTTGATGAAAAAGATGAGGAAGCTTTTTGCCGGCTTGTCCATAGCCTTGCTTTTGTCGCCGGGGTATGGGGCAGCATCGGAATATAGATCGAGTTCGGATACAGGAGCGGAGCGGCTGGATTTTCTGGAGAACCGCCGCCGTCTGTTGCGGGATCAGGTACTGACGGATGAACAGAAGAAATTGCTGGAGGATGCGGAAGACATAAGGACGCATCTTCGGAAACCATTGGATCCGACGAAGCCCTCCCCTACGATATTTGAAGGGGATGATCTTTCCTTTGACCAGAATACAGGGGAATTCATCGCCAAGGGCAAGGTGCATATCGTGCAGATGGATGCCCACCAGTTCGACTCCGAGGAAGATGGCATTGTCAAGGGGAATACCATCAGGCAGGAGATAGAGATCCCGGGAAAGGCCCATGTCCTTCAGATGACGCCGGACGAGATGCGGATCACCATGGATGGCTACAATACCTTCTATAACTATGGGGAAAAAACCGGAACGATGGAAGAGGCTGTCGGCAAGGTGGACTATCAATATGTCAAGGGCAAGCGTTTCGAGTTTTATCCGGATCATGTTGTCATCTATGATGGGTCGGCCACGAAGTGCGGTGCAAAGGTGCCGGATTACCGCCTGAGCGCTGACAAGATCACGATTTGGCCCAATGACAAGATGATCCTGGAAGAGGCGAAATTCTGGGTCAAGAATACCGTTCTCTATACGAAGCACAGATATGTCCAGGATATCAGGCCGGGGGCACAGGGCCCGCAGTTTCCGAGAGTGGGCTACAGCAAAGATGACGGTGTGTGGATTTCCTACGACTATAAAAGAAATCTTGCCAGGAATGTGGATGCCTCCCTTCATCTTTACTATGCGACAAAACACGGGGCACGGAGCAACGGGGAGCTGCAATGGGGGAATGCAGGGGCATCCTACCGCCTTGGGTTCGGATATTATGAGGATGGGGATGATAATTGGGTCTATAAGAAACCATCTTTCATCTATAGCTACGGAAATCGCATTGGTAATACGCCATATCATTACGGGCTGGATTTTGAAATCGGCAGATGGAAGCGGAAGCAGAAAGACGCGCCGGATATCGAGAGTACGCATACCTATAGCCGCTTGAGCCTGAGCCGTGACCCCATTATACTTTCGGGGAACTGGTATTTGCTTTTGAGCGGGGGCTATAGTATCACCAAAGAGTCCTACGATGATTCCCGGGTGAAGGGTTTCGACTGTGCGCTAGCTGTCCTGAAAGAGTTTGATGATCGGTGGGCTGCCTATACCGCTTACGAATATTCTGCATCAAACACGCAAAATTCATTGTTCAATTACGATGTCAACGATGTGGCGAAGGCTCTCAAGGCAGGGTTCAGTTATCGCTTCAGTGACAGGGACCGTATTGTTTATGGCATACAGTACGATTTGGGGGGCAATCACCTCAAGGATATAGATTATTATTGGTTCCACGATTTCCATTGCACTCAGCTCGTCCTGCGCTATCGGGCGAAGAGGGATGAGTGGAAGGTTCACTGGGAATTCCTTCCGTGGTAATTCTGGATGCATGGGGAGAGGAAATATGGCAAAGAATCAGGCCGGGCTTATAGACAGGATGCAGGAACAGAGTATCCTGGTCATTGGTGATATGGTGGCAGATATCTATCTGGATGGACGAATTTCCCGTATTTCACGTGAAGCGCCTGTCCTGGTTCTGGAACAGGCAGGGGAGAAAATCGTTGCCGGTGGTGCAGCCAATGTGGTGAACAATGTGGCGACACTGGGAGGAAAGGCCTTTGCCGTGGGCATTGTGGGATTGGATCACAGTGCGGATGGCTTGCGGGAGATCCTGGATTCCAACGGCGCGGATACGGAGGGGATTCTCGGCGATGTGTCCCGCCCCACCATTTCCAAGACGCGCATCATTGCAGGAGGCCGTGCCACTGTGAGCCAGCAGATCGTGCGCATTGACCATGAGAGCAAGGAGCCGATCTCGGCGGAGCTTGAGAGAGATTTGCTGGCATACATTGAGAAAATCCTGCCCAAGGTGCGTGGCATCGTCATGAGTGATTACGGAGCAGGGACCATTACGGAGAAAATAAAGGAGCGCCTCATAGAATACAGCAGGATGCAGGGGATCCCAAGTATTGTGGATTCGCGTTATGCCATTGGCCGATTCAAGGGCGTGGGCTATGTAAAGCAGAATGATGCAGAACTGGCGGCTGCCGTGGAAAGGGAACTGAAGACGGAAGAAGACCTGCGGGGGGCCGGAAGGGAACTCCTATCCCGCTTGGAGGCCGAAGGAGTCCTTGTGACGAGAGGTGAGCGAGGGATGATGCTCTTCGAGAGGAACGGATCAATCCATGATATCCCGGTTTCCGACAAGAGCGAGGTCTACGATGTTTCCGGTGCCGGGGATACCTGTGTTTCCACCATGATTCTTGCATTGGCGGCGGGAGCAGAGCCTGCTGCTGCCGCAGAGCTTTCCAATTTTGCATCGGGCATCGCTGTCCGCAAACTGGGAACGGCGACCGTGAGCCATGAGGAACTGCGGAGAGTGTTGCTGTGATGGAGTTTGTTTGGCGAGGAGAAGAACATGCTGATTGACCGAAAGGATATGGAAGGGTTTTGTGATGTCCTGCGCAGAGGGGGGCAGCGCATTGTCTTTACCAATGGCTGCTTTGACCTTTTGCATGCGGGACATGTGCGCTATCTGGCCAGGGCGCGTTCCTTTGGGGACTGCCTGGTGCTGGGGCTCAATACGGATGCCTCCGTGCGGCGGCTCAAGGGCCCTTCCCGTCCCATCAACAGGGAGGAGGACCGGGCCGAGGTGGTGGGTGCCCTGAGATCCGTGGACTATGTGGTGCTCTTTGGCGAGGAGACGGCGGAGGCTCTCATTGCCGAGGTGCGTCCCGCTGTCTATGTCAAGGGCGGGGATTACACACTGGAAACCCTGCCGGAGGCAAAGATTGTCCAGAGCTATGGCGGCAGGGTGGAATTCGTTGATATGGTGGAAGGGCGTTCCACCACGAATGTCATAGAGAGGATCCGGCAGGAGAGGGACGGGAAATGAAGAATATCCTTGTAGTGAAGCTCAGCGCCATCGGCGATGTCATCCACGCCCTCCCGGTGTCCCACGCCATAAAGGAGAACTTCCCCGACGCGCATCTCACATGGGTGGTGGAGCCGCCCGCCTATGGGTTGCTGGCGGCAAATCCCTGCATTGATGAACTTCTGGTCTTCAAGAAAAAAGAGTTTCGGACCATGCGGGGGTTTCTCAAGAATTTCGCCCCTTTTCGACGCCAATTGCGCGAGCGTCGGTATGATGCCTCTCTTGACTTGCAGGGTCTCTTCAAGTCGGCAGCCGTCATCCGCCTGGCCGGGGCATCCCTGCGGCTCGGCACCTGCAACATGCGGGAGCTTAGCGACCGTGTCAGCCGCCCGGTCATTGGGGCCAACGCCCATGGGCATATCGTGGAGCGGTATCTCGATGTGGCGCGGGCGCTGGGCTGCCGCGTGGACAAGGCGGTCTTTCCCCTGGAGATATCGGAGAGGGATGCGGATATTGCCTGCCGCGTCATGGCCCAAGCGGGGGCGCGCATGGAGAATCCCTATGCGGTGCTTGCGGTGGGGGCAAACTGGCCCAACAAGCGCTGGCCGGCTGGATACTATGCAAAACTCAGCGATTGGCTCTACGGCAGGGGAATCGTTCCCGTGGTGATCGGCGGGGGGGCAGTGGATGAAGGGATTGCGGCAGAAATCGCATCCCTGGTGGAGATTCCTCCCGTGGATCTCGTGGGGCGCACGACACTCACACAACTGGCTTTTCTTGTAAAGCAGTCCCGCATTGTCATCGGCGGCGATACCGGCCCCGTCCATTTGGCAGCGGGGCTTGGCACGAGGACTGTCATGGTTATGGGCCCGACGGATGCCAATCGCAACGGCCCGTACGGGCAGGCCGGGAATGCCCTGGAGGTAGACCGTCCCTGCAGGTACTGCTGGAAACGCACTTGTCCCAAGGGCCTGGATTGTCTGGAAAATATCAGTGTGCAGCGGGTGGAGGAAAAAATCGGGTCATTGTTATGAGATTGGAAAAATATTTTCGGAATATACAGCAGGATCTGAAGCTCTTCTTTTTTGTGCTGGCTTTGCTTTGCCTGTACCGTGTGATCTTCATGTGGCGGATGTCTGCCTACATGGGGGAGGGCGCAGGAGGGGATGCCGTGGCTCTTGCCCTCTGGACCGGTCTTCGGCTGAGCCTCAAGACGGCGGGAGCCGTCGCGCTTATTTCCTTTGTTTTTTCCACGTTGCCGAACCTCTTTTTCCCAAGGCTGGCCACGGAAAGGTGCAGGCTTGCTGTCGGTGTTGCGGCATCCTTCCTGTTCTCCGTCCTGTTTCTGGGGCGGTTTCCCTATTACCGGGAATTCGGCATGACATACCATCTGCAGATCATGCAGGGCTTCCATGACGACCTCTCGGCATTGTTCTCCACCATGGTCTGGGAATACGGCCTCGTCTGGCGGTTCCTCGTGGTGCTTCTCCTTGCGGCGGCGGCGGGATATCTTTTGCGTTGCTTGCTGCGGCTGCCCGTTGTGGGCCTTCCCTCCGCTCTTTCCGGGAAACGGCTTCTTCGGATGCTCTCTGCCCTCTCCCTGGCGGCACTGACCATTCTCTTTGCCGTGTTTGTCCGCTATGGCGGGGGCTTTGACTATGCGCATGGCATCAACTGGGAAAATGCCGGCGTGACCGGGGATCTCTTCCTCGACGAGTGCATCCTGGACGATGGGCAGGCGCTCTATCGGGCGTGGAAATCGGGAGAGCGCATGGCCCTGGGTGGAATCGAGGGCGTGGACGAGGCGCGGGTGACGGAGTTTGCCCGTCGGGTGGCCGGGCACGGGGAACTTTCCGGCCATGACCTCACGCCCTATCTTGCCAGGCATGCCAAGGGGGCGCGTCTGCCGAAGCCGCGCCATATCTTCATCGTCCTCGGGGAGACTTGGGCCCAGTGGCCCATTCTGGAGAAGTATGAGGCACTGCATGCAGCGGATGGCATCAAGGGGCTGATGGGGGAGGAAACCTCCTTTTATACGGCATCCTTCATGCCCAACGGGGATTTCACCTCCGTTGCCATCACGGGGCTTGTGACGGGGCTTTCCGAGGTCAACGCCTATGTGAATTACCAGCCCCGCAGTTTTGAGGAGGTCTATCCCACCGCCATGGCATCCCAGTTCAAGGGGCTGGGCTATGCGGTGGATTTCTGGTACGGCGGCATTCCTGCATGGGACAATATCAACCGTCTGGCCCTGGCTCAGGGCTTCGACCATTTCTATGGCTATCCGGACTATCATGCGCCGAAGCAAAGCCCCTGGGGAACCACGGACGGCCATCTTTTTGCCGCCCTTTCGCGGCATCTGCCGGAAGAGCCTCCCACTGTCCACCTTATCATGACCGTCAGCAACCATCCCCCCTACAATCTTGACCTGGCGGCGGAGGGTTTTGACCTGGAAAGGGAGCGGAGGGAGACGGCAAAGCTGGAACATGTGGAGAACCCCGACGAACTTGCTCTGGAACTGGGGCATTACTGGTACATGGACAAGGTGGTGACGGATTTTGTGCGGGACACCATGGAAAAGTACCCGGACAGCCTCTTCGTCATCACGGGGGACCATGCCGTGCGCATGAACCCGGGGGCATCCCCCACGCTGTTCGAGTGGCAGAGCGTCCCCTTCCTGCTCCACGGGCTCGGGGTGTCCAGGGACATTCTGCCCCGGAATGTTGCCGGAGGGCATACGAACATCGTGCCGACCCTCATCGAGCTCATTGCCCCCGAAGGCTATGAGTACCATTCCATCGCCGCGCCCATGACCGAGGGGACAAGGGCAGGGTTCAACCGGGATTTCTGGCTGGCGGAGGGTGTCATGGGGGACATGGCAGGAAAGCGCACCGAGTTCCTTCCCGGTGTGGAGTCCGCAGATGCGGCCCATGCCAGGGCGGAAGTGGATGCGGTGCTGCCCATGATGCGCACCCTGTCCTGGTGGTTGATAAAAAATGGCACGAAACTTCCGTAAGGAGCTTTTCCATGTACAAGAACATCCTCGTGATCAATCTCATGCACATCGGCGACCTCATGCTTGTCACACCGGTGCTCCGCACCCTGCGGGCAAACTATCCCGATGCGAAGATTTCCCTGCTGGCGGACAAGAAGCTGGCGGATCTTGTCTACTTCAACAAGCATATCGATGAATGTGTTCTCCTCGACAAAAAGGGGAAAGACAATAACATCAAAAACTTTATAAAGTTTGTATTCAAGGTGCGGGAAAAGCATTACGATCTCGTCATCAACCTGCACCGCAACGAAAGGGCCTCTGCCCTTGCGGCATTCAGCGGGGCAAGGCGCATCGTCGGGTACAGCAAGCCCGGCTTTTCCCTCCTGTTCCACAAGGTGATGCAGAACCCTTCGGTTGCCCATCATGTGGGGAGGGGCCCATTCTCCCTCTTTCCGCCCTATCGCTATGTCCCCGGATGGAAGCATCAGGTGCATGCCCACCTGGACGTGCTTCGGGAAACCCTGGGGATTGGGAAGACGGACGATGGCGGCCTTGAGATGTGGCCGCCGGAAGCGGCGGAGAAGAGTGCGGCGAAGCTTTGGCAGGAGAGTTTTGCACCGGGGCAGAGGGTCATTGCCTTCAACATCGGAGCCAGCTGGGCGACAAAACGGTGGCCGGGCAGCTCTTTTGCCGCCTGCGCCGACCAGTTTATCGAGAGAGGATATGCGATTGCTTTTTTCGGCGGTTCCATGGACCTTGGGATGGTGCGGGAGTGCATTTCCAGGATGGAATACCGTCCGGCACCGTCGAAGGAGAGCCTTGTAAAGGTATTTACGGGAAAGGTGACCCTTGGGGAACTCGCTGCCATGCTGAAGCGGTGCAGCCTTTTCCTGACAACGGACTCCGGCCCCATGCACGTCGGCGTGGCCATGAATATTCCCATTGTCACCATGTTCGGGGCATCTCCTGTGCCGGGCTTTTATCCCTATGATGCCAAGGATGTCCTGATCAAATCGCCGGAACCCTGCCATCCCTGCGGCATCCATGAATGTCCGCGGCAGGGAGAGGAGAACATGGCCTGCATGAAGCGCATCCCGGTGGAGACCGTCATGAAATACGCCTGGGAATTGCTGGAGGAATACGGCGGAAAACCTGCGGGGGAACTGCCAGCCCATGATGGACAATATGAATGCCGTGTTGTAGAATTGTAATAAATGATAGCAGCAAGAAAAGGAGAGTGACCTGGCGGGATGGAGAGGCAGGAATTATGCGAGTTCGTCGCGGAGAAGACGGGGAAATGCAAGATCCTTGTCGTTGGCGACGTCATGCTGGACAAGTATTTTTATGGGGAGGTCAGGAGGATTTCCCCAGAGGCGCCGGTTCCCATCACCCATGTGACCGGGGAGAAGGAGACCCTGGGCGGAGCGGCGAACGTTGCCCATAACCTGGCCCTTTTGGGATGCCAGACTGCCATTTGCGGTTTCGTGGGGAACGACTACCACTGCCAGAGCCTCATGGAGAAGTTCATTGCCTGCGGCATCGACATCCGGGGTCTTGTGCCCACGGAGTCGCCGACCACCACGAAGATCCGCGTCATCGGGGAGCATCAGCAGATGCTGCGGCTGGATTTTGAGGATACGAATCCCGTGGAAGGGCATTATGCAGACCGCATGAAGAACTATGTGTCCCAGAAGCTCAGCGAAAGCATGGATGCAGTGGTCATCTCCGATTATGGCAAGGGCGCCTGCACGGAGGATACCTGCCAGACCATCATAAAGATATGCCATGACCACGGCGTTCCCGTTGTGGTGGATCCCAAGGGCAGCAATTGGACGAAGTATTCCCGTGCGGACTATATCACGCCGAATGTAAAGGAACTCAATGAGGTTCTTCTCGATCCCATCAAGAACGAGGATTTTGCAGTGGAGCGTGCATCCCGCTATGTCATGAGGAAATTCAAGCTCAAGAATGTGGTTGCCACCCGTTCTTCCAAGGGCCTTTCCCTGGTGACGAGCGAGCAGGCCACCCATATTCCCACCCGGGCCCAGGAGGTTTTCGACGTTTCAGGTGCGGGGGATACGGTCATTGCCGTGTTTGCCATGGCCCTTGCCGGAGGCTTGAAGCCGGTGGATGCTGCCTATATGGCAAATCTCGCCGCCAGCGTTGTCGTGGCGAAACTGGGCACTTACGCCGTGAGCAGGGCAGAACTTTTGAAGGTAGTTCAGGAGGTGGAGGATTTATGATTATTGTAACGGGCGGCGCCGGCTTTATCGGCAGCAATCTCGTGAAGGAGCTGAACCGCCGTGGGCGCAAGGATATCCTTGTGGTGGACGACCTCAAGGACGGCAGCAACTACAAGAACCTTCGCGGGCTCAGGTACATCGACTATCAGCACAAGGACGATTTTCTCCAGTCCATCGAAAACGATGATTTTGACGGCACGGACATCGATGCGGTCTTCCATGAGGGGGCCTGCTCCGATACCATGGAATACGATGTGAACTATATGATGCGGGTGAACTACGAGTATTCCAAGAGCCTGCTCCATTTCTGCCTGCAGCATCGCATTCCCTTCCTGTACGCCTCCTCTGCGTCCACCTATGGTGCGGGAAAGAACGGTTTCCGCGAAGGGGATGCCTGCGAGGATGCGCTCAATCCCTATGCTTTCTCAAAGCTGGCCTTTGACCGGTATGTGCGGCAGGTCATGCCTGAGGCCCACAGCCAGATTGTCGGCCTCAAGTATTTCAACGTCTATGGCCCACAGGAGCATCACAAGGGCAAGATGGCTTCCATTGTCTACCAGCTTTACAATCAGGTGAAGGAAACGGGAAAGGCCCGCCTCTTCGAGGGAACGGATGGCTATGCCGATGGAGAGCAGCGGCGCGACTTCATCTATGTCAAGGATGTGGTGGAGGTCAATCTCTGGTTCTGGGAGAACAAGGGGGAGAGTGGCATCTACAATTGCGGCACGGGCCATGCCCATACCTACAACGAGGTGGCGAAGGCCGTCATCTCCGCCTTGGGAAAGGGCGGGATCGAGTACAGGGAGTTCCCGGAGGTCCTTCGGGGCAAGTACCAGAACTTCACGGAATCGGATCCCGCGCATCTCTTGGAGGCAGGTTATGACCGGGGCTTCCATGAGCTGGAGGATGCCGTGAAGGAATACTGTGAGTTCCTGGACAACGGGGGCTACTTCGCCTATGACGACGAGTGAGGGGAAAAAGGCCGTCTTCTTCGACAGGGACGGGACGCTCAATGTGGATACGGATTACCTTTACAAGATCGAAGAGTTTCGATGGGAAGAGGGAGCGGTTGAGGCCATTCGCCATTGCAACGACAAGGGCTGGCTCGTCATCGTCGTGACCAATCAGAGCGGCGTTGCCCGTGGATATTACACCGAGGCGGATGTAGAGCGGCTTCATGCCTGGATGAACGAGGACCTGCAAAAGCATGGGGCACATATCGATGCCTTCTATTACTGTCCCCACCATCCCAAGGGGGCGGTGGCGCAGTACGCGAAGGAATGCGATTGCAGGAAACCGGCTCCGGGCCTCGTGGAAACGGCATGCAGGGAATACGGCATCGACAAGACGCGCTCCGTGCTCATCGGGGACAAGGAACGGGACGTGGAATGCGCGGAGCGTGCGGGAGTGAAGGGCATTCTCTATCCCGGCGGCAGCCTGCTGGAGGTGCTTCGCCAATACATCTGACAGAGGAGGGGATTTCGTGCGCCTGGCAGTCTTTGAGAACATCATGACCCCCGGTGGCCATGAGGTGGATTTCGACCGTATCATCGTGGAGGAATTCCGGAGGCTGGGGCATGAGGTCTCTTTCTATGTTCCGGAGGATTTCCGGTTTGCCTTTGATTATCATGTGCCGGTGAAGCGGCTCAGGGGAACTGCCATAAACTATGCAGATGTGCGGGGGCTCAAGAAGCTCCTCTGGTCCCTGCGGCGCGAGATGCACCGTCAGTCCTGGTACAAGCAGCTTTACGAAGAGGCGCGGTCGGGAAAGGTGGATGCCATTCTCGTCCCCACCTCCACCTGGCGTTACCAGCGGGCACTGGCGAAAAATGTGCTGAAAAATTCCCCCGTCCCCCTCATTTTCATCCTTCATGGAATCAATCCCGGAGAGGCGCCCAAGTTCTTCCGTGAGGCAGAGAAACTCCTGCCCAACGGGAAGATCCGCCTGGTTGTCCTCACCTTTGGGGACAGCATCTTCGGCAGGAGGGCGGACAATGTCTATCCCATGTTTCCTCCCGCCTATACCCCCAGGGATGTCAGGGAAATCCCTCCCCGGCGGAAACTGGCGGCCCATGAGCCCCTGACCATCGGCTTTTTCGGGCAGTATCGGAGGGAAAAACGGCTGGAGGATTTCCTGAGGGTCTTTGAAGAGGGCAGGTACACCCGCCCTGTAAAACTTCTCGTCCAAGGCTCCACCATGCATCCGGAGGATGCGGAGGACTTTGAGCGCATCATCGCTGCCCATCAGGGGGACAGCCGCATGGAGTTCCTTCACAAAGGGCTCATCGGGGAAGAATGGCAGAGGGCCATCCTTGGGGTGGATGCCCTTCTCATGCCCTATTCCGCGCCGCGCTATCTCTACCATTGGGGTGGCATGCTCTTCACCGCCATCGGCTGTGAGCGTCCTGTGGTTGCCAGTGATGACATCAACCCGGAGGTCTTCCGGAAATTCCGCATCGGCGAGACCTTCCGAAGCGGGGACATGGGGGATTTGAAGCGGGTATTGGAGGATTTCATCAATGGTTTTGATGAAAGGGCCGATACTTATGAACAGGAACTCAGGAAGGCCGCAGAGGAATTCTCGCCGGAGAACTTTGCGGGAAGGCTGGAACAGGTAATGAACAACGACAATTTGCGGGGATGATACCATGAAGCTGCCTCTTTCGGTGCTCATTTTGGCAAAGAATGAAGAACGGAATATCGCCGATTGCATCAGGAGTGCGCTGTTTGCAGAGGAAATCATTGTCATTGATGATATGAGCAATGACAGGACGGTGGAACTGGCAGAGTCTTTGGGGGCGAAGGTTGTACAGCATCCTCTGGACGGGAACTGGGGAGCCCAGCAGACCTTTGCCATCCGGCAGGCATCCCATGACTGGATCTATTTCCTCGATGCGGATGAGCGGATCTCGGAGAAGTTGGGACGGAAGATCCAGGAGCTGGTGCTGAAGGATGATCGCCGCTATGCTTACTGCAATGCGCGATTGAACTATTTCTGGAACCAGCCCCTTCGCCATGGCGGCTGGTTTCCTGACTATGTTGTGCGCCTCCTGCCTGCCAGGGGGACCTATGTGACGGGGTTTGTCCATCCGCAGTTCCATCATGACTATGAGGAAGTGAGGCTTTCCAGGGAGGAATACCTCATTCACTATCCCTATCGGGACTGGAATCATTATTTCAACAAGCTGAACTTCTATACCACCCTGGCAGCGGAGAAGAGCAAGGCGGAAGGGAAATCTGCGAATCTTTTCTCCATGGTCAGCCATCCCCTTTGGGCATCTTTTCGCATGTATGTGCTGAAGGGGGGCTGGATGGATGGGCGCATCGGTTTCGTGCTGGCGGCCTTCCATTTTTTCTATACCATGGCGAAGTATGTGAAGCTTTACTATCTCGACAAGCGCAACGATCATGTGGGAGACGAGAAATCATGCAGGAATTCATAGATCTTGGCAAGAAGATATACAATATGAAGAATCCCCGGGAAAGGCACCGCATGGTGGTGTTCGTTGCGCGTGCAATGCTTCACAGGAGGGATATGAACTCCCTGCTGGACTGGTTTCGGCGGGATGTGGCTCGCAGGCAGCTCATTGAGGAGAGCCCCTTTCCCATGGAGCAGGTTACCCGTGCCTTTTTTTACAAGGGATCCACCTTCCGGGAACGGATGGAGCTCATCAAGGCGCATGTGGCCTTTCTGCAGAAGACTTTGAAGCCGGAGGCGTTCATGACGCTTGCCAGTGTCCACAGATCGCATTGTGAGGTTTGGCGCAGCGAGTACGAGGGAACACCCTGGTGCGCTATCCTGAAGAATGAGACCGGGCAGCGCAAGGAGGGCATGCTTTCCCTGGAGATGAACCTGGGGGAGGAACATCTCTACCAGATGATGTTCTGGATCGCGCCGGATGAGGCGGACAGGATATCCCTCTGGGTCGGGGCCATGCAGGGGCCGAACATGCAGGAGGCAAAGGAGGTCATCAAGAAGGTCACGAAGGCCTGCTTCGGCTATCGCACGAAGAACCTCATCCTCTATATGCTCCAGGCGGTTGCACGGGCATGGGGAATCCAGCGCATCTATGCCGTGACCAACTATGGGTACTATGCGAACAACCATGTGCGCAGGAACCGGAAGCTCAAGACGAACTTCGGCGATTTCTGGGAGGAGGCCGGAGGCCATCCTCTGCAGGACAAGCGCTTCTATGAGCTTCCTCTGGTGGAGCAGCGGAAATCCATGGAGGAAGTCAAGACCCACAAGCGGAATCTCTACCGCAAGCGGTTTGCCTTTTTGGATGCCGTGGATGCGGAGATTTCGGAAAACATGAAGAAGGTCCTGAAATGAAACAGTATCACAACATCCTTGTCAATGCCCTTGTGAACCTTGGCGATGTGGTATTGACAACCAGTGCTGTTGCATTGCTGAAAAGGGCATATCCGAAGGCAAAGGTCACCATGCTGGTGAAACCTGCCGTGAAACAGGCAGTCATGAACAATCCGATGATCGATCAGGTCATTGTCTTTGACTACCGCAGGAAGGAACATGTCTGGAAAAAGATGTGGCAGATGGTGCAGCAGCTGAAGAAGCAGAACTTCGACCTTTCCATTTCCTTTGACCGGAAACTGCGGCCTGCACTCCTCTGCTGGCTGGCACGCATTCCCGTTCGGGTGGGGCCTGACCGTGTCTTCGATGACAATACCAGCCGGGTGACGTGGCTTTATACGCATATCGTCCATATCGCCCATGACCTTGACAGGACCCTGCAGCGGGAGACCTATCAGGAGATCATCCGCGGCTTTACGGGGATACAGGGTCACGCCATGCCTGTCATGGCGCGGATAGAGGAGCGCAACCGCAAGAAGGCGGAACAGCTCCTGTCCGCTCTTCCCCGGGCAAAAAAGTATATTGCCCTTTGCGTCAAGGGCACCTTTCCACTCAAGACATGGCCGAAAGATTATTTCGCTTCTCTTGTGAAGAGCCTGTCGGAAAGGTATGAGGCCTCATTTTTTGTGGTCGGTGCTCCCGGCGACAAGCCCTATGCCCAGGAGGTCATCCAGGCAGTGGATGAGGCCTGCGGACACAGCCTGAGAATCGGGAATTACTGCGGGGCGACGACCTTGCCGGATCTTGCGGCAATCATCGGGAAGAGCAGCCTTTTTGTGACGGTGGATACCGGAGCAACCCATGTGGCTGCCACCACGGGAACGCCCATGGTGGTCATGTATGGCTGTACCCATCCCAATCGCTGGCATCCAGCCAGCGAGAAGGCACATGTTCTGACTTCCGATGAGCCATGCTCGCCCTGTACCTGCCGGGAAGATGAGTGCCCATCCAATCCAAGGCCCGACTGCCTTTGGCATGTGACGCCGGAAATGGTGCTGGAGGCGTGCAGGGAAATATTGGATGAGGACAAAGGGAAAGATTGCGGGGGCATCTGAGAATGATGGACTGGAATGAAAAGCGCATCATGGTCACGAGCTGCGGCGGCCTGGGGGATCTTGTCATGTTTACCCCTGCCCTGCGGCGTTTGAAGGAAAAGTATCCCTCCTGCCAGGTGACTTTCTTGTGCCGTGCCCATCATCGGGGCATTTTGGAGGGGCTTCCCTACATTGACCGGATCGTCTGCATCTATCGCGGGAAATTCCTCGGGAGGTATCGCTCCGTTCCCTTTCTGTGGGGCTTGGATGCCGTTGTCTTTACGGACTGGCATCCTGTCCTCCTGCCCTTTTCCGTGCTTTTCCGCATACCGGTCCGGGCGGGATACGGGCGCAGGGGGCACAGCCTGACCGGCTGCCTGACAAAAGAACTGTCCAATAATGTATTTGCCTCCACGGAATATGCGGCACTTACGCAGTCACGGGTGATTGCGGAGGCTTTGGGCATATCCCTGGAGGGGGACATGACAGGGATTGAGGTTTCCCCTCCGACGGAACGGGAGAGCCGTCTTGTGGACCGTTTGCTGGAAGACCTGGGAGTGAAACAGCCCTATATCCTGCTCACGCCTTTCGCAGGGCTGGAGCAGCGGAACTGGCCCGCCGGGACGGCGCGTGAGTTTGTGCATTTGGCAGAAGAAAGGTATGGCATGCCTGTTGTGGTTGCAGCTCCTATGGAAAAAAGAAGCGAGGCAGCGTCCATTTCCAGGCATAGCCTGGCAGGGAAAACCGGGGTTCCGGAACTCATCGAGCTGGTCAGGAGGGCGAGCCTCCTGGTGACGCCGGACAGCGGCCCGATGCATATTGCAGGAGCCTTGGGAACAAAATGCGTGGCACTCTTCAGCAAGGACCTGCCGTCTCGATGGGCACCGAAGAGAAACTGCATCCCCCTGTCCTTGGAGATGGAATGCTTTCCCTGTGATGACGAGACGGCCAGGAAATGTCCTCATGTGAAATGTATGAGGGATATATCGGCGCGCATGGTCTTGGATGCTTGTGACAGATTGTTGTAGGAGGAGAGGCGGCTTCATGTGGAAAGAACTCAACATCTATGATCGCTGGATGTTTGGCGTGCTGCTCCTTCTGGCGGCATCGACGAACACATCCACGGGAGGGGCCAGTATTGGCATTGGCCTGGGAACGATTGTCCTGGTCGTCCAGTGTATCAGGCAGAGACGTCTTCCAAGGATTGACAAAGGCATTGGCCGGGTGATTCTGGTTTATGTTGCATTATGGGGGATATCTTCGGTATTCTCCCTGGATCCCCGGCATAGTTTTCGGCAACTTTGGTCTGAGGCATATCGGTTTCTTCCCTTGCTTTTTGCCATGCTTTGTGTCAAGGAGAGATGGCAATTGCGCTGGTTGTGGCTTGTCTTTGCACTGTCTGTTTTTGTGGATGATGCCAAGGCCGTTTGGCAGTATGCCACATTCCAGGATTTGGGATGGGGGCATCGCGCCACGGGTTTCAACCATTCGCCGACCTTTCTCGCCAGCCATATGCTCATGGCGATTCCCGTGCTGGTCTTTGTGGCCGGGCGGGAATACATGAAGCCGATGGAAAGGAAATTCCTTCTCGTCGGTGCGGTTCTTTCCTTTCTTGCTTTGATTTTTTCGGGAACCCGTGGCGGATGGCTTGCGTTTCTTGGAACAGCGGCTGTCTATGCCATTTGTGACAGGACCTATCGGCGAAAGGCCATCCTGGTTTTTTCCTCACTGCTTCTGGCCCTGTGCCTTGCGGCAGCATGTTCCACCTCTTTTCAGACGCGGCTTGTGACCATGACGGACCCCTCCTATCAAAGCAACAGTGAACGGCTGCTCATGTGGCAGTCCGCGGCAGAAATCATTCGGGATTATCCGGTGACAGGCATTGGCATGGATGAGTTCGGCTTTGCCTACAACACGAAGTATATCTCGCCTCTTGCCAAAGAGCGGGCAAAGAGCCCGGAGCAATATTGGACAGGCCATGGGCATCCCCACAACAACCTCCTGAAGATGTTTTCGGAGGGCGGGATCCTGGGGCTCAGCGCATTCCTCATCCTGCATGGATATTTTCTCTGGCGGTTCCTGCGCCTCTGGCGGAAGGAATGCCATCCCTTCCCTTACGGGCTCATGGCGATTCTCGTCCTGGCTGCCCTGCAGCTGGAAGGGCTGACGGACACGAATATGAACCAGGTCCCCATCATGCGGGAATACTGGCTGCTGGCAGGGACGGTATTGGCTGCCGGAAAGATGGAAGAAGGAACGAGGTAAATGGTAATGGATAAGAAATCTTGGGGAGAGCTGGCATTTGTGCTCGTTGTCTTTCTGGTGATGCTGGCATTCTTTGCGGAGGTTCATCCCATTGTTCTCTATGACGGCGATGATTGGAACGGACTTTCCAGACAGCGCAACATCGCGTTTCCGAAATGGCACGACCATAATCCCATCAAGGTTCTGCCCGAGTCCCTCATGCCATTGGTTGCACCTGTCGCCGCTTATGCTGTCCAGCCCTTCCTGGGGGATTTCGTTTCCTCCGTCACACTGGTGTCGGCACTTGTCCTCAGTGCATTTATTGCCCTTTATGTCTATTTCTTTCTCAAGGTCATGGAGAAGAGGTTCTCCTTGGAGCCCTGGGTTGCCTGCCTTTTGGCGCTTATGTTTCTCTCGTTCCATTTCCTCGTGTTCAGGAATGGGAACTATGACAATGCTTATCTCTTCGGCTCGACGAACCTTACCTGCTATTTCCATTACACCATCCCCGCACTGTGGAACAGCTCCCTTGTCCTGTTTTTCCTTTGGCGGGGGATTCCCGGTACACGCCGCATAGAGGGGCGGCGATGGCAGGACTGCTTGCTGGTCTTCGTATTCTATCTCGCGATCTGTTCAAGTGTTCTGCACAACATCATCTTCATGGCCTATATCAGTGTCGAGTTCTTTTGGCACATTCGGCAGTGGAGGGAGCAGCGCCTCTATATGGGACTTCTTGCCGCATGGTTCATCACCCTTCTCTTCGAGGGACTGGGAGGCCGGGCGGGTCAGATGGAGATTTCTTTGACGGAACTGCCGGTGGGGCAGACCTTCTATTCCTTGATGAATGTTCTTTTCCAGAACAACAAAGGCATCCTGATGATGCTTGTCTTTGTCCTCATCTTCCTGGGGAGCAGTCTTGTCATCTATCGGCGTCGGCGGGAAAAGGATACCGTGGACATTGCCTATAGGGAAGGGCAGCAGAAATTCCTGGCCTGCGCACTGATCTGGAGTGCTTATGAAGTGCTCGTCTGCGCCAGGGCGGGCGTTGGCGGCTATATCGATCGGACGGATGTCACCATGGGGCTTTTCTTTTATCTGTTCTTTTTGATGTTCTCGGCATCGGCCTATGTTTTTCATAGAAAGCCAGGGGCGTTGGTTGTGCTCCCGATTCTCGCCTTTATTATTTCCTGCCGTACCATCAATGCCCAGCAGAGCCTGGTGGAATCCACTATGGGACATGTGCCTCCTGCGATTTGTGCAGAGATCAGCCGGGATATCATCACCCAGGTGCAGAGGGCAGAGGCCGGCGGGGCAGCTTCCATGGAGCTTCACGTTCCCAAGGGGGATGACCGTGACAACTGGCCCCATCCGAATTACATGGGGGAGGCTGTGGGCCGTTTGCTCTACGGACAGGGATTGATACCCTATCCCATCGAGATCACGATTGTGCCGGATAAGGAAATGAATGAGCGGTATGGAATAAGATAGCAGATATGGTAGAATAGAAAGATAGAAGGGAGGGTGTCCTATGCAGCGGAAGAATCGTTTTCAATGGGTTCGATTGCTTTTCGACCGCTATGCGGATACCGTTCTTCCAATTATCCTGATTTTTCTGGATTATTCCATGATCGTGCTGGCAGAGCTTCTGGCCTATGGATTGCGCCGCTATTGGCTTCCCAATGCGGATGCAGCCTTTCATGTACCGGCTGTGTACCTCTATGTGATTGTGCCGACGATTTTTCTCTGCTTTCTGCGGTCCACGGATGCACATATGCGAAGCACCCCATTCTGGCAGATGGCCCAGAATGTCTTCTGGGCGGTCTTTTACAGTCTGCTCACCATCATCATGCTCATGTATTTTGGGAAGGTGGCTGAGGTGGTGTCCCGCTTGTTCGTCGGCATGACGGGATGCTTTGTTTTCGTATTCATCCTTGTGGCGAGGTACTTTTTCAAGCAGTACATCAATCGCCAAAGGATTTTCCAGATTCCGGTCCTTTTTGTTGGGGCGGGCAAGACGGCCAAGCTTCTGTTGGATGCTTTTGAGGAGGACACGGGATTTGGCTACAAGGTCATCGGCTTTATCGAGGATAACCCGGAGCGGTCGCCAATAGCCGATCGGGTGCGTGTTTTGGGGCGTTTCAACAATATTGAGCGAGTCATCCAGATGACGAAGGTGCAGAATGTCATTGTCACGGTGCCGGGGCTTTCCGCGACGGAGCAGGTGGCATTGGTCAACCGTATCCAGCCCCTGGTGAAGAATGTCTCCTTTGTGCCGGATCTCATCGGGACACCAGTGGGGGCCATCGACATTGAGACACTTGTGGACTCAAAACTCATGCTGCTGCGGGTACGGAACAATCTCGCCCGCTGGTACAATCGCCTGGCCAAGCGCATCTTCGATATCGTCGTGAGCCTTTGCGGGATGGTCTTTGTCTTGCCGCTGGGAATCTTTCTGGCCCTTGTCATTTACATTGACAATCCCGGTCCCGTGCTTTTTTCCCATCGCCGCATCGGGCAGCATGGGAAAGAATTCTCCTGCTATAAGTTCCGCTCCATGGTGACGAATGCAGGCGAGGTGCTGGAGCAGCATCTTGCCGCCCACCCGGAGGCGAGGGAGGAATGGGAGAGGGACTTCAAGCTCAAGGATGATCCCCGTGTGACCCGTGTGGGACATATCCTTCGCAAGACCAGCCTCGATGAACTGCCGCAGCTCCTCAATGTCCTCAAGGGGGAAATGAGCCTTGTGGGGCCGCGTCCCATCGTGCAGGCGGAGATCGCGAAGTACGGGGACTATTTTCACGATTTCTGCCTGGTGCCGCCGGGCATCACCGGCATGTGGCAGGTGAATGGCAGGAGCGATACCACCTATGAGGAACGGGTGCAGATGGATTCCTGGTACGTCAGGAACTGGTCGGTCTGGATTGACATCGTCTACCTCCTGAAGACGGTGAAGGTCGTGTTCAGCGGGAAAGGAGCCTACTGATATGCGCGTGGCGATTGTCTGTGACTGGCTGGTGACCTTTGCGGGCGCGGAGAAGGTGCTGGAACAGATCGTGAAGCTGTATCCTGCGGCAGACCTCTTTGCCGTGGTGGACTTCCTTTCCGATGGGGACAGGGAGCGCATCGGCGGGAAATTTGCCCGAACATCCTTTATCCAAAACCTGCCCGGGGCGAAGAAGCGCTACCGGACCTATCTTCCCATCATGCCCCTTGCGGTGGAGCAATTGGACCTCTCGGGCTACGATCTGGTCATTTCCAGTTCCCATGCCGTGGCAAAGGGGGTGCTGGTGGGCCCCGACCAGCTTCATATCTCCTATGTGCATTCGCCCATCCGTTACGCCTGGGACATGCAGCACCAGTATCTCAGGGAAAGCGGCATGGATCATGGCATCAAGGGCTGGATGGCACGGTGCATCATGCACTACATGAGGCTTTGGGATGTCCGCACGGCAAACGGGGTCGATGCTTTCATCGCGAATTCCACCTTCATTGCCCGCCGCATCGGGAAATGCTACCGGCGGGAGGCGACGGTCATCCATCCTCCGGTGGACATCGGGAAGTATTCCCTGTGCGCGGACAAGGAGGACTATTATATCACGGCATCCCGCATGGTGCCCTACAAGAAGATACGGCTCATCGTCGAGGCCTTTCGGGAACTGCCGGAGCAGAAGCTTGTGGTCATCGGCGACGGCCCCGATTTCGGGAAGATCCAGGAGCTTGCGGGAGAGAACGTGCAGCTTCTCGGCTATCAGAGCGATGAGGTCCTGAAGGAGCGGATGCAGCATGCGAAGGCCTTTCTCTTTGCCGCAGAGGAGGATTTCGGCATTTTGCCCGTGGAGGCCCAGGCATGCGGAACTCCCGTCATTGCCTATGGACGGGGCGGGATTCTCGATACGGTGCGCCCCGTCGGGGAAGCGCATCCCACGGGGATGTTCTTCCCGGAGCAGACGGCAGAGTCCATCTGCGCTGCCGTAAAGGAGTTCGAGGTATCCGGTGGAAGGATCGAGGCGGCGGATTGCCGCGCCAATGCAGAGAGGTTCGGTCAGGAAGAGTTTTGCCGGAAGTTCCGGGAGTTTGTGGATGGGCAGATGGCATCACGGCCGTGAGGGATAGGGGGATCATTTATGCACATCGTTATCGATTGCCGGTTTGTGCGACATTCCGGCATCGGCCGTTATGTGAGGGAAATCGTTCCCCGTCTTTTGAGGCATATGAGCCGGGAAAAATTTACATTGCTTGTCAGCCGCGGGGAATGGGATGAGGTTTTTGTGCAGCAGTGCAAAGCAGCACATGCTTTTTTTTGTCATGTGGAGGCGGGCATGTACAGCTTGCGCGAGCAGTGGGAGATTCCCCTTCGCATCCCCCGCTGCGATGTGTTCTGGGCGCCCCATTACAATGCCCCGCTTCTGCCCCTGCGGGCCAGGAGGAAGATCGTGACCATCCATGACATGGCGCATCTCGCCCTGCAGGATGGAATGTCCCTCCCCAAGCGGCTCTATGCCAGGTTGTTCTTCTGGAATGCCGCCCATCGCTATGACCGCGTTTTTACGGACTCGGAATTTTCCTGCCGGGAAATCCTGCACTATGAGGACATAGCACGGGAGAAGGTGGATGTCCACTATATTGCGGCAGACACGGACAGCTACCGTCCCTGCGGGGATGAGGAAAGGAAGCGGGAGGTGCGGCGGCTCTATGCCCTGCCGGAAGACTACTTCCTCTTCGTGGGCAATGTGAAGCCGAACAAGAACCTTCGCCGCATGCTGGAGGCATATGCCATCTTCCGGAGAGAGGGCGGGCATGCCTCACTGGCCATTGTCGGGAAGAAGGAGGGGCTCATGACCGGGGAGGCGGGCATGGAAGAACATGTCCGGTCTCTTGGGATAGGAGATCATGTCCTTTTCACGGGGTTCGTGGCAGATGAGCACCTGCCTGTCATCTACAGTGCAGCGCGTGCCTTTGTCTTTCCCTCCCTTTATGAGGGATTCGGACTGCCGCCCCTGGAGGCAATGGCCTGCGGCTGCCCGACCATCGTGTCCCGGGCGGCTTCTCTGCCGGAGGTGTGCGGCGATGCGGCGCTCTATGTCGATCCTCATGACAGCAGGGATATCGCAGGGCGGCTCCGGGAAATCACGGACTGCCCCCAAACAGCGCAAAAGCTGGTGGAACGCGGCTTCCACCAGGTTCGCCGATTCTCCTGGGAGGATACGGTCCGTGGGATTGCGGCTGTACTGGAGGAACTGCGGCATTGATTGCTTTTCCGTGCCCGTTGTGATATACTGAACAAAATTGTGACGGCCAGAGGGGATGCAGTGAGGGCATGTTATTCAACTCCTATATCTTTATTTTCCTATTTTTTCCTGTTGTCCTGACAGGATATTTCCTGCTGGGAAAGAACGGGAAACCCCAGAGGACATCTTTGTGGCTCCTGTTGGCCAGTCTGGCTTTTTATGGTTATTGGAATGTGAAATACCTTCCGCTTCTGGTGGGGAGCATTGCGGCAAATTATCTTTTTTCAGGATGGATCTTATCGGCGAAAAAAAAGGGGGCGGCACGTATTCCGTTTCTTTTGGGGATGGGATTCAACCTACTGGTACTGGGGTACTTCAAATATGCGGACTTTTTTTTGGAGACCATGAATGCCCTCGGCGGGCAATTTGAACTTTTACATGTCTTTCTTCCCTTCGGCATTTCATTTTTTACGATTACTCAGGTGTTGTATCTTGTTGATTGTTATGAGGGCGTGGCGAAGGATCATGGTTTCCTTCGTTACGCCCTGTTCGTCTCCTTTTTCCCTCATCTTCTTGCAGGGCCGATACTCTATCACAAGCCCATGATGGCGCAGTTCAGGAACGAGGGCCTTTTATGTGTGGATTGGGACAATATGTCCCGGGGACTAGCTCTTTTTATCCTGGGGCTTGCGAAGAAGATCCTGATAGCGGATACCTTCAGCGATTTTGTCGGCAAGGGCTTTCTGCAGCCTTCGGAATTGGGGCTGGTTGCTTCCTGGCTGACGATTTTGGCCTATGTGCTGCAGATCTATTTCGACTTTTCCGGTTACAGTGATATGGCGGTCGGCATGTCGCGCATGATGAATATCAGTATACCGATCAATTTCAATGCGCCGTATCGGGCGGCCAGCCTCATTGATTTCTGGAGACGCTGGCATATTTCCCTTACGAATGCCATCACGGCCTGCGTTTACATGCCCATCGTGAAATCTTTCAGGAAGCCGACCTTTTTCCATACGGCACTTGCTGTTTTTGTTACTTTTTTTCTTGTAGGGATATGGCATGGGGCAGGATGGACTTTTGTCGTATTTGCGTTGATGCATGCCGTTGGGCTGACGGTGAACCATATATGGAAGCATTGGCGACTCTGGATGCCGGCGTTTCTTGGCAGATGCCTTACGATACTGTATGTCATTGTCAGTATGGCCTTTTTCCGTGCAGCGGATACGGGGGCGGCAATTGACTTGCTGGAAGGGATGGCTGGCCTGCATGGGGGCCTTGATTGGCCTATTCAGACGGTTGCGGAGGCTGTCACCGTCCAGACGTTTGGATTGCCTTTGGTTCCCTTCCTGGCTGCCTTGGCCATTGTTATTTGGTGCCCGAGTTCCAATGAGATTGCCAAGAGGATGGAATTTACGGCATCTGCGGCATTCCTGCTGGCAGTGGTATTTGCTGCAGCAATCTTTTCCCTGAGTTCCCCAACGGAATTTCTGTACCTGCAATTTTGAAGGGGTTGAATGTTTTTGAGCAGCAAACGCTTCTTTGCAGCCGTTCTCCTGGTGACGGCGGTTTTCGTCCTGATGGGCGAGTGGCTGTGCTATCGCGTGGATCCCATCGGCCTGTGGGGGACGCCGATACGGGCAGGGTTCAATAACTTGAAGATACAGCAGAGCCTTTTCATGGATATCTTCAAGCCCTATGAGTATGCGCACTTTCTTCCGGATATAGTCTATATCGGCACCAGCAGGACGAACATAGGATGGGATGCGTCAACAGGGCCGGAGGCGAATGCCTACAATTTTGCCATGTCAGGCCTTTCCCTCTCATCAACGGAATCCTATCTGAAGTTTGCCTATAAAGTGCATAAGCCGAAGAAAGTCTATCTGGGACTGGATATATATTCCTTCAACCACAAGAACTACCATCAGTTGGGGGACAATGCACGTCCGTCCTTCTCCCTGGAACGGCTGGAGGCCATTTCCGCTGGCGGCATATTCTCCCGCATGTATGCATGGAAGGACAGCCTGGCACTGATGAAGGAGATCCTGCCCACCATGGAACGGAGCAGGAAAGAGCCGGAACATCCGGAGCTTTCCGTGCGCGGGTGGTTTCGTGAGCACGGTGGGGCGCCTGCGGTGAGCGTGGAATCCTATTATGGGATCTTCAATTTGACCAATAGAGAGACAAAGGAATACACATCTTTTCGCTATGAGCCGGAGGCCATGGATTGCTTGGGCCGGATACTTGAGGATGCAAAGGAAAACGGAGTCGAAATCGTGCTGTTTTTCCATCCTGTGAGTGTGGATGAGCATACGATGCTGTACCTGGGCGGACAGGAACCGCTGCTGGACGAGATCAAACGGGAGACCGCGCAGATGCATCCGGTCTATGATTTTGATTGCCCCAGCGCCTGGACAATGGATATACAGGGAAACTACTTCGACTTTGTCCACTACCGGAAGCCCCTTGGCGATGCTGTGAGGAATGCCCTTTACAGCGGCGAGGCGGATGGCATGGCCCATCTGCTCACAAAGGACAATGCACAGGAAAGCATCCGTCAGGAACAGGCGGCCTATGCTGCCTGGAGAGAGGAGAACCGGGAGAGGGTGGATGCCTTGCGTTTCTATTTCGAGACCAAGGAGAAAGCGGAACCGGGAGCATTCAAGGAGTTTATAGGATTTTGACATCACTATGCTGAGGGTTGGGATGAGATGTTTGCAAATATATGGCAGTACCGTCAATTCATATACAGCTGCGTGAAGCGGGATTTCCAGCTTCGCTATACGGGGTCTATGCTGGGAGCGCTTTGGGCGGTGTTCCAGCCCTTGGCGATGATTCTCGTTTATACGCTGGTGTTTTCAGAGATCATGAAGAGCAAGCTCCAGGGCATGGAGATGATGCAGTTCGCCTACAGCATCTATCTCTGTTCGGGAGTCCTTACATGGGGACTTTTTGCCGAGACATTGAACGGGTGTGTCAATGTGTTCCTTGCCAATGGGAATCTCATGAAAAAGGTGTCCTTTCCACGGATTTGCCTGCCTGTCATTGCTATGTTGTCGGCATTGTCCAATTTTGTCGTTGGTTTTGGCTTGTTTTTGGCCTTTCTTTTGCTGGTGGGCCAGTTTCCCTGGACGGTGGGGATTTTCTTCTTTCTTGTTTTGGCAATACAGACGCTTTTTTCCGTTACGCTTGGGATCGGGCTGGGCGTGCTGAATGTGTTTTTCCGTGATGTGGGGCAGATGCTCGGGGTGGCCCTGCAGTTTTGGTTCTGGTTCACGCCGGTTGTCTATCCTGCGGTGATCGTTCCGGAGAGCCTGCGGGGATTTTTCGTGATCAATCCCATGTATCATATTGTCAGTGCCTACCAGTCTATCTTTGTGTACCATCGCTGCCCGGAACTGGAAGGTCTCGGGGCGGTTCTGGTCCTTGGGCTGGTGATTGGTGTTTGGGCACTTCGCATTTACCGGAAGCACGTCGGGGAAATGGTGGATGAATTATGAGGAACAGCATCAGCATCAAAAATATCAGCAAATGTTACAAGCTGTATGATTCACGCAATGACCGCCTCAAGGAATGGCTCATCCCCTTTGGGCCTTCCCGCCATCGTGAGAAATGGGTCCTGAAGGATATCAATCTGGAAGTCAAGGCCGGGGAAGCTGTTGGCATCATCGGATTGAATGGTGCAGGAAAGTCCACTTTGCTCAAGATCATTACGGGGACGACAATCCCGACGACGGGAAGCGTGCATTTCAGTGGCACAGTGGCGGCCTTGCTGGAATTGGGGCTTGGATTTCACCCGGATTTTACGGGGCGCCAGAATGTTTACATGTCGGGGCAGCTGCTTGGCTACAGCATTGACGAAATCAATGCCTGCATGAGCCAGGTGGAAGAATTTGCGGAAATCGGCGAGGCAATCGATGCCCTGGTTCGCACCTATTCCAGCGGCATGCAGGTGAGGCTGGCCTTCAGTGTTGCGACGATGAAGAGGCCGGATATCCTCATTGTCGATGAGGCATTGAGTGTAGGCGATGCTTATTTCCAGCACAAGAGCTTTGGGCGCATCAAGGAATTCTGCAAGGCAGGGACAACGTTGCTTTTGGTGTCCCATGATGCGGCGGCGATCCAGGCGGTCTGTGACCGGGCGGTTTTGCTGGACCATGGGCAGGTGGCGAGGATTGGCGACCCACAGGAAGTCATGGATTATTACAATGCCATGCTGGGGGATACGGAAGCGAAGACCATCCAGCAGGTCAGGCAGGAGAACGGGCAGGTGCAGACGATATCCGGGAGCGGGGAGGCCAGGATTTCCGGTGTCCATCTGTTGAACAGGAAGGGACTGGAGCCTGAGTTTGTCGATGTGGGCGAACCTGTGCGGATATGTGTGGATGCGCAAGTGGTGCAGGATATTCCCTCCTTGACCTGTGGCATCATGATCAAGAACCGTCTTGGGGAATCTGTTTATGGAACCAATTCGGACTATGCGAAGAAAGAGCTTCATGATTTGAAGGCCGGAAAGACCGTGCACTATGAATTTTCAATGCCGATGAACATTGGGGAAGGGAACTATTCCCTGACCGTTGCCTTGCATAGCGGGCGTGACCATATCGCCAACAACTACGAGTGGAGGGATCTGGCCGCCGTTTTTGAGGTGCTGAACCAGGGGAAACAGAAGTTTACCGGGGTGGCCTATCTCGGTGCCGAGGTCACTGTCCAGGAAGAGTAGCCGTAACGGGGAGGTGAAGCGGGATGTCCTTGTGGGAGAAACTGTATCAATATGCAACCAAGCCGCGTCGTGCACTGGAGAATTACCGGAAGCTGAAGCAGCAGGTGTTTGAATTGCAAAGGCAGTCAGAGATGCAGTCCTCGCGCATACAAAATCTGGAGGCGCAGTCCTCGCAGATGCACGCACAGTTCTTGCAAATGCAAGCGCAGTTGGCGCATGAATGCGAGGATAAGCGCAATCTCTGGAATGAGTTGCGCGATTGGGAGTCGCGTCAGCGATGGGTTGGCCTTCCCGGGAGCTTCGAGGATGACGGCATATTGAACCGCGCCAGATATTTGGAAGAAGAGGATTGCAGGGAAGATGGCGACATGGATCGGTTTTATCTTCATCTTTCCAATGTATTGCGCGGGAGCGAGGATGCGATCCGGTCAGGCAACGAGCTGTTCCTGCCATATGTACTGGATGCAGCCGGGCAGCATGGAGAGCATCCGTTTCTCGATTTTGGCTGCGGGAGAGGGGAGTTCCTCGATCTCCTGCAGGAGCATGGAGTGCGTGCCATTGGGGTTGACATGAACCGTGAAAGCGCCCAGTTGGCAATTGACCATGGGCATGAGGTTGTCATCGCTGATGCGCTCGATTATTTGGAGAGCCGGCCGGACGGGGAGTTTTCCGGCCTTTCCATGATCATGGTATCGGAGCATATACCATTCCCGCAATTCTTTGAGGCGGTTTTCCTTTTTGCGCGGAAGATCGTTTCAGGGGGGCCTTTGCTGATCAATACCATCAATACCTATTGTTATCACAGGATGGGACATTTTCAGATGGATCCCTCCCATGTCAACTTCATTCCGGCAGAGACATACAAGCTCCTGATGGAAATGGCAGGGTTTCAGCGCATCAAGATTCTTTGGTCCCAGCCTGTTGCGTCGCGTACATGCGTACAGGATGTGCATACGGAGTATGAGAACGTAACGATTATAGGTTATAACGAGACGAAGGGGAAATAACGATGAAGATTATCCAGTTGCTGCCAACATTGCATGGCGGGGATGCTGTGGGGAATGATGCAATCGCGATGCACAAGCTCCTTCGGGAGATGGGGCATGAGACGGTAATCTATGCGGAGGAAATTGGCCATACAGTGCCGGCCGGTATAGCCAAGCCCTGCCAGGATCTGGGAGAACTGGGAGCAGATGATGTCATTTTGTACCATTACTCCATTGGCTCGGAAATCATGGAGGAAATCCTGCGCAAGGTTCCGGGAAAGAAGGTCATGGTGTACCATAATGTCACACCGGGGGCTTATTTTGACGATTATAACGAGGCAATCGCAGAAATCGCGAGGGCAGGGCGGGAAAACCTGAAGGAGATTCAACCGATTTTCTCGGCATGTTTCGCGGATTCCGGCTATAACAAACAGGATCTCATCAAGGCGGGATATCGTTGCCCGATTGCTGTTCTGCCGATCCTCATTCCCTTTGAAGACTACCTCAAGCCGGTGGATGAGACCATCGTGCAAACCTATGGGAAAGATGATTTCACGAATATCCTCTTTGTGGGGCGGTTGGCGCCCAACAAGAAAATCGAGGATGTCATTCGGGCTTTTGCCTATTACAAAAAGTACCTGAATGCCAGATCGAGGCTTTTCCTCGTTGGGTCTCCCCTGGGAATGGATCCCTATGTTGACCGTTTGCGCCGTTATGTGGACAGGCTGTTCCTGCAAAACGATATCTTTTTTTCGGGAAAGGTGCCCTTCGATCAGATCCTGGCCTATTACAAGATTGCTGACTTATTCCTCTGCATGAGCGAGCATGAGGGATTTTGTGTTCCGTTGGCAGAAGCCATGTCCTTTTCGGTGCCGATTGTTGCCCGCAGCGCCGCTGCTGTGCCGGAGACCCTTGGTGGTGCCGGATTGCTTGTCAATGGCGCGGATCCGGCAGAGGCGGCACGTGCGATGGACCGCATCGTGGGGGATGCCGCATTGGCGGAGCAATTGCGCCAGGCGGGGAAGAAGCGGCTGGAGGATTTTTCTTACGAGAAGACGGCGGCATTGTTCCAGCAGTATTTGGAACAGGTGGTCAAAGGGGAAGGCTTGGACTCGGATACCTGGAGGCCGCAGGCAGTTGGACCGGACGGGGAGGACAGCGGGGCCCGGGAGAACTGCCGGAAGCAGGGATTGAGTACCGATGTCCTGGCTTTTGAGGATATTCCGAAGACAGCTCCCCTTGCAAAACCGCCGAAGGACTCCTTCCGCCATCGGGTGAAAGTGCATGTGCTGAAGCCCGCCTACAATTTCGTGGCCAAGGTGTCGCCGGGCGCAGCCGAAGCTATTCGCATACGAATCTATCATATGCTGCAGAAAATGAAGGACCGGAAGCGGGAGAAGATGGAGCAGCAGATGGAGGTCCTGGAGCGGACAGAGCCGGGATTGCTGGTTGATGTGACGCAGACGGCCCGCAGCGATGCGGGAACGGGGATCCAGAGAGTGGTCAACAAGGCATTCCAGAATCTGTACTGTGCCCATCCGAATATTTTGGCAGTGAGGGATTCCTGCGGCAAGCTGATCACGGCAGAAAAATATCTTCGGCGAATGGAAGGCTCTGCGGCAGAGGAAAGAGAGAAGCTGATAGAATTCCTTGACGGGGACAAGCTGTTGCTGCTGGACTCCTCGTGGGAATTCCACAAAGATTTCTCAGGGATACTCACGGAAGCCCATGCAAGGGGGATCGAGTCCCATGGAATCGTCTATGACCTCTTTCCCATCCAGTATCCTGAGCTGTTTGATTCCAAGCTTTTTGTAGAACTTTTTACCGGCTGGCATAACATGCTGATGCAGCAGGCAAGCAGTGTTGTCTGCATATCAAAGACAACAGCGGACGTAGTGGCAGCCTATTATGAGAAGAAGAAGTTCCATCGCGACGAGCCTCTGCGCCTGTACTATTTCCATATGGGGGCGGATATTGCCGGCGGAACCCAGGAGGCACGTGAAGAGATCCGTTCGTTTGTCCGCCGCAAGACCACCTTCCTCATGGTTGGGACCGTGGAGCCGCGCAAAGGGCATGCCGTGGCGGTTGAGGCATTCCGGAAGCTTTTGGTGAATGCCGATGCACAGCTTCTTGTCCTGGGGCATAATGGGTGGAAAAATGAGGAATTCATAAGATCCCTGAAGGGAGACGAACGCCTGAGCCAAAATTTCCTTTGGGTGAAGGACGCGGCCGATGAGGAGCTTCGCTGGGCATATGCCAATGCCAATGCCCTCATTGCAGCCTCGAAGGACGAGGGATTCGGGCTTCCCCTCATTGAGGCGGCCTATTTCGGGATGCCCATCATTTGCAGTGACATTCCCATTTTCAGGGAAGTGACACAGGGGCATGCCGACTATTTCAAGGCAATGGATGCAGATGCCCTTGCGGAAAAGCTTGCCGCATGGCTGCAGGCAGAGAGCCATCCGGATTCCCGCAAGATCCATATCTACACATGGCAAGAGGCATCCGAGGAGATCATGGACATCATCTATGGAAAGACGGAACCTTATAAGGTGTTAGGATAATGAAATCGCGCAAGCGGCGTTGGGAGGCTAGATAACAGCTTGTAAAAAATTATAAAAATTTATAATCATCACCTTGGTTTTATAATCATGACGGTATATAATATTATCAAAGGTGGTGACAGCATGAAATACTACACGATTAACAAATTTTCAAAAATGCTTGGCGTAACTCCCCAGACTCTAAGGAACTGGGATAAGTCAGGCAAACTTCATCCACACCACACTTCTGAAAACGGCTACCGATACTATTCGGAAGAGCAATGGCAGAAAATAGCACAGGAACGTCCGCAACAAAAACTTGTTATCGGCTATTGCAGAGTTTCCAGCCCCAAACAAAAAGATGACCTTGAGCGGCAGATTGCTAATGTAAAAACTTACCTGTTGGCACAAGGGCATCCCTTTGAGATTATCCATGACATAGGCTCTGGGATAAACTACAAGAAAAAGGGCTTGCAGGAACTTATTAAGCGTATTAACGACAACAAGGTAGAAAAAGTGGTTGTTCTCTATAAAGACAGGTTGCCTAGGTTCGGATTTGAGCTTATTGAGTCACTGGCGGCAATGCACGACTGCAAAATCGAGGTTATTGACAATGAGCCAAAGCCCGAGCAACAAGAACTGGTCGAAGATTTAGTTCAAATCATCACTGTCTTTAGCTGTAAACTGCAAGGCAAGCGAGCAAATAAAGCCAAGAAGATGATTCGCGAGTTGGTAAAAGAAGGTGATGAAGATGATAAAGGCAGTCAGGATAAAGCTTCTGCCAAACAACAAACAGAGGACTAAATTCTTCCAGTTTGCAGGATGTTCCAGATTTGCCTACAACTGGGCGTTAGACAAACAGATGGCGAATTTTCGAGAAGGACGAAAACTTCAAAGCGACTATGATTTGCGTAAGGAGTTTACGGTACTTCGCAACTCTGGCGAAAAGCCGTGGCTATTAGATGTGTCTAATAATGTCACCAAACAAGCTATTAAGGACTTGTGCATAGCTTACAAAAACTTTTTTCGCAAGCAGAAACAGAATGGCTATGTCAAATATTCGCCGAAGAAGCTGGCTCATTTAGCTCGCATCGGTAAAACGCCAACAGTTTATGACATGAACGGTCATCCTAAGTTTCGTAGTCGAAAGAACGAGGATTTTCGTTTCTATCAGGATAATGTGAAAATCCAGTTCACGAGAACCCATGTCAAGTTTGAGCAGATTGCCGATAGTAAGCGGAAGAACCGCAAAAAAGCAAACTGGATAAGGCTTGCTGAGAAGGGCAGAATTCCTGTTGGTGTAAAGTATATCAATCCAAGGATATCCTTTGACGGTAAAAATTGGTGGCTAGGCGTTGGCTTTGTGGTCAAATACAAGCTAAAGCCAATGCGGGGACTGAAATTTGTCCGCAAACAGCCAATGCACCCTTATACAAAAGGTGTTGGCATAGATTTAGGTGTGAAGGATTTGGCGATTGTCTCTGACGAAACAACCGTCAAGAACATCAATAAGACCAAAACGGTCAGGAAACTCAAGAAGAAAAGACGCAGGTTGCAGCGTCAGGTATCTCGGAAATACCAGATGAACAAGAAAGGAGATAGTTACTGCAAAACAAGCAACATTATAAAAGCCGAAAAACAACTTTTACGAATCAACCACAGACTGACAAATATCAGAACCAATCATGTGCATCAGGCAACGAGAGCTATCATAGACCGAAAGCCAAGGTTTGTGTGCCTCGAAGACCTGAATGTGCAGGGGATGATGAAGAACAAACATCTGTCGGAGAAGGTTCAGGAGCAGAAAATTTACGAGTTCCGCAGGCAAATTGAGTACAAGGCTCATTGGGCTAAGATATCAGTAATCATTGCTGACAGATGGTATCCCAGCTCCAAGACCTGTATCGAGTGCGGGCATGTAAAGAAGGATTTGAAACTTTCCGACAGGACGTATGTCTGCCCCGTCTGTGGCAACGTGATAGACCGTGATTTCCAAGCGGCACTGAATCTTAAACGCTATGGAGAAGCGGAGCTGTCGAAATCTGCAAGCTGACACCATCAAGTCAATGCAGATATGTACCCGTTCGTTAGCGGGGACTTTAAGCCTCTGGAGCATTACATCAAACGTGAGTAGCTTCTTGCTTGCACGAGCCAAAACGGATGCGAAAAGCCCTTCGGGGAAGGAATGAGGAATGAAACGTAAAAGTTAATTTTCCATAAGGAGATAATAGCTTTTTATAAGTTTTCAGTAACGGGATACACGTGCCGAAGATTGCGGTATTGATTCCTTGCTACAACGAAAGCCAGACCATCGCGAAGGTGGTCAGGGATTTCAGGGAAGCCTTGCCGGAGGCGGAGATTTGCGTTTATGACAACAATTCCACCGACCACACGGACCAGATTGCCCGTGAGGCAGGTGCGGTCGTGCGCTATGAAAGCCGTCAGGGCAAGGGGAATGTCATCCGTTCCATGTTCCGTGGGATCGAAGCGGACTGCTATCTCATGGTGGATGGGGATGACACCTATCCTGCGTCGAGTGCCGGGGAGATGTGCCGGATGGTGCTGGAGGGGAAGGCTGACATGGTCATCGGCGACCGGCTCTCCTCCACTTATTTCACGGAAAACAAAAGGCCCTTCCATAATTTTGGCAATATCATTGTGCGGAGATTCATCAATATGCTTTGGGCAAAGAAGGGGCGGGAAATCGTTGATGTCATGACGGGATATCGTGCACTCAGCCCGATTTTCGTGAAAAGTTTTCCTGTTCTCTCCCGGGGGTTTGAGATCGAGACGGAGATGACAGTCCATGCCCTCGACAAGGATTTCCTGCTGGAAAGCATCCCGGTCCTCTACCGCAACCGCCCGGAAGGAAGCGAGAGCAAGCTGAACACCTATGCGGACGGGGCGAGGGTTCTCATGACGGTGTTCAACCTTTATCGGGATTATCAGCCCTTGCGCTTTTTTGGGATTCTGTCCCTTCTTCTGATGGCTCTCTCGATTTTCCTGTTTCTGCCGGTGTTCCTGGAATATCTCCGCACGGGACTGGTTCCCCGGTTCCCGACCTTCATCGCCAGTGCATTCCTGATGCTTTCTTCCATGTTGTCGGCCTCCTGCGGCCTCATCCTGGACACGAATGCCAAGAACAGCCGCAAGAACTTTGAGGTGCAGAGAAACATTCTTCACCTTTTGATGCGACAGAAGGAGACAGGGGAATGAGGCGGTGGGATAACTGGCTTCTTTTGCTGGCGGTATGCTTGTGCCTGGCGGTTTTTTGCCGTCTGGCGCTTCTGTCGGATTTTCCGAAGGCGTTCCTGGTGTACCCGGATGAACTGCGGTATGTGCACATCAATGATTCCCTCGTGAACCATGGCGGGACACTTCTGCTGCGGGATGTGGCGAGCAGCTTTTCCAAGGTGCTCTACCCCCTGGCATTGTTTCCTGCGGCCTTTTTTGTCGGAAGCGCACAGTATACGACAGTTGTGGCATATCTCAACGCGGGGCTGATGTCCTTTTTGCCGCTGCTGGCCCTGGGGCTGTCAAGGCTTTGCGGTTTGGGGAAGGGGGCAGCGGTGTTCCTGATGGTTCTTGCGGCATCTTTGCCGGATACCATCTACAGCCTGACCTTCATGAGCGAAAATCTCTATCTGCCGCTGTCCACGGCAGTCATTTTACTGGCATGGAAACTTTTCGGCATGGCGGAAAAGGGGCGAAGCATCCTCCTGTTGTCAGGGTGTTTTGGCATGGCCTCCTATTTCCTCTATCTGGCAAAGGAAATAGGGGTGGCCTTTCCGATGGTCTATGCGGCCCTGGCCTTTCTCTGCTGGATGAGAAACCGTGACGGGGCGATGGGAAAAAGGCTTGCCATGTCCGCTGTGGCAGCAGTGGCCGGCTTTGCCCTTCCCTTCCTCTTTGTGAAGCTGGCCATCCTGTCTGGCCTGGACAATTCCTATGCCACAATGTTCGTTCCGAGGAATGGTATCGGGCAGGCAATCCCGTATCTGCTTCAGGTATACGGGATTCATCTGGTATGGGTGCTTTTGGCCTTCTTCTTCTTCCCGGTGGTGATGCCTTTGGAGTGCTGGCCTTCCATGGGCTTCGCGGCGAGGCTTCGCTATGCGTTCCTGCTATCCTGCCTTCTGCTCCTTTTGGCCGTTGTTTCCTATACGGTCACATGGAACGAAGATTATCCCAGCATGGCGCCACGGCAGCACCTTCGCTACTATTCCTGTTTTTTCCTTCCGTTTGTTGCCCTGTCTTTGCAGGCAGTGGAGGGGGGTTCAGGGGCAAGGCGTCCTTTGGGGAGGACCGTGATCCTGATTTTTGCCTTTGTGGCGGCCCTTTTCCTCATAGAAATGCCCTTTTCTGTGGGCTCTCCTGTGGATCAGATGCTGCTGCGCTATGTGCTTGACTGGCAGGGAACCTGGGAACGCTATGCCATTGCCGGGACGGTGGTGGCAATTGGGGCTGCTGCCCTATGGCGGCCGAGACAGGCAGCGTTCCTGCTCGGAGGAGTGATGCTGGCGGTTTCGTCATGGAACCAGTCCCTGGCCTGTCGGGATATCCATGATGCCTATATGCTGCCAGAGGAAATGGTAGCAGAGCATGTGAGGCTGGCGGCGGATCTTGGGGAGATGGAAGGCAATGTTCTATGCCTTGTGGGGACTTCTTTTATGGGGATGCCCGTGGGAGAGTATCCCCTCAATGCCCTTCTCGATACATACACACCCAACCGGATGCAGATGGTATCTGTTGAGGCGTTTCAGATGCTCTGGAAGCACCATCCGGAATGGGAGGGCGATTTTCGTCTGTCGGAATTCGCGATTGCCAAGGGCGAACAGTATGAGGATGTGCCGGGCATATGGAAGGAGTTCTATCCTGACTATGAAGAAGCCGGTTATCTCCTGGTGGACCGGGACAGTGAGTGCAGGCTGGATCCCTCCCGCGTGCAATTCATGGAACGTTACGGGAATTGTGCGTTATACAGGAATTTGGATACGTCACGTCTGCCGTATCTGCCCTGATCTTGCAGTGGCAGGTACGGCAGTTTTTTGGAGAATGGAGTGGAAATGAAGAAATGGTCGCAGAGAGACTGCGTTCCCTGGATTCCTTGCGGGGAATTGCCGCCATTGGCGTGGCGGTTTTTTGGCACTACCAGCACTTCCGGCCGGCGGAAAGCCCCTTCTTTCGGGAAATGTACTGGTTTTACCAGTATGGCTGGATATGCGTGGATTTCTTTTTTGTCCTGAGCGGTTTTGTTTTTTCCTATGTATACGGCAAGCGTATCCTGGAGCATGGGATTTCCTGGCGGCATTTTGCCATGCTGCGCATCAGCCGCCTTTACCCTGTGTTCCTGGTGACCACGCTGCTGGTGGCAATCCTTCAGGGAGTGAGGCATGGGCTGGGGATGGAATTTTTCATCTATCCTTGCAATGATGCCTACCATTTCCTTCTCAATCTGGTGTTCCTGCACAGTGGCTGGTTTGAGCACGGCTTTTCCTTCAATGCGCCATCCTGGTCTGTGGCATGCGAAGTGACCGTCTATGCCATTTTTTTTGCCATCCTGTATTGGCAGGGGAAGCAGCGGGGAATGGCATTTGCGGCCATGGTTTTCCTCGGTCTTTTCCTGGAGCGTGCCCTATGGGAATTTCCCTTGCTGAACACGGTGATGGCGAGGGCCTTTCTGGGATTCTTCATGGGATGCCTCACCTATCTCCTTCATGGCAGGCTGCTTTCTGCCGCATCATCTGCCAAACGCCGCCTGCTGTATCTTTGGCTGGCTGCGATCCTGCTCCTGTGCGCCATGGCTGCGCATGCAGGGCATGGGCTCTATGGGGAGCACTGGCAGGATGTCTATGTGCTCATCCTGTTCCCCTCTGCCATCCTTTTTGCCTTGCATCTTCCCTGGTTTTCAAGAGTGCTGTCCCTCCGCCCCCTGACTTTTTTGGGGGACATTTCCTACTCCGTATACCTCTGGCATTTTCCGGTCCAGCTTATTCTTGTCACCGGCGCAGGGATCGGGCTGTGGTTCTTTGACCCGGCGAGGAAATGGGGTTTTTTCCTTTACATTGTCCTGACCTTTCTGGCAGGGGCGATTTCCCACCATTATGAGGCAAAGGCACAAAAATGGATACGCCGGAAGTTTTCCAGGCAATAGGCAAAAGCTGAAAGATATGATAAAATAAATTGATGTATCCTAGTGAAAACATGAAAAGGAGCGAATGAATCCATGGCAAAGAAAGCGCTGATTACGGGAATCACGGGGCAGGACGGGGCATATCTCGCAAAGTTCCTGCTGGACAAAGGATATGAGGTTTACGGGCTTCTTGCCCGTCGTGCCACGGCTACGACCTGGCGCCTGGATTACCTCGGCATTGGGGACAAGGTGGAGCTCATCGAGGGGGACCTCACGGATGTGACCTCCATCATCCGCGCCGTGGAGCAGGCAGAGCCCACGGAGTTCTACAACCTCGGAGCCCAGAGCTTCGTCGGCACGTCCTGGCGGCAGCCCCAGCTCACGGCCCAGGCCACGGGCGTTGGGGCCCTCAACTGCCTGGAGGCCATCCGCATCGTGAGCCCCAAGACGAAGTTCTATCAGGCATCCACCTCGGAGATGTTCGGCGGCATGCCGGAATACCCGCTCCAGTCGGAGGAAACGCCCTTCCATCCCCGCAGCCCCTACGGCGTGGCGAAGCTCTTCGCCCACTGGTCCACCATCAACTATCGCGAGAGCTTTGACATCTTCGGCTGCTGCGGCATCCTCTTCAACCATGAGTCCCCCCTTCGCGGCATCGAGTTCGTCACCCGCAAGGTCACGGACGCGGTGGCCCGCATCAAGCAGGGCGTGCAGAAGGACCTCCACCTCGGCAACATCGACGCGAAGCGCGACTGGGGCTTTGCCGGGGACTATGTGGAGGCCATGTGGCTCATGCTTCAGCAGGATGCGCCCGATACCTATGTGGTGGCGACAGGGCGCACGACAACCGTCCGTGACATGTGCAAGATCGCCTTCGAGCATGTGGGCCTTGACTATGAGAAATACGTTGTCATCGATCCGAAATTCTATCGTCCCGCCGAGGTCGATCTTCTGCTGGGAGATCCCAAGAAGGCACAGGAAAAGCTGGGCTGGAAGGCAAAGACGAGCCTGGAGGAACTGATCCATATGATGGTGGACGCCGACATGAAGCGCGTCAGCGATGAGCTGAAGGTGAAGTGACATGAGGATTCTCGTCACCGGGGCAGGAGGATTCGTCGGGGAATACCTCCTGCGATATCTGCTGGAGCATCAGCACGAAGCGGCCGCCATGGGCATTGGGGGCGGCGCCTTCCTGAAGGAAATGGGTAACAAAACTGTTACAAAAAATCTGAACAAATCCGTATAAACTTATACAGAAGTATAGATTTAATCGAACAGAATACCCTTTGTATCTCGCAA
>CADCIX010000002.1 GCA_902801565.1 uncultured Veillonellaceae bacterium | reverse complement strand
GTTACGCGACGGCACAAACATTGCTTAAAAAACAAATGTTTGTTTGACGCTGAAAAGTTCTCATTTTAATTTGCTTTAAATCTTGACATAGCACCATCCGTTATTTACAAAAGCAAGGATTTATACAGACTGCTTTGTAAACTCAACCAAAATACCATTTGTCAAAATATATTTCTATTGATTCTATGTAATGGAAATTATTCATCAATTTCTCCATAAAAACCTTCCTGGCTGTATAAAGACCATTTCAAATACATCTCTTTATAGTTCTTTTTGATAAATTTTTGAATCACGTTGGCTTCACGGTCATTAAGGACACCTTTATTCTGCACAATACTATCACCATTATTTTTTACAAAAAACTTTGCAGAACCGGCTTCAGTCAGTTTGCGATCACTTGCATGAGTGTGCATACATTCCACGATACATTTTGAAGTGAAATAGAGATAATATCCTGCAACTTTGTACTCAAAATATTTAGGCATACCGTTCACTCCATTAGAAACTCCCGATTGTTGTAGAAATACTCCTTTACAATCTCAAGTTCAATATCATCCATTGTCGTTTCGATGATTTTACCATCATTCGATAATACCGCCGCTTTCCGAGGACGATTGAGATTCAAGACGCGTATCTGATTCTCTTTCGGAGTATAGGCATATCCGTTCACAATCATTTTAGCATCATCTGCCACCTTTAAAATATCAGTCATAAGAAACCCTCACCTTTGTTATTGGCTGTAGAAACTTATCCTTGTCGATGTAAAGATTTTCCAAAACAGGAACTAAGTCAATATACTCCTCCTCAGGCTTGTTATTATGTCTATATTTTGCCATCACGACAATATAACCAGCATCCCATTCTTTGACAGATATATATTTTTCGAGTGAATATGGTGCAGCAAAACGAATAATGTAATCACCATACCGAAAAACAGTATATCCGTCATAACTGCTCAAAGTTGCTTCTCCGTTCACACGATTAACCTCCTGTCAGTAGGTCCTGAATAAAGTATTCCTCAAATCAAGCGTTTTCGCTTTCAATAATCCATCCAAAAAGTCCATAGTCTCCATAGCACTTCCCTCGATAGATTGTGAAGGAATTGGATGCGTCATGTTGTAAATAGATACTTCCACAGGATATTTATAACACAACGTATTTAAGTGTTCACGAAGATCTATTATATTTTTCGTATTCCATAGAAAAATTAGTTCGTTGCGTTCGGAAACAATATCCATGTATTCTTTTATCTTTGTTAGTCGTTTTACCATTTTATCCATCACACTACCACCTTAGATTTCGTGCTGACACATATCAAATAGTTAATAAATGCGCAGCACGAGACAAGCATGAATTTTGCTTCTTCAAATGTTGAGGATGGGCCTCCAATATCTCCAGCATGGCGAATTCCATTTGCATCACTAGTATAGCCGTACAAACTTTTAAATGCCTTTTCCATTGCTGGATGTATCTTAATATCATTATCTTCTAGCCGTTTTAGCATGTTCCCTAATGTTGCTTCTTTACCCGAGGTTTCAAGTACCTCCTGACAGATTGCCTCTATGGCACTAATACTCTCCTTGATAGAATTTTCATAGTCAGGTTTCTTTCTGTCTGATAAAAACATATTCGCTTTTGAGATATGTTCGCGTGCAGATGCAAATGGTATATTTAACGCAGAACCAATTGCCTTGACTTCTATATCATCGCTTATTGGTACAATTATATTACTTATAAAGCGATAACCCATACATTCCCGCTTAAAAACACCATTAAAATATTCATATACGGTTGGAAAATCATGTCCATATCTATGTTGCATCTTGTTTATCAAAAACTCATGAATATATTGTGCAATTACCTCAATTAAGGTTAATATAGAATCATAATCATCAGTTGTTATTGTCTCTCTAATTGTCTCAAATAAGTTTTCTTCTTTATACCAGTAGTTAATTTCTATTGTTTGTGCATATGCTTCTGTCAAAACATATTTAATAAAATTTTGTCTATCTAGATGGTCCCAAGTCATATCTTTATATGCGAATTTATAAAGCAGGGATATAGAATTCACTAATTTTGAACGAGTCAATTCGTCAAAATCTATCAGTTGAATTGTTTTACTAATAGGTTTTATTCCATTTCTGTCTGAAAATCCATTTCGACGATTCACTTTTAGCACAATGCAACCTTCTTTCATAAACAAGAATTTAACGAACTAGACTTCAATGTTCGATACGTCGATTTCACCGGACATGAGGCGGGGGAGGAGAATGTCGCGCAAGGTGGCGAGTCTATTGGATTCTCGAGTAAGATTCTGCATTTGAAGGAACATAGGATTTACAACAGAGTCAAAGTGCAAAAGTGTCTCCTTGTCGGGAAGTATTGTTGGATAGGCTTTTAGAATATCTGTTTTGAGATTATTAAAAACACTACCATTGCTAAGATTTACCAGTTGTTGACGAATATATTTGAAATATAAATACAAATATTCTTTCGAGAATCTTGATTCTGGAAAGAAAAGCCAGCCATCATGAATACAGCTATCAACATCAAGAATTTTGGGAATGCCGGGAGTAGCACTATTGGACAGAACAAGCGATCCTTTTTTAAGATGTACTGTTTTTCGCAATCCCTCTTCAATTATATGATCTTTTATGTCTATAACAAATGGAGATTGCAGACTGGTTACATCTGAGATTTTTAGCCATCGAAAACCCGATTCAGATAAATATTCTTGAATAGGTCTGGGAGAGCCGCCTCGTTTTATATTCACAAAATCTCCAAGGTTTCCTTTAATCCATAAAGCAGGTACATTACCATTCCATGGATTATATTCCACGAACCACGACTTAAAAATCGCCTGTGCCTGTTCCTCTAAATTCTTGTTTATCGCAACATTGATTTCTATTTTTTCATCAATGCTGGAAAGAATGTCAGCGATTTTGCATTGCTCATTCCATGAGATATTGGGGACTGGATAATTCATAATAGCCTGCTTGTCCCCACGGGGCATTTTCGTTCCCTTAGATGTCGCTGTCGCATAATCGAAAAATGCATCATCGGCCAGAATATAATACAGGAATCGGGGATGGACATCCTTCTTGTGACGGAATACCAACACATCATTTGAACAACCGCCATCAGATTGTGCATACCATATCTTCCTAAAATATGGGCGTATATTTGACACCAATGTATCCTCGGCAGAAAACGCCTGAGTTTGTACTGTGCTTGGAAGACTGGTCGCCTTTGTTATGCCACCTTTATTGGGCATCATATTTTCTGTAGAAATGTAACACTCCTCGTCAAGTCCAGATACATCCGTCTTTTCTTTGGCAAAATCGCATATATCGGCTAATTTAGATTTCATACCCAATCGCCTCCAGATTCTTTCGAATCTTATCCTCCAACTCATGGGACTTGGCAAACAGCCCGGAAAGCTCTCCTGTTAGCCGCTTCATCTTATCATCGAAAGGCTCTCCGTCATCCACCTGCTCCTCAATGCCCACATAACGCCCCGGTGTCAGTATGTAATCCTGCTTGGCAATCGCTTCAAGGTCAGCCACGGCACAGAAACCTTTGACATCCTCCAGTTTTCCCTCCTGGAAGGACGCAAAAGTATCGGCGAGGCGCGAAATATCCTCATCCGTAAAGTCCCGATGCTTCCTGTCCACCATATAGCCCATTTTGCGGGCATCGATAAAAAGTGTCTTGCCCTTCTGCTTCTTGTTCTTCGACATAAACCACAATGTCACGGGAATGGTCACGCTGTAGAAAAGCTGTGTCGGCATGGCAATAATACCTTCCACAAGGTCATCTTCAATGATACGCTTGCGGATTTCTCCTTCACCGCCGGACTGGGTGGAGAGGGCACCGTTTGCCAATACCAGACCGATTTTGCCGTTGGGAGCCAGATGATGAATCATGTGCTGAATCCATGCGTAGTTTGCATTTCCCGCCGGAGGTACACCGTATTTCCAACGCTTATCCTCCTTGAGCTTGTCCTGCCCCCAGTTGGAGAGGTTAAATGGAGGATTTGCCATGATGAAATCTGCCTTGAGCGTGGGGTGAAGGTCATTGAAGAAACTGTCGGCTTGATATTCGCCGAGATTGGCATCGATGCCGCGAATGGCAAGGTTCATCTTCGCCATTTTCCAAGTGTCGGCGTTGGATTCCTGCCCGTAGACGGAAATCGTGCCGCGCCGTCCGCTATGAGCTTGGATGAATTTGGCGCTTTGCACGAACATACCGCCACTGCCGCAACAGGGGTCATACACTCGGCAATTTGAGAATGGGCGAAGCACCGCTACGATGGTCTTTACGATGCTGGCGGGTGTGTAGAACTCGCCGCCCTTGACTCCCTCATAGGCGGCAAATTGGGCGATACAGTATTCATACGTCCTTCCCAAGAGGTCTTTGTTCTCCTCTGTGTCGCTCATATCCATGTTGGTGAAAAGGTCAACCACATCGCCCAAAACGCGCTTGTCAAGGTCGGGGTTGGCGTAGTTTTTCGGCAGGACATTCTTGAGCTTTTTGTTGTCGGCCTCAATCGCCCGCATGGCATTGTCTATGACCGTGCCGATTTCCGGCGTATGTGCCGCCGTGGAAATGGTCTGCCACCGAGCCTCCTCTGGCACAAAGAAGATGTTGTCCTCCTCGTAGGCATCGGGATCGTCCTCGAACCCGTCACCTTCTGCCACCAGTTCGTTATACCGTTTCTCAAACGCACTTCCTATATAGCGGAGGAAGATAAGCCCTACGATGACCTTGCGATAGTCAGCCGCAGGGATATGTCCCCAAAGTACACAGGCCGCATCCCAAATTTGTTTCTCAAAGCCAATATTGGCACTACTTGTAGCCATCTGTTTCCTCCCCCAAAATCTGTCGCACGATTTCCATGCCTTCCTGACGTGCCAAGGTGCCATAGGAAAACCGTGCATCCTCTGTCACTTCGCGCCCGAACCATCCGGGAGGCTCAAAGAGAGCGGCATCCCTAACATTATAAATTCGACCTCGACATAATTGAATCCTGCCAAATGTCCCTCGTGGATATGAATTTCTGCTTCCAGCCCATCGGCAAGGGCTTTCCATATGGGATTGCTCCCAGTACCGTAGAAAAATGGCTCCGTCCCGCGACACAGGAATTTAGCATCCGCTACGAATATCTGTTCATCCCGGAAAACGCCGTGCAGGGAAATACAACCTTTGACTTTTTGGCAGAACGATATGGATGAATGGCGTGAAATGAGAATCCCGGCAAAACCTTGTCTTTCTAGGTTTTGCCGGGATTCTTCCCCATTCATCTGTCAAATTTGTCAATCAACGCCAGCTTCTCCCTGCGGGAAAGGTGTTTGATCTGCCATTCCCTGCTGAGGGCGGCTGTCTTGTCATCAAATTCCTCGAAATAGCAAAGACGGACGGGAACGCGTCCGCGGGTGTACTTTGCGCCCCGGCCTTCGTTGTGGGCCTTCACCCGCTTGACGAGATCCGTGGTCCAGCCCGTATAGAGCGTTCCGTCCGCGCATTTCAGGATGTATGTGTAGGCAGCAGACATCGATTATTCCGCATTCTTGAGGGTGATCTTCTCTATGACGACCTTCTTAAGCGGACGGTCCTGAAAATCCGTGTCCACCTTGCCGATCTTCTCCACCACATCCATGCCCTTCACAACCTTTCCGAACACGGAATGATGGCCATCCAGCCAGGGCGTGGCATCCAAAGTGATGAAGAACTGGGAGCCGCCCGTGTTGGGGCCGGCATTCGCCATGGAAAGAATGCCCTTCGAGCTGTGCTTGAGATCCTTGTGGAACTCATCCGGGATCGTGTAGCCCGGGCCTCCCCTGCCAGTTCCCTCCGGATCGCCGCCCTGGATCATGAAGCCGTCGATGACGCGATGGAAGATCAGCCCATCATAGAAGCCCTTTTCCACCAGACCGATGAAATTCTTCGTGGTGATGGGAGCCTTGTCCTCAAACAGCTCAACCTCAAAGGTCCCCATATTCGTCTCAAATACTGCAATACGATTTCCCATCCTGCTCTCTCCTTTTCCTGTTTCATTGCCAAATGCCAAACATCCCCCGGTCAGGAAGACCGCGGCCAGCATGACACTGATCAAACACATGATTCTTTTCATTCTTTGAAACCTCCCTCATTCAGCAAACGCTTCTCGCCTGGCGTACCCGGAGTCCAATAGGGAATCTCCCTGCCCGCTGCGAAGAAGTCCGCCGGCGGCCTCCATGCGGGAAAGCCCACATTGTGCATCGTCACAAGTGCCCTGGCCTTTGTGCGGGCGCAGAACTCCTTCGCCCCCATGTCCCAGGCATCTCCCATCCTGCCATCCACAGGGAAGAAGGCCACGTCTGCCTCCAACCCTTCCAGCTTCTTCATCTGCTTCTGGAAGGCATTGCGGGCCAGCAGACGGTCTTTCTCCGGCTCCCCCGTCCAGTGCCACCAGTTGAAGTCTCCCGCATGGAAGACCTTCGCCTCCCCCGTGTCCACCAGGAAACAGGTTCCCGTATCCGTGGAATCAAAGGACTTCACATGGATGGCCTCGTCCTCCCAATCGGAATAGGTTTTCATGTACACCGTCTTCTCTGCCGGGAAGAGCTTTCCCCGCTTCGTGTGCCGCACATCATTGCTGAAGACATAACGTTCCGCTGCATCCGCATAGTCCAGAATATGCGTGTCGAAATGGTCGAAATGGGCATGGGAGACAAAGATGTAAAGCCGGTCAAAATTCCCCTCCGACAGAGCACCCTCCACAGCATGCACAGGGTCCTCAAAATCGTCAAAGACCAGCAGTGTCCGTCCCGTCTTCACGAGGAACCCGCTATTGAGCAAATACGTGATTTCCAATCTGCCACCTCATTTCCTGTGTTCCTTGAGCATCTTCTCGATCTCCACCCCCGGCTGGCTGAAACCCCTTCCCATGACCTCGTTCGCCGACATGATGATCATGAAGGCATGGGTATCAATGGTATCGGTGATCAGCTTGATCTTTGCCACCTGGGTGAGGTTCACCACCACGAAGACCACGTTCCGCTCCTTGCGGGTAAAGGCCCCCTGCCCATGCAGGAAGGTAACGCCCCGTCCCACCACCGTGATGATCGCCTCGGCAATGGGCTGCGCCCTGTCCGATATGATGAGTACCGCCTTGCGCTTGTTGAATCCTGCAATGACCTTGTCCGTGACCTGTGCATTCACGTACATGCAGATCAGGGTGAACATGGCAGGCGCCACGCCAAAGAGGAATCCCGCCACACACATGACAAGGCAGTTGAAGGCAAAGATGACGCCGCCCATCTGGAAGGAATAGAACTTCTTCACGATGGCTCCCACGATATCGAAGCCCCCCGTGCTGCCGTTCATGCGAAACACGATGCCATACCCCACACCGTTGAACACGCCGCCGAAGATCGCCGCCAGCATGAGATCGTTGATGGGCGCATAGGCATTGAGAAAGGTCGTCAGGTCAAGGCACACGGAAAAGATCACGGTGCCGATGATAACATCAATGGTGTATTGCCTGCCCATCGTTTTATAGGCCGCAAAAAGGAGCGGAATATTGTAAACAAAGGTCTGAACGCCGATGGGCCATGCCGCGAGATAGTAAAAGATGATGGCAATGCCCGTCACGCCGCCTGTCAAAAGATGGGCAGGCACCAAAAAGAGGTTGATGGAACAGCTGGCAATCATGCACCCCAACGTGATACCCATATAGCGCAGCAGACGATGGCGCATCATCCTGAGATGTATCATTTCTCCAAACCTCGTATCTTCACCGGCCCATGCTCCGGCATGGCTCCGGTGTCAATTTCTTTTTCTCCTGCCAAAATAACCGAAAGGTCGCTGGAGACCTCATCCTCTTCCGCCCTCCTGTCCGCCTCATCCGTCGTAAGGGGAAGGCTGGTGATGCGGAAGGATCGCAGGCTCCCGTTTTCGGAGTCCACTTCCAGCAGCAGACGTTCCTGGGGCTTTTCCGGATGCTCATAGATGTAGTATATCACACCATCGAGCATCGCGCGTCCCTTTTCTCCATAGGTGGTCCGGATCTTATAGGGCGTCGCGCCGTATCGCACCCCTGCCCGCGCCTGATATTCCTTGTCGCGGATGAGAATATCCACCACCTCTCTCCTGCGGACAGAAACGCCCACATCCAGCCCCTTGGGGAAGGAATAATAAATGACGCCAATGCCATAGACGCCCACCTGCTTGTCGAAGTCCGGCTCGCCAAAGACCGCAAGCATCTTTTCCTCGGAATCCCCCAGATGGATTCCCCGACAGGAAAAGTCATTGTCCTCCAGATGGGCACTTTCCTTTGCCGCCCCCTGAACAGGCAAGGCTCCCAACAGGAAAACCACGGCGCATAAGACAACAAATATCTTTTTCGTCATGCTCTGCCATCCCCGCAATCAAAAGCAAAGTTCCCCTGCCGAAACACGGGGATTTCCTTTCCATCCCGGGTGGTGCCGACGATGGACAGATCCCTCGATCCCACCATGAAATCCTCATGCAGGAGGGAGTCATTGACACCATGCTGCAGAAGCTCCACGGACTCCATATTCTCCCCGCCCTTGATGCAGGTAGGATATGCCTTGCCCAGCGCCAGATGGCAGGACGCATTCTCGTCGAAGAGGGTATTGTAGAAAAGCAGCCCGCTTTGGGAAATCGGCGAGTCAAAGGGAACCAGTGCCACTTCCCCCAGATAACTAGATCCCTCGTCCGTCCCCAAAAGTTCCTTGAGGATCTGCTCCCCCTTCTCCGCCTTATAATCCACCACTTTCCCGTCCTTGAACACTAGCCGGAAATTCTCGATGAGATTGCCATGGAAGTTCAGGGGCTTTGTGGCGACCACAGTCCCATGAACCCCATCCCGTTTCGGAAGGGTATAGACTTCCTCTGTGGGCATGTTGGCAACAAAGCGGATGCCCGTGTCGGAATACTCCGCCCCGCCTGCCCAGATATGGCCTTCCGGCAGTTCAATGACCAGATCCGTCCCCAATCCATTCGTATAATGAAGGGATTGAAAGGCATGGTCATTCATGAAGTCCGCCGCTTTTTTCAGGAAGGCGGTATGTTCCTCCCAGGCCCGCACAGGGTCCATGGCCTCTCCAATCCGCACGGTTGCATAGATCTCCTGCCAGAGACGCTCCATCGCAGCATCGACAGAAAGTTCCGGAAACACCTTCTTCGCCCAGTCCCGCGTCGGCACGGAAATCACGCACCAGGTGTTCTTGTTGCTCATGAGGCGGGCACGATACTCCAGGAGCGCGGCGCCTGCCGCCTGATTCGCCAGTGTAAGCTTCTCCGGCTCGATATCCTTGAAGATCTCGGGATTCCTGGCAGCAATCGTGACAAAGGCCGCCCCCTGCTTTGCATAGTCCTCGTAAAAAAGACGGCGCCATTCGGGAAATTCCGTAAACACGGCCTTCTTGGCCCTATCGAAGCGCAGATGGGAAAATTCCTCATCGCTCCAGGAAATCACCACATCATGCGCTCCCGCATCATAAGCCTCCCGCGCAATGCGTCTGGCAAAATCCGCGCACTCGATGGGGGAGTTGATGACAAGCAGCTGCTCCTTCTGGAGATTCACGCCGGTACGCACCACCAGACGGGCATATTGGTCCAGCAAAACCTTCTCTTCCATCTTCTCACACCTCATCCGTGTCAAAAATCAAGGTCACCGGCCCGTCATTGACCGATGCCACCTGCATGTCTGCCCCGAATTCCCCGTGCTCCACGTGGAAGCCCCGTGCCCTGCATTCCTCCATGAATCTCTCATAAAGAGGAATGGCCTGTTCCGGCTTCGCCGCATGGGAAAAGCCGGGCCTCCGGCTCTTCAGGTCGGCATAAAGTGTAAATTGGGAAACCACGAGGATCTCCCCTTCCACCTGGGCGAGGCTGAGGTTCATCTTTCCATTCTCGTCCTCAAACACACGGAGATTGCAGACCTTCTCTGCTAAATGGACCGCTTCCTTCTCCGTGTCCTCGGGTCCAACGCCCAGAAGCACCAGATATCCCCTGCCGATTTGTCCTGCGGTCTCTCCGCCGATAGCAACGGAAGCCTCACTGACCCGTGTCGTCACAGCCCTCACTGCATCATCCCCTCATCTCTCATGCACGGTTCCAGAAATTCCACCACTTTTTTATAATAGGCATCATGTGCTGTCTGACTGGCGGCTCCGTGAATGGAATCCGGCGCAAGGAAAATCTCCTTTTTCGGCGACCAGCACGCCTCATAGAGCAAATCCGCCATGTAGGGAGGCACCAGGGTATCCTTCTCCCCATGAATGAACAGGATCGGCATCCTCACACGATCCATGACCTTAATGGGAGCAGCATGCCTCAAAGAAAAACCTGCCAGATGCTCACATCTCCAATCCAGGAGATTCATGGCAGGAAAGGCGGGCAACCCAAAGGAGTCCTCCAAGCGCAGAGCCAGCAAATGATAGGCACTGGTAAAGCCGCTGTCCTCAATGCAGGCAACGACATTTTCCGGCAGGTTCCCGGAGGCCGCGGCCAGCATCACTGCAGCAGCCCCCATGGAAACCCCGTGAAGGGCAATCTTCGCCTCAGGATAGTGCCTGACAATCTCGGCCGCCCAATGCTCTATATCCTTGCTCTCCATATATCCCATGGTCAGGAACTTTCCCTCGCTGTCCCCCGATGCCCGAAGATCCGGTGTAAGCACATGATAGCCCATGGAGAGATAGGTGGAGGCAATGTACCATGAATTCTGCTGGGTGCAGCCATAGCCATGGGCCACAATGACCCAGCGGTTGCTGTCCTCCTCCGGATAGAAATGGGTTGCCTGCAGCAGGAGGCCGTCATCAGAGCGTATCTTCCAGACCTCATGCTCCTCATCCGGCTTCGTGAACTGGCGGCTTTCCGGCGGCATGAGCAGGGCATAGGCCCTCGGCGGCGCCTTGGGATTGTCCGCCTCCCCTCCGCGCTCCAGCCCGAACTGCACAATATAATTCCCAATAAAATATCCTGCCATGGTACACCAGAACGCCGTCACCAGGACAGCCGTCACCAGGCAGGATACGATAATTTTTTTCATAATGAACTCACCCGATAACAAAAGTGACTCCATCATAACACATAGTTCAAATTTTGCCAACGGCAAATATACCGGCTCGCTCACTTCAAGCTCTGGATATACTGTTTCAGCTCCTCCGCAGCTTTTGTGACACGGGAAAGATTCGCGGTGATCTCCTGCGTGGATGCAGCCTGCTGCTGGCTGATGGATCCTGTATTCTCAATGGATTTCGATATATCATCCACCGCCTGGTTCATCTCATTCAGCGTGGCCTGAATCTTTTCCGTTGCCTCCCTGGACTGCTCCGCAAGCTTGCGGACCTCCTCCGCGACAACAGCAAAACCGCGCCCCTGTTCGCCGGCACGAGCAGCCTCGATAGCGGCATTGAGACCCAGCAGGTTCGTCTGTCCTGCGATATTCGTTATGAATTCAATGACCTTTATGGTATCGGCATTTTTCTCCTGAAGGAGCTTTGCCTGTGCCACGGATTCCTGTCCAAGCTTCGCCAAGGAACTGGCACTCTCTGCCACCTGCTCCACTGCCTGAAAAACCGTCTGGGTCGAGAGTACGATATCATCGATGGATGACGAAAGTTTTGAATGGATATCCTGTGCCTGTTTCATATCTTCCTGGGCTGCCATAACATATTTCCTCCCTTTTTCCTGCAGTTTCATACACTCACATCAAAACTGCATAAGGAACATTACTTAAACTGCTCAATGAACTGGTTAAGCCTCTCCGCAGCCTTTGCAACGCGGGAAAGATGTGCCGTGATCTCCTCCGTGGATGCCGCCTGCTCCTCACTGATCGCCCCCGTGGACTCGATGGACTTCGAGATCTCCGTGACAGCCGTATTCATCTCCGCCAGGGTGGACTGAATGCGCTCCGTTGCTTCCCTGGACTGCTCCGCAAGCTTGCGGACTTCCTCCGCGACGACAGCAAACCCTCTCCCCTGCTCGCCGGCACGCGCTGCCTCGATGGCGGCATTGAGGCCCAACAGGTTCGTCTGTCCTGCAATGTTCGTGATGAAGTCAATGACCTTGAGGGTATCCACGTTCTTGTCCTGCAGGAACTTTGCCTGCTCCACGGATTTCTGGCCGACCTTGGCGAGCTCACCGGCTCCCTGGGCCACATGCTCTACGGCCTCATACACCGTGTTCGTGGCTGCCGTGATATCCTCGATGGAACGCACAAGCGCCTGGTTGCTCTCCATATCGACACCTGTGCTCAAGGTGCCGATAATCTCGCCGTTAAGGCCATAAATCGGGCAGAAGATCGTCTTGATGGGAACACCGTAAACACTGGCATCCTGGTCATCATAGGTGATGCGGTCATATTTGATGCACTCCTGGATGGTCGGAATGTCCCGGATCGGCTTTCCCGCAGCGAGCTTGATGTCCAATTTCTGTCCACGGACATAATCAATGTACTCTGTCATGTTGCTGAGCCCAATCACCACATCCTCACGGACTACCTTGTTGATATAAGGGATGACTACCTTGAATGCATCCAGGATATCCTCATTGGTTTTTATGCTGTCTGGAAACGCCATATAAATTACCCCTTTCGGTTTTTTTTCAGTAGCCTTTAACATAGTCCCTTTTCGACATATCCTCGAAAAACCCTGCAAAGAAATGCTATTTTTATGAAAAAATCCGTCCTTCCTTCAGACATCCTGCAGGCTCACGCGATGCTCCCGGAGTTTCCGCTCCAATATGGCCTTGCGCTTTTCCATATCCTCCAGATCTGCCTTCTCCTCCGGGGAAAGCCCGTCTTTTTTCCGAAGCTTGTCGCACTTCATCGCAATATGCAGCAGCTCCCCTTCCAGTTCCCAAAGAACCGATGCCATAAAGATTCCTCCTGTTCCCTCCAAGTCAGCCCGGAGGCCACTGCATGGAACGTCCGCCCAGAAGGTGGAAATGCAGGTGCTTCACGGTCTGGTTACCGTCCTCGCCCGTATTGACAACAACGCGGAACCCCTTGGCATCCACGCCCAGGTCCTTCGCAAGCTTTGGCATGACCTCACAGAGGATATGCCCCATGAGCTCCTTGTCCTCCGCCTGCAGCGCCAATACGCTCTCCACATGCTTCTTCGGTATCACAAGGACATGCACGGGAGCCTGCGGCTCCAGATCCTTAAAGGCAATCACCTGTTCATCCTCATACACAACTGTGGAAGGAATCTCCTTCTTCGCAATCTTGCAAAAAATACAATCCGCCATATCTGCCACTCCCATCCCTCATATCAACAGCCCGTGTAACAGATTTTAAATACCTTACTGCCTCACTTGTTCAGATTTCCATCTGCTGCGTTGTCGTTTGCTTGACGTAGCTCTGCTACGCCTGCACTCCTCCGCCTTGCAGCTGAAAATCTGCCCTGCATGATACAGCAAGTTATTAAAAACTTGTTACACTAAGCTGTTTTTCTTCTCTATGTATCTATTCGCCCTCGGATGGAAAAATCCTTCCCCAAACGCCATCCTTGTACAGCTTTTCCAAAGAAACCATGGAAATCTCGCCCAATTTTGCCCCATCGGCATCCGCATACACACGAATGTAATTGTCCGTCAGGCCATCGGCGATGCCCTCATGGCTCGTCTCGAAAAGCACCCGCATCTTTCTGCCCAGGAATCCCTGATGGAATTCCTCTGCCTTCCGCTTTGCCAAGGCCTGCATACGATGCACCCGCTCCTTCTTCACAGGTTCCGGCACCTGTCCCGGCATGGAAGCCGCCGGAGTTCCCTTTCGGCGGGAATAGGGAAATACATGCATGCGGGAGAAGTTCATCCGCTCGGCGAAGTCCAGGCTCTCCTGAAAGAGCTCCTCCGTCTCCCCCGGAAAGCCCACGATCACATCCGTGGAAATGGCAATTCCCGGGATTTCCTGCTCCACCCGCTGGATGAGCCTCCCGAATTCCGCCGTGTCATAATGGCGGTTCATCGCCTTCAGGATGGCATCCGATCCGGCCTGCATGGGCAAGTGCAGATGGGCGCAGAAACGCTCCTTCTCTTCCCGCATCAGGGCAAAGAGTTCCGGCGACAGCTCGATGGATTCCAGGGAACCAAGACGCAGACGCTTGAGCCCTGATACCGCCAGCACCTCGCGGCAGGCATCCGCCAAGGTCACATTTCCGGGCAGGTCCTTCCCATAGGCGCCCAGATGGATCCCCGTCAGGACGATTTCCTTGAACCCCGCTCCGGCCAGCTTTTCCGCCTCGCGCCGGATATGAGAAAGCTGCCGGGACTTCACCGGACCGCGGGCATAGGGAATGATGCAGTAGGAGCAAAAATTCTGGCAGCCATCCTCGATTTTCAGGAAGGCCCGGGTACGGGTGGGCATACCAAAAAGGGGGATGTCCTCAAACTCCCCCTGCTCCATCACGTCGGCGACACCGTCCAGCAATCCGTCTTCCCGTGCCGCCTGCTCCACATAATCAACAATCTTTGCCCGATCCTTCGTCCCGAGCACCACGCGAACTCCATCCAGTGCCTTGATTTCCTCCGGCGACACCTGGGCATAGCATCCCGTCACAGCAATAATGGCGGCATCATTCTGCCGCCTCGCCCTGCGGATCAGCTGGCGGGACTTGCTGTCCCCCAGGCTCGTGACAGAGCATGTGTTGATGACATAGACATCCGCCGCCTCCGAAAAGGGGACAACCTCATACCCCCTCTGCCGGAAGAGCCCTTCCACGGTTTCCGTCTCGAACTGGTTGACCTTGCACCCCAAGGTCGCTAATGCAACGGTTGGCATTATCCCAAATCTCCCTTTTCATACTGCACAATCGTCAGTGCCGCCACTGCCGCCGTCTCTGCCCGCAAGATGCGCGGCCCAAGCGTCACGCTGATGCCTCCGCACCGCTCTGTGGTCTCTGCCTCCTCCGGCGCAAATCCCCCCTCGGGGCCTATGAGCACCAGGCAGCGGTCAGTGTCCGCCCTTTTGAGGCATTCCCTGACAGATTGCTTTGTCTCATTTTCATAACAGAAGAGGAATAATCCATCCTCCTCTTCCCGAACGGATTCCAGAAATGAGGAAAGCTCCACCACGGGAGCCACTTCGAGAAGGGCCGTGCGGCCGCATTGCTTCGCTGCCTCATCGGCAATCTTCTGCCAGCGGTTCCGGCGTTCCTCCCTCTTTTTCGCATCGTAGCGCACCACGCAATTCCGTGACATGAGGGGAACGAGCCGTCTTGCCCCAAGTTCCACGGCTTTCTGCACCACGAAGTCCATCTTGTCCGCCTTCAGCAGGCATTGGGCAAGAATGATGTCCATCGGGGATTCGGTGTCCATCTCCAGCCGTTCCTTCAGGCGCATGGTCACGGCATCCCCGGTGAAGCCCGCCATCTCCATGCGGGCCGCCCGGTTCCTGTCGTCCACCACCACCATCTCATCCCCTGCTTTGGCACGCAGGACATGCATGAGATGATGGGCATCCGTCCCCGTGATCTCAATCTCTTCCGCCAGCTCTCCCTTGTAAAAAAGCCGCCTCATGCCTTCTCTCCCAAAGTGATGACCATCACAGCCCAGCCACTGTCCTCCACCACTTTTTCAATGGCAAAGCCATGGGCCAGCGCCCCCGCCGTCACATCGGCAACGCGCTCGGAAATGATTCCTCCTGCCAGCAGCCTCCCATCGGGGTTCAGATGATCCTCCAGCTCATCAAAGAGGCGCAGGATGATATCCGCGATGATATTCGCCACCACGATATCCGCCTTCCCTTCAAAGGATTTCAGGATATCGCTCTGCCCAACGGTGACAATATCCTCCACATGATTCTGGAGGACATTTTCCCCGGCAATGCGGACAGCCGTGGGATCGAAGTCCATGGCCGTGACCTTCGATGCCCCCAGCTTCGCCGCCGTGATGGCCAGCACGCCGGAGCCTGTCCCCACATCAAAGACCGTCATGCCGCCTCTCACCAGGGACTCCAGTTCACGGATGCACAGGGCCGTCGTGGGATGCTGCCCCGTGCCGAAGGCCGCCCCCGGATCAAGCTCCACCACGATATCATCGGGGCTCGCCTCATAGTCCTCCCAGGAAGGCTTGATGACGATGAGGCCGCCGATTTTCTCCGTATGGAAATACTGCTTCCAGCTCTCCGACCAGTCCTCGTCCTGCACCTCATTCCAGGAAATGGCACAGGGGCCGCAGGCGACGCCGGACTCCGCCATGGCCTTCACACGCTCCTCAAAGGAACGCAGCTTCTCATCCAGCTCGTCATCCACGGGAAGATATGCCTTCACCGTGACCACATCCGTCTGGTCCGCCCTCGGAATATCCGTATAGTCCCAAAGCCCCGAATCGATGTAGTTATTGAGAAGCTCCGGGTCCTCAATGACGACGCCGGAAGCCCCCAAATCGTGAAAGATCTCCGCCACAAGCTCGGTTGCCTCATGGGAAGTTCGAATACTGACCTCTGCCCAGTTCAAAAAACATCTCTCCCATCCGCTCCATGCATTTCATTCACAAAGAGGCTTCTGCCCCCATTTATATGAGTGTACAGGATTTTCGGCAAAAAGAAAAGAGATAAAATACATTCCTCAGCCTTTGCCTGCAAATGCCAGGGACGCGCTCCTTTCGAGATGGCGCTTCCCGTAGAATTTCAAGAGCATTGCTGCAATGAAATTGACGATGAAACATGCGGCAAAGAAATACAAGGTGGCATCATAGCCGCTGGTGTTCTCCCTGAAGATAGCGATGATCATGGGACCGGCGATGCCGGCAAGGCCCCAGGCGGTGAGCACGCGCCCGTGAATGGCACTGAGCTGTTTCGTCCCGAAGAGATCGGAAAGATAGGCGGGCATGCAGGAAAATCCTCCGCCATAGCAGGAGATGATCAAAAGCACCAATGCCTGGAACACCATGACATCCTGAGTCCCTGCCAGATGGTAGAAGGCCACGATCTCAATCAGGAAAAAGGCCGCGTAGGTCATCCCCCTGCCAATATAGTCAGAGATGGAGGACCACAGAATGCGCCCTGCGCCGTTGAGAAGGCCGATGATGCCCACCATGGACGCAGCCTGCATGGCATCCATTCCCACGACTTCCTGTGCCATGGGGGAAGCCACGGCGAGGAGCCCGATGCCGCAGGTGATGTTCACGAAGAAGACCCACCAGAGCGTCCAGAACTGCCAGGTCCTGACCGCTTCATTGGCAGTCATGCCCCTCTGGATGGAGGTAACCCTGCCCCTGGCCTCCTGATCAACAGGGGGCTTCAGGTAGAGGGAGGATGCCCCCATGATGATCATGTAGACCACACCGAGAATGATGAAGTTATTGGCCAGGCCGTAATTCGCGGCAAGATGCTGCATGACGGGGCCGGCGATGAGCGCGGCAAACCCAAATCCCATGATGGCCAGCCCGGTTGCGAACCCTCTGTGGCCGGGGAAGTATTTCACCAGCGTGGACACCGGCGTAATGTAGCCGATTCCAAGTCCCATGCCGCCGACGACGCCATAGGCCAGATAGAGCAAAGGCAGGCTGCGCTGCTCCACCGCCAGGGCCGTGCCCAGCATCCCGGCGCCAAACAGGCAGGTCGAAAGCAGCCCGCTTTTCCTGGGGCCTATCTTCTCCACGAAACTCCCCAGGAAACCTGCGGACAGACCCAGGAACAGTATGGCCAGCGAAAAGGTCCAGGTGGCATCCTTCAGTGCAATCCCCATTTCCTCCATGATCGGCCGCGTGAGCACGCTCCAGGCATAAACACTTCCAATGGAGATATGGATTCCAACGGCAGACAAAGCGATCAGCCAGCGATTCCTCATAAACAGCTCCCCTTTCCCTTCCAGAACAACAAAAAACGTCTGGGCACTCATTTGCCCAGACGGTCGGCTTTTCAGCATTTTCGATGCACGTGGTTGACTCCACATTATCCGTCAGCATCGAAGGCTGTTCTATTTGATTTCGCCTTCAGTATACATGGTTTGCGACAAAAAATCAATAGAAAATATTCAGGTTGTGCTGAAAATCCACCGCCCCCGCCCTTGATTTCCCGAAAGTTCATAGTACAATATTCTTAAAAGCATCATTGCCATCAGAGAGGAGTTGAGCATACTATGATGACGAGTGCAGACATTGGGGCAATACCTAATGAGAAAACCGTAGCCGACTTGCTGTGCGGGCTAGAACGCGAGGACTACCAGGCAGCCGTCAGTTTTATCGGCTATCTGGCCGCCATGAGGAAAAAGAAAAAGGCCGAAGACAGTCGCAAGATCCTCACCGAGATACAAAATATGTTCAACGATGACAAAGGCTGGGCTTCCGAGGAAGCCATGATAGAAGATATGGCTCAGTTCAGAAGGGAACGCAACGACTTATGAAGATCATGCTGGACACAAACATCCTCATTTCCGCCTTCATTTTTGGCGGAACTGCCGGTCATGTGTTGGACACACTATTTGCATCTCCAATGAAGTATACCCTTTATGTTTCTGAATATATTGATTCTGAATTCAGAGACAAGTTGCGCCTAAAAAGGCCCGACAAGGCAGACTACATCTATCAGGCTTACAGAAAAACCAACATCATTTTTTGCAAAAGCACGCCAGATATCCTCTGCGACCTACGGGACCCAAAAGATAACCCTGTGCTGAGCGATGCCTTATGTCACAATGTGGACATTCTCCTTACCGGTGACAAAGACTTCCTGGAAGCACATATAGAGTATCCTTCGATTTACTCTCCGACAATGATGGAAGAATACTTGAAAAGGACATAGGATTTCCTTTATGAAGCAAGCCCCGAACCGATTCAGGTTCGGGGCTTGCTCTGTGCTGATGAAAAACTGTCTCGCTATAGTACATAGTCTGCATCTTTCAACACACACTAGGCTTCCTCCCCCCTGGAAGCTGCTCCTTTCCTGTCGTAGCACTCTTTCTCATAAACGACAGATTCCATGATGTACTCGAGATGAATGCCGACATGGGCATCCGTGGCCTCCCACTCATCCATGATCCGTTGGAACACGATGGGGAAATCTTCCTCGGAAAGTTCCTGCAGAAGCAGGAAGAACTGATTTGGCTTGCTTCGCAGGATCATGTCACTCTTTCGAAGCACATCCTGCAAGCAGATGGCAAACTTCTCCGAGGCATCCTTCAGGCTCATCTCGCGCTCCGTATCATCCTTTTCTGAGGTCAATACGAACATCAGCTTGATGGCCTTTCCACCATACCGCATGTAAAACCGCCGGACAAAACGATAGACAAAGGAGAACTGCTCCAGATTCAGGGACAGGGCGCCTCCCCTGCTGTTCCTCTCCTCCACAATCTGTGCAATGCGGGTAAATTCCCTTTTGATATCTTCTTCCTGCGACAAGCCCAGGACGGCTTCCTGATGATATACCCGACTGCCGTGCTTCCCGTTTTGCTTTACCTGGTAAAGGGCGCTGTCCGCCAGGGAAAACAGTGTCTCATAATCCCGCCCGTGCTCCGGCACCAAAGCCGCGCCCACGGAAATGCCCAATGGGATATCCAGCTCTTTGCCGATAAGGCGTGAAGTTTCCTCGAGCAGCTGGTCATTCAGCCTGCGGTTCATGCCAGCCACTGCATGCTCATCGCTCATGTTGCAGAAAAAAGCCATGAACTCATCCCCGCCGATCCTTGCCATGACATCCTGCGCCCGTATGCTATGCCGTGCAATATCGGCAAAAGCCCTCAGTACCTTGTCTCCCATGCTATGGCCGTAAATGTCATTGACCAGTTTGAAATTGTCAAGGTCAAAGATCATCAGCATGCCCGTCCGGCTCTCGCAAAGCTTTGCCACCTCACGGGTACCGGCTTCCTTGTTCAGGCAGCCGGTCAGCTTGTCAATGGTCGCCTTTTCCGTCAGGTTCCTGATGGCCTCGTTATGTTTCAGCGTGTTGACAATGCGCTTGACGAGGCTGTCCTTATGGAAAGGCTTGCGGATGAAGTCGGATGCACCCTGCGAAAGGCTGCGGGTCTCCACGTCGCTTGCCTCCATGCCGCTCAGGTATATGACAGGCGTCGGGCTCCGCCCGATCTCCCCTTCCAAATGCCGAAGTTCCTGATAGGTTGCAAAACCATCCATTTCCGGCATCTGGATATCCAGGATAATCAAATCCGGCGTATTCTTCGCCATAAATTTCAAGAGATCCCGTCCCGAACGCAGGCAGGTGACGCGCATGTCCGCCTCCTTCAGGATATTCTTGGCCTGTGTCAGGCTCAAGATTTCGTCATCGACAACAACAATCCAATAATTCATGGCTGCTCTCCCTTAAAAACCTGTTCCTCATACTAATATCCGATTGAAATCGGATATTCGCGTGCTTCGCACGCTACAGCCGCACTAAAGCGCGTCTGACGTCTCATGCAGAATCCGTAGAAAAAGCTGTCGCTTTTTAACGGATTCTAGTATCAAGCAACGACAGAACAGAATCATAGTCAAATCTGTCCGAAGCGGCCTTCAGCTTCCCGTAAAGTTCGGCATCCTTCGCCGGGATCCGGTATCCCTCCATCCTGGCAAAGATAGCATCCAATCGCTCGCAGTCCATCTCCTCTGCCGCTGCCCGAAGCTCCTTATAGATGCCTTCCATCTGCTTCTCATCCGCCTCCGGCTTCTCCTCCCCGGCGCCTTCTTCCGCCTTTGATACCGCGAAGACCTCTGCCAGCGGTGCCCGGAAACTCCGGCAGGTCTCCAGGAAGTCTGCGTGATGCGCCCGGATATAGTCCAGATCCCCGCTCTTTCCGGCATTCTCCAGCTTCTGCGCTTCCTCGCCGAAGTCCCTTGCTCCAATAATCCGCGCCGAGCTTTTCAGCGCATGGACCTTGATGGTATAGTTCTTCAGATCTTCGGCAACGTAGAAGCCATCGATTTCCTCCGTTTTTTCGTCGATGGACTCGTAAAAGATCTGCAGGAGCTCCAGATATGACTCCGCATCCCCACTGTTTTCCATGCCGAGATTGAGGTCAATCCAGTCCTCTTCCTTGAGGGGCGCGAGGATTTCAGGAATTTCCATGGAGCCCGCGCTTATTTCCTCCGTGCCTGCCGCCTCAATCTTTTCCTTCGGCAGATAGTCCATCATCATATCTTCCAGTTTGCCGGAATCCAGAGGCTTCGTCAGATAGTCGTCGAAGCCCGCCTCGATGTAGCGGTCCCGCGCTCCGGAAATGGCGTTGGCTGTGAGGCAGATGGCAGGAGTATCGATATTCGGGCTTCCCTGCTGTGCCCGCAGCTCGTGCAGCGTCTCGATGCCGTCCTTTCCCGGCATCATGTGGTCCAGGAAAATCAGGTCGTACTTCTTGTCCTGCATCAGCAAAAGCCCTTCGCTGCCGTCGTTCGCCGTGTCGATCCGCACCCGTGTCCGCTTCAGCAGGTTCTTGAACACCGTGAGGTTCATCGGATTGTCATCCACCATGAGGACGCAGGCCTCCGGTGCCGTGAATTTCTCCCGGTATTCCTCGCGCCCCTTCAGGAATGCATGATAGGCTCCCTCGTAATCCCCCAGCGGCTCCCATTTGACCACTTTCTGCTTCAATCGGAAACTGAAGGTCGAACCGCGGCCATAGACGCTTTCCACCTGCAGGGATGATCCCATCATGTCCAGCAGGTTCTGGGTGATGGCCATGCCCAGGCCGGTCCCCTCCACATAGCGGTTCCGCATTTCCTCGATGCGCTCGAACTTCATGAACAACCGTTCTATGTCCTCGGGCTTGATGCCGATGCCGGTATCCCTGACCGCCACACAAAGCATCACGTTGTCCGGGTCCTCCTCGATGCGCTCGAAGCCCACAGAGAAGGTCACACTGCCCTTTTCCGTGTATTTCACCGCATTGGTCAGGATGTTCATGATGATCTGCTTGAGCCTGATCTCGTCGCCCTTCAGCATCTTCGGAACATCTTTTCCGATATCGAGGATGATCTCCAGCCCCTTCTCATCTGCCCGCGCCTTTACCATATTCACCAGGTCATTGATGACAGAGGAAAGATCGTAATTGACGGGTATGAGCTCCATCTTGCCAGCTTCAATCTTCGAGAAATCAAGGATATCATTGACAATGCCAAGCAGGGTGCCGCCCGCTGTCCTGATGCTTCCCGAATAGGTCAGGATGTTCTTGTCCTCGCTTTCGCGCAGGATCATCTCATTCATGCCAAGGATGGCGTTGATGGGCGTACGGATCTCATGGGACATATTCGACAGGAACGAGGTCTTTGCCTCGTTTGCCGCAATAGCGCGCTCCGTCATGTCCCGAAGCTTTTCCCTCTCCGCCTTCTCTACACTGATATCCTCGGAAACATACAGGACATTTGCAAGCCTTCCCACCTCGTCACGCTTGGAAGCGATAAATCTTGCGCGTCCCCATGCCCCTGACTTGGCGCGATACTCCATGGTGGTCACGTTGGATTTTTCCAGGCGGTCCTCCAGCGTTGAAAGATCAACAAATTCCAGGGCCGCATCCACGCACGACGAATCGCATCTTTCCTTCGCAAGCCCCCTCAATACTTCCTGGGCATCCCGGTAGCGCTTGCCGGAAAAATAATTGGTATAGCCCTGGTCAAGCTTGATCATGGTGTAGGCATCCGCAACGAGATCGAACTCGCAGACCAGGACATAGATGTTTGCAATGGCCGTTATGCGGACATGAAGACTCTCCATCATCTCGGCAAGGAACCGTGACTTCTGTTCCTGCACCACGGACTTTTGCAGGGATTCCTGGAGGTCCTGCCTGTATTCCTCCATCTCATCGTTGACCACGAACACATGGAGCAGGCAGTTGCCAAGCATATAGGCGACGGTATACAGCGGCAGGAAGGGGTATTTCATCTGGGCAATCAGCAGGACTGCCACCACCACCCCGAACAGGCAGATTGTCCGGCGCCTTTTCCTGACCGCCCCCTCCGTCCGCTTCATTGCCAGAAACAGATAGGCGGAAGACAGAAGAAGCAGAAGGATCTGGAACACAAGCTGTGCATGCCAGAATTCACCGACACGGCAATCCCCGTTTCCGTCAAACCAGAACAGGATCGGCGTAAAACAGTGGACGATGGTGATTGCCACGGCAGCCACAAAGAAAATACGCCCTGCAAGGGATAGGAACCGGCTGAAAGCGTTGACCTCTGCCAGATACACGACCACATACTGTGTCCATAGCATCACGTTCACAGCCATCACAATATAGTATACCACACCCTCCACAAAAAGCCAGGAAGAAAGGTGCAGACTGCCAAGGATGCCCCACAGCATATCGGCAATGCAGCATGCCATGATGCCGTACAGGAAATTCTTGTAGCTCTCCATGGCAGAAATATTGGATCTCTTGTTTTGCTGGAAAAGGACATCGTAGTTCACGACGATGAGAACCATGATGGCAAGCATTCCAACCAAAGCATACCAATACATAGCGATTTTCCTCCATCAATTCATGCCTTCGGCAAAAGGTCAAGAATCGTATCGTATTCGAACTTGGACGCAGCATCCTTCAGCTTCTCATAGAGTTCGGCTTCCCTCTCCAGAATCCGATATCCCTCCATCTCGGCGAAAACAGCATCCAGTCGTTCACAGTCCATCTCATCCGCCGCTGCCCGAATCTCCTCATAGACGCCTTCCATGCGTTTCTCATCCGCCTCCGGCTTCTCCCGTTCTGCCGCTTCCTTCTCCGTCTTCGATGATGCGAAGATCCCGGCCAGCGGTGCCCGGAAGCTGCGGTAGGTCTCCAGGAAGGCTGCGTGATGCGCCCGGATATAGCCCATATCCCCGCGCTTTCCGGCATTCTCCAGCTTCTGCGCTTCCTCGCCGAAGTCCTTCGCCCCAATGATCCGCGCCGAGCTTTTCAGCGCATGGACCTTGATGGTATAGTCCTTCAGGTTTTCGGCAGCATAGAAGCCCTCGATTTCCTCTGCCTTTTCGTCCATGGACTCGTAAAAGATCTGCAGGAGCTCCAGGTATGACTTGGCATCCCCATTGTTCTCCATGCCGAGATTGAGGTCGATCCAGTCCTCCCCCTTGAGGGGCGCGAGGACCTCGGGGATTTCCTCCGGGACCTCTGCCGGGGCATCCTCTTCACCGGCGGCCTGGATTTTTTCCTCCGGCAGGAAGGTCATCAGCATGTCCTCCAGCTTGCCGAAATCCAAGGGCTTCGTCAGGTACTCATGGAAGCCTGCGGCAATGTACCTCTCCCGTGCACCGGAGATGGCGTTGGCGGTGAGGCAGACGGCTGGGGTATCTATATTCGGGCCGCCCACTTGCGCTCGCAACTCGTGCAAGGTCTCAATGCCATCCTTCCTGGGCATCATGTAATCGAGGAAGATGATGTCGTATTTCTTGCCCTGGGCCAGCAAAAGTCCCTCATCCCCGCTATTCGCCATATCGATCTGCACCCGGGTCTTCTTCAGAAGGTTCCTGAACACCATGAGGTTCATCGGATTGTCATCCACCACCAGGACACAGGCATCGGGTGCCGTGAATTTCTCCCGGTAGGCCTTGTGCTCCTTCAAAAGCCCATGACTGGAGGCCTTATAATCTCCCATCGGCTCCCATCGGACCACCTTCTGCACCAGACGGAAATAGAAATTCGAGCCACGACCGTATTCGCTTTCCACATGCAGGGATGTTCCCATCATTCCCAGCAGGTTCTGGGTAATGGCCATGCCCAGGCCAGTGCCCTCCACATGGCGGTTGCACTTTTCCTCGATGCGCTCGAATTTGGAAAACAGTTTGCCGATATCTTCCTTTTTGATGCCGATTCCCGTGTCCTTAACCGACACGAAGAGGATCACGATGTCCGGTCGTTCCTCGCTGCGCTCGAACCCTACGGAAAACGTCACGCTTCCCTTTTCCGTATACTTCACCGCGTTAGTCAGGATATTCGTGATGACCTGCTTGATGCGGACTCCATCGCCATAAAGGCAACTCGGCAACCTCCCGTCGAAATCCACAGAAAGGTCAAGCCCCTTGCTTTCTGCCCTGAGCTGGACCATGCTCACCAGATCGTTGAGAAGGGAGGAAATATCGTATTCCACGGGAAGGATTTCAAGCTTGCCCGCCTCGATCTTCGAAAAGTCCAGGATATCATTGATCAGCCCCAGCAGCATGTTGCCCGCCGTACGGATATTCTCGGAGTACTCGATCACGTTTTGGTCATCGCTCTCCCGCAGAACCATCTCATTCATGCCGAGAATTGCGTTGATGGGCGTGCGGATCTCGTGGGACATATTGGAGAGAAACGCGGATTTTGCCTCGCTGGCAGCGTCCGCGTTTCTGGCCCGCTTGTCAAGCTCCATGGCAAGGCGAGCCTTCTTGTTGTAGTGCATCATGATATAGCGCGCTATGGCAATGATCATCAGCGACGCCAGAATCGTAAAGGCAAGGGTTCTCTTCAGCTGGCTGAAGGCGGCTGTCTCGTCAAACACGGAGAGGCAGAGCCAGTCGTTGGCCACGGGAACCGTGTAAACGATGTAATCCACGCCGCCGAAGGTGATGGAAAAATAGTTCTCATCAGCGGAACGCAGCCCGTCCACAAGAGTCCTTCCGAAAGTGCCCTCCTCAGCCATATAATTCCTGCCCCGCTCTGATTTGTCCGAATGGGCGAGGACCCGATACTGCTGGTCAAGGACAATCTCCATGGCCGACTCATTCGATGCGGAAAGCTCCTCCGTGATGGTCTGCAATCGTTGCAGCGAGATATCCATCGCAGCGACGCTTTTTCCGTCACAGAGGGTTTTTGCCAGGGAAATCATGATCGTGTTCGAATACTCGTCAAGATAGGGATCCACGACTGCGACCTGCCCGATGTTTGCCCGCGCTTCGATGTACCAGGGACGATGCGTGGCATCAAACCCGGCGTTCGGTTCCCATCCCGTCCCATCAAGATACTCGCCGTTGATATAGCCGTACAACCCGATGGAGTCCCCGGACATGATGCTTTCGACGGCGGCGGACCGATTTGTCAGCACATCAACAATCTCCTGTTGCGGCCTGCCATCACGGATCATCTTGTCCAGGGTATAGCAGGCCAGCCTCATGACGTCGCTGCCGGTGCTCAGGTATTGGTCGATCTGCTTTGCCGCCGTGGCCGCGCTGAAGTTGCCGTGCTCTATGATTTTCTGCCTCGTCTCGGAGGCCAGCATGAGATAATAGGAGAAAATCACACCGCAAAAGAAGAGCACCATAAAAATGGACACGGCGATGCTGCGCAAATCGAAAGCGCTGAATTTCCCCTTGTCCTTCATCATAGTGTCTCACCCTCCGCTCAAGGAGTCATCGTACCGTCGTGATGTTGCTCCCAAACCACTTCTCAGAGATTGCGCCGAGTGTCCCGTCGGCCTTCATCTCGCTGAGGATTTCCTGTACCCTGTTCCTCAGTTCTTTGTCGCCTTTCCTGAAACCCAATGCCCATTTCTCCATGCCGAGACTGTCGGCCAGGATAAAATACCTTTCATCACTCGAATCCATAAAATAATAGGCTGTGGGGGAGTCCACAAAAGCAACGTCCAGCTTTCCTTCCTTCAGCTGCTGCAGGACTTCCATATTGTCATCAAGGGCTATGACCGAGAGGCTCTCATACATATCCATGGCCTCCAGCGCTTCCTGCGTCGTGGAGCCGGACTGCACGCCGACCCGCTTGCCCTTGAGGTCGCGTATCCACATCACAGTGCTCTTTTCCGGAACCACAAAGATGAGCTCTTCTTTTATATACGGCTCCGACAGGCACATCTCCTCTATGGATTCCGGTATCACCGACATGCTGGCAATACAGTCTATCGTTCCATCGTTCAGGTCCGTTTCCTTGAACTCCCATTTGATGGGATGCTTGACGAGCTTGACTCCGAGCCGGTTGCAGATTTCCTGGGCCATGTCGATGTCAAACCCCACCATCTCTCCCTTTTCGTTGGTAAAGCCCATGGGCGGAAAGTTCTCGTCAAAGCCGAGGACGAACTGCCCGGCATCCAGTACCTTTTGCAGGGAGTTGTCGTTTGCGGGAGCATCCGTCCGTAGGCCATTTCCGCATCCCATGGCGAAAACCAGCATCAGTGCCGCAAGGACGGCACCTATGGCCCAAAATGCATATTTCGACTTCTTCATGATTCAGACTCCAATGACGCGCAAAACTCGGCTAGCGGTGCCTGGAAGCTTCGGTAGGTCTCCATCAGGGCTGCGTGATGCGCATGGATATAGTCCATATCCTCGCTCTTTCCGGCATTCTCCAGCTTCTGCGCTTCCTCGCCGAAGTCCTTGGCCCCAACGAGCCGCGCCGAGCTTTTCATCGCATGGATCTTGATGACATAATCCTTCCAGTTCCCGGTGGTGTAAAAGTCCTCGATTTCCTTCGCCTTTGCGTCGATTGTCCCGGAAAAGATCTTGAGCAGCGATAGATAGGTCTCAAGATCCCCGCTGTTCAGCATGCCGGTACGAACATCAAGCCAATCCAATTTCTTGAGGGGCGCAAGGATTTCAGGAATCTCCCTGGAGTCATCCTTGATGTCATCTTTAACGTCATCTTTAGTGTCATCCTTGGAGTCATTCCGGGAATCTTCCTGGGAAACCTTCTCTTCGCTGTTTGCCCCGACAACTTTCTTCGGCAGGTATTCCATCAGCACGTCTTCCAGTTTGCCGGAATCAATGGGCTTCGTCAGGTACTCGTCAAAGCCCGCAGCGATATACTGCTCCCGTGCGCCAGAAATGGCATTGGCAGTGAGACAGATGGCCGGGGTATTGCTGTTCAGGCCGTTCATGTCCTCCCGCATCTCGCGCAAGGTCTCGATTCCATCCTTCCCCGGCATCATGTGGTCAAGGAAGATGAGGTCGTATTTCTTTTTTCGTGCCAGGAAAAGCCCCTCATCCCCATCATTCGCCGTATCGATCTTCACCTGGGTCTGCTTCAGCAGGCTCTTGAACACCAGGAGGTTCATCGCATTGTCATCCACCATGAGAACACAGGCATCCGGGGCCGTGAATTTCTCCCGATAATTCTCACACTTGTCCAAAAGCATACGGGAAGATGCCTCGTAATCGCCCAAAGGCTCCCATTTGACCACATCCTGCTCCAGCCGGAAATAGAATTTCGAGCCGAGACCATAGGTGCTTTCCACTTGCAGGGAGGTTCCCATCATATTCAGCAGATTCTGTGTGATGGCCATGCCAAGGCCCGTTCCCTCCACATGACGGTTGCGCTTTTCCTCGATGCGGTCGAATTTGGAAAACAGCTTGCTGATGTCCTCCGGCTTGATGCCGATTCCTGTATCCTTAACCGCCACAAGAAGGATCACGCTGCCCGGATTCTCCTCGCAATGCTCGAAGCCCACGGAAAAGGTCACGCCTCCTTCTTCCGTATATTTCACCGCATTGGTCAGGATGTTCGTGATGACCTGCTTGACGCGGACCTCATCGCCATAAAGGAACTTTGGGATTTCCCTGTCAACGTCCACCGTAAAGGCAAGTCCCTTTTCGTCCGCCTTGGTCCGGATCATGTTCACCAGATCATTGAGCAGGAAGGAAATATCATATTCCACAGGAGCAATCTCCATCTTTCCTGCCTCGATCTTTGAAAAGTCGAGAATGTCGTTGACCAGTCCCAGCAACGTGTTTCCTGCAGTCTTTACGCCTTCCGCATAGGAGAGGATGTTCTTGTCCCCGCATTCCCGCAGGATGACCTCGTTCAGGCCGAGCACCACATTGATCGGCGTGCGTATCTCATGGGACATATTGGCAAGGAAATCGCTCTTGGCACGGGAAGCCTCCTCGGCTGCCGCCTTTGCACGCCCGAGCGCCTCGCTCTCATCGATCTTGCCCCGGACCTGGACCAGATATACAGCTCCCAAGGCGATAAGCAATAGCAGCAATCCAAAGACCCAGACAACCAAGTGTGTGAGGTTTCCTATGCCCTCGGCAGCTTTTTCCTTCGGCACGAACCCGGCAACCAGATAATCCATGCCGGGAATTTCCGCGCCAAACAGAATCAGCTCGCCCCGCTCCGTATGGACGGTACGGGCAGCCGCCACAGAAATCTCCATCTCCTGATGCATGGACTGGAACAATTCCCTGAATTCCCCGCTCTGAAGGAAGGAAACATCTTCCCCGTCAACTTGCGCAAAGGGAATGACAATATCCCCATCCCGTGTGACGACACACATCCTGCCGATGTCATCATAGCAGCTGATGGAAAAACGATTCTTGATGGTCTCCATCGGGTAAAGCCGATAAAGGACATACTTGATATTCTTTCCATGGAACACCGGGCAAGTGAACAGGATGCCCTGATCCCGAACAAAGGTGACAGCGCTCTTCCCACGGAAGGAGGTCTGTATTCCATCAAAGGCGCGCAGGGACAAACTGTCGCCAAAGATCGCATGCCCATCGATGGCCAGAAGCCCCTGTTTCACCCCGGCCTCATTGAATACCAGCGGCATGAGCCTTTCGATTTCCCCCGGATTGGCTTCTATCTTGGAGGCGATATAGTCGAGGTTCTCAAGCTCCGTCCCCAGTTTCTCCGCCGCCTGGCTTGCCAGCGTCTCTGCCTGCCGCTTCGTCTGGTTCTCGGTATAATAGGTCAGCAGTTCGCTCATCCGATCCTGGAACAGCACTCCCACAAGCAGCAATGCCATCGCAAAAAAGAAAGCGATAAGAAAATGGCTTCTCTTTCCCAGACGCAAGTTCTGGCTACCCATCTATCTCTACCCCCTCAACGAACCAGTCCATGCCGGTAAAGAGCTCATGGTCACTGATTTTTTCGTCCTCCGCGCAGCGAAGCGTTCCTTCTTTGTCGTAGATCACGCCGGAAAACACGTCCCAGCCCTTCCGGATGCGCATCTCTTCCTGCTCCACCATTGCAAGTGTCCTGTCCTGCACGAGAGGGGATGCCGGCTGCAAATTGACGCCTTGTTCTGACAGGTCACTCCAGTAATATCGGGGCAGATTCGCCCTTCCACTCAAATAATCCCCCATCACCTTCTCATAGATTGCCTCCCAGTCGTACAGCACCGCCGTCAGGAAACGATCGGAGTACTGCTCATACACACTGTCGTAACCAATGCTGAAAAGCCCCAGGCGCTCTGCCTCCTTCACGGCATAGGATCTGTCCTCATGATAGGTGATGACATCCACTCCCTTGTCAGCCAAACGGTCAACACTCTCCCGTTCCTTCTCCTCGTCATTCCAGCTCCCGGTGAAACGGACGATGAGCCGCGCCTTTGGGTTGGCGACGCGCATACCCAGTGCATAGGCGTTGATCGAACGATTGGTCTGTGCATTCGGCATGGCAGCCACATAGCCCAGCAGTCCCGTCCGGCTTTCACTGCCCGCCACAATGCCCGCCAGATAGCGTGCCTGATACAACCGGGCAAAATAGACGGTGCTGTTTTTGGTTTCACCCCGTCCGGAAATAGAAAAGAAAGCGACCTGGGGGTACTTCCTGGCAAGCTCGTCCGCGTATTTCCCATAACCATAGCTGGTCAGATAAATGGCATTCGCCCCTTCGCCAATCAGATCATGGACAGCATCTGACAGCAACTGCTCATCTTCCGGCACGTTTTCACGCACCAGAAGTACGCACCCATACTGTTCACAGGCATGCAGAAGGCCCCTGTAATGGCTCTCGTTCCATCCATGGTCTGCCCTCGAGCCAATCAGGACGAGACCGGCCACGTTTTGTCTGCCCGTGTCCGGGATCTTGAAGCTCCGTATCACGACTACAATCACGATGAGGACAAGAACCACCAGCAGAAGAGGAAGCTCGCGTCTCATCCATCCCTTACTGTTCAACAGTCACACCCTCCACATACCAATCAAAGCTGTTCTGCATCTCATCGTCCGACATGGATTCGCCTGCCTCTACGCGAAGATTCCCCATGTTGTCCAGAATCGGGCCATAAAATACGTCAAACTCCCGGCTCCGCAGTTTTTCATTGGCTACCCGCACGACAGGCTGCGTCCCTTCCTTCACATTCCTGGTGAAGTCCGAAAGGGCGACGATTCCATCCTCCCATTCCATCCACACATGGCGTCCATGAAAATTTCCCTGGAGGCAACGCGCAATCTCCTGGCGGTAATACACATCCCATTTCCAGATGCAGGCAATCAGGTAGGTTTTGGGGAAAAGGCTGGCATTGTCCATATTGTAGCCCACAGACCACACGCCCCGTTCCTCTGCCTCCTTGTATGGCTGGAGAGAATCCGTATGCAGGGAGATGACATCGATGGGGTGCCTGTCCAGCAAATCAAGAAACGCTTTCCCGGCAGGAGCATCCGCCGTCCAGGAGTCGCAGTAGCGCACGTAGACATGGGCATCCGGGCGGACACTCCTCGCCCCCAGCGCAAAGGCATTGATGCCCCGTACCACCTCCGGGATGGGGAAAGCCGCCACATAGCCAATCGCCCCTGTCTCCGTCCGCATCCCTGCCACCATGCCCGAAAGATAGCGTGCCTGGTACATCCTGCCAAAGAATGAGGAAAGATTGCTGCTATGGCCGTTGCCCGTGGCATGTAAGAAATAGATCTCCGGATGTTCCCTTGCGGCTTTTTCCATGGCTTCCCCGAACTCAAAGGACACTCCCACGATAATCTTGCATCCCTCCTCAATAAGGGATGCAATCTCCCTGGAACAATCGGCCTTCACGTCCTCCCGGCAGACAATCTCAAGATTCAAGTCATCCTGCAGGGATTCCAGTGCCTCATAATGCGCCTGGTTATAGCTGCAATCCGAACGGGATCCGCTCAAAAGCAAGCCGACCTTGGTTGGGTTGTCATCCGTATTCAGGCTGGACAAGTCGTAGCTGCTCAAGAGGATTCCCGCAATAGCCGCCGCGAAAATCAGAAATACCACCAGAACGATTTTCTTCACAGGCCGCCCCTTTCTTTTCATCCCACGCTATCATCTTAAGAACAATGTCCTTATATGTTTCATATATAGATATATTGCTCTAAATTTACGGTACATTATAGCGGTTTCATTGTCAAGACCATTCTGAAAAACTTTAAGGAAACACTGGGCAAATCCAGTGTTTCCTTATGGCGTGTTAAAACTATATCAGCAATACTCTATGGCATTCAAGCGCCGGAAACAGCTCACGGCCATCAGCAAAGCCAGGAATTCTGCCACCGGCTGCGCCAGCCATACACCGTCCAGCCCCAGGGTGCAGGAAAGAAGCAGCAGACAGACAAGGAAGCACAGAGAGTGTCCTGCCGACAGAAGGGCCGAGGTCCTGCCGTCGTTCAAGGCCGTAAACAGCGACGAGGAATAGGTGTTGAAGCCCATGAACAGGAAACTCACCGCAAAAATGTGAAAGCCATGCATGGCCATATCATAGACCGCCGACGCATCTCCTGCAAAAACCATGATAAGGGGACGGGCAACGAGGAAGCTCGACAGGAATGCCGCGATGGCAAAAGCTGTGATGATATGCAAGCTGTACCTGTAGATGCACTGCACCTTTTCCCATTCCCCCGTGCCCTGGCGATAACTCATCAGTGGCGCGACCCCCTCGGCATATCCCAGATAGATGGCGGACAGCAGTTCCTCGGTGTACTGGATGATGGATGCCGCAGCCACGCCATCCTCCCCGGCCAGGGCCATCAGTGTATGATTCATGACGACGATGATGACGCTGCCCGACAGCATGACCACGATTTCCGACATGCCGTTGGACATGGACTTGCCCACGATCTTCCAATCCGCCGTCGGACGCACCAGGCGAAGCGTCCCCTTGCGCCAGAGCCCGAAATAGCCCAGCCCGATCAGGACAGACAGGGAGTAGCCAATGCCGGTGGCCCAGGCGGCACCCTCCATGCCCATGCCAAGGACAAAGAGGAACAGGCAGTCCAGGGCAACATTGACCGTTCCACCAAGCAGCACGGAAGCCATGGAGAAACGCGGCCTCCCCTCCACCACAAAGAAACTGTCCAGCACCATTCCTGCCAGCATGAAGGGCGCAGTTGCCAGCAGAGGCAGCAGATAGGCACGGCAAAGCTCCTGAACTCCATCTTCCGCTCCAAGGAGATGCAAAAGGGGCTCTTGGAAAAATAATCCCACGAGGGAAAGGAATCCGCTGCTGGCCAGACAGAAAAGCACCAGCAGGGAAAAGCCCCGCCGTGCCTCCTGCAGTTTTCTCTCCCCAATCATGGAAGCGATCAAAGCACTTCCGCCCGTGCCGATCATGGTGGCAATGGCCATGACGGCACCGAAGACAGGCATGGTGATATTCACAGCAGCCAAAGCCGAAGTCCCCAATGCCTGGGAAACAAAAACTCCGTCGATGATGAAATAGATGTTCACAAATATATAGGAAAGAATGGTTGGCCACGCAAATCCTACAAGGGATGTGTGGGTGATTTTTCTCTCTAGCAAAGACATGCTGCACCTCAAAATTAATAGAATGAATGAAAATATGTTGATGTCTTCAGTATATCCTATGAGATTTTTTTGTCAATAAAAACTTTATATAAACTAAAAAAATATATTATCCACTTTAATAAGACTATAACATCTTAAAATATGTCATAAAAAGAAAAGGCTTCCGATTTGCTCGGAAGCCTGTGTTTTCATATGGTGCCGAAGGCCGGACTTGAACCGGCACGTTGTTGCCAACGGCAGATTTTGAGTCTGCTGCGTCTGCCAATTCCGCCACTTCGGCACGTGCTGAATACCTGCATAGTATAGCATGTTTGTTTCAGGTATGTCAAGGAAAAACAAAGAAAACGATGATTTTATGCTATATCGAGCGTTTTCCTGAGAATTTCATGTTTCAACTCACTTAGGATGATATCCACTGTCTGCCTTGATTTTTGAGAAATGTGCTTTGGTGACACCGGCCTTGGTATACACCTCAGAGGGCTTTCTGCCTTTCTTCTCAATCAGCTTTATAAGTTTCTCTGAGAAAGACATCTCCATCTTCTTCAACAGAAAATCCAACGACCACTTTGCGCCGCCAGGATGCCCACCCGTGGCATAGGCAGGGTCCATGCCACCGATGAAGTCCTTGAGTTTGAAACCTTCCGAGCGATACTTCTGCTTAATGTAAAGGTCGAGTTCCCTCGTCAGATCGTCTTTTATCATGAATGTCCTCCGCGCTCGTGTGAGACAAGCTTCCTGTCCGTCATCAAATCTATCCTGCGTCACATTGCATACAGCCTGGCTGATTGCCCTGCCTCTGCGGCGACAGCCTCCCTTGGTACATCGTCAAATCCCTTTCCGATATTTCTCCAAAAACTCCTGTGGGCTGTAGCATGGAATCACATTTTCCTCAAAATCGCCCTTGTTCCGAGTGATAATACAATTCACACCGTTTGACTCAGCCACAGTGTACTGCACTGCATCCTCGAAATCCTTCCAATCCCTGGCAAAAGCAGTATCAATATCCTTTTCTGTGACTGAAAGAATACTAATCTTTTTTCGGAAGCTCTCATATTTTTCTTTGACAAGACTGCGATCCTTAACCGCTCGGCGCAGTACATACAGAATATCTGTAATCGCCGACGAGGACACCAGTTTGATATCTTTCCTCTTAGCCGCCAAGTCAAAGACTTTATCCGCATCTTCTGTAAAGCCCTGATTTGCTCCAAGGTAATCCAGTACGATGTTCGTGTCCAACAGTACCCTCATAATCCCAGTCTTTCCTTTCTGACCTCATCCGCATCCAAAGGTCTGCCGGCAATGCCTTTCAGACTTTTGAACTCGATCTCGTCAGCTTCTTCCTCGGAAATTGGTGTTATCGTCACCTTAAAGGCATTTCCCTTCAAACTGTCCGTATCGAAAATGCCTTTCAGCTTATCCTTTCGAACCGCAACTGTTTTCGTCATGCTAACCACCTCATTCCTCTCTATAGTATTTCCAAGCCCAAACAATTAGCCAGGAAGCTCCAAGTATAATTCGATGTGAGGTCATAGCGGCAAATCATATTGCCTCACTATTTATATTCTGCACTTTCTTGCCGATTCCTGCTCTCCTGAGATTTTTCTACGATGCTCGTCAATACGCCTCCATCCTGTCCCATCGCGAAACATCACCCTCATGTCGCCATCCACCCCCCACCGTCATATAGTCCACCATCCAGCCCCACAGCCGCTCATCGAACTCTTCCAAGACGCCCTGTACGCGGAGCGTCTTGATACCCCAGCCTATTACATCAGACGAATATCCACGCTCCAGGACATTTCTTGCCTCGTTATAACCTAAACGGATTCAAAACAAAAAGAGCAGGTCAAGCGACCTGCTCCAAGATTACATAATCACAAATACCTCAGCCAGATGTACACGTTGCTGATGGCAATGGTCAGCGTCATGACTGGCAGAGCAACCTTCATGAAAGCAATGAAGGAAATCGGATTGCCACGCTGGGCCGCCATGGATGCCACCACGACATTCGCGCTGGCGCCGATGAGGGTTCCGTTTCCGCCCAGGCATGCGCCAAGGGCCAGGGCCCACCACATGGGCTCCAGATTCGAGAGTCCCATCTGTCCCATATCCTGAATCAAAGGAATCAAGGTTGCCACGAAGGGAATATTGTCGATGAAGGCAGAGGCAAAGGCACTCATCCAGAGAATGAGCATTGCTGTTGCGCTCTCGTTGCCGTTGGTGATCTTGATGGCCTCAGCAGCCAGCATCTTGATGACGCCCGTCTCCACAAGAGCGCCGACCAGGACGAACAGGCCTGCAAAGAAGAAAATGGCAAGCCATTCCACCTTCGAAAGTGCCTTGGCAATCATGGCCTCATTGCGAGTGAAGGAAATGAGAAGCAGGAAGCCTGCGCCGGTAAGGGCAGCGGTTGCCGTCTCCAGATGGAAGGTGCTGTGGGTGACAAACATGGCAATGGTGATGGTGATGGCCAGCAGGCATTTCTTGAGAAGTGCAGGATCCTTGATCTGGCTCTTCTCATCCAGGCGCATGACCTTTTCCTGCAATGCGGGCTGGGTTTTGAGCTTCTTGCCGTAAAGCGCGATGAGCAGGAACTCCACAACGATGAAGATCACGATGGACACCGCCGTGACATTGTAGATGAAATCCATGAAGCTGAGCCCGACGGCGCTGCCGATCATGATGTTCGGAGGATCGCCGATCAGTGTAGCCGTGCCGCCGATGTTCGATGACAATATCTGCGAAATCAGGAACGGCTTGACATCCACCTTGAGCTGAGAGGTGATGCTGAAGGTAATCGGCACAGTCAGAAGCACGGTCGTGACGTTATCCAGCAGGGCCGAGCAGACCGCCGTGATGGCAGAGAGCGCCAGGAGAAGTGCCACAGGCTGTGCCTTGACCTTCTTTGCCGCCCAGATGGCGAGGAAATTGAACAGTCCCGTCTCACTGGTGATGTTTACGATGGTCATCATGCCGATGAGCAATCCCAAGGTATTGAAGTCGATATGATGGATGGCCGTCTCCTGATCGAGAATGCCAAACAGGATCATGAGCATTGCCCCGAAAATACCTACAATCGTGCGGTGCACTTTCTCCGAAATAATGAGCGCATAGGCAGCCACGAAAATAATGACCGCTATCGTCGTATTGGTATCCAAAACGAGTCCCTTCCTTCTCTTTGTTTCATCCAGCGCGCCAGAAGACCCCTATCCTTCCACTGGTGTCAGGACAATCTTCTTTCCCTCGCGCTTGATCTGTATGGTATATTTCTTGATATCCTCCCGAAAGAGCTCCATCTTGAGCTGCAGGAGCTCCTTCCCTAAACGATCCACGATATCCGGCGTGAGTCCCGCCCGAACGAGATCTGCCGGTGGTTCCTTCTCTTCCTTTTCCTTCCGTCGCCTCTCTTCCTTCTTCTCCGCCGCAACAAGTTTCTGCTCCAGGGATTCCTCTTCCACGTAATCCCGGAACATGTCCTTGTCTGTGAGCCCCCGGGGAATTTTCCCCGCCTTCGGCTGTTTCTTCGTCATTTTCGACACTGGTACCACCTCAGCCTTTCTGGGCAGCCTTGGCCCATGAATCCCTGAGTCCCACGACGCGGTTGAACACAAGATGGTCCGGCGTCGTGTCCGGGTCCACCACGAAGTACCCCATGCGCAGGAACTGGTAATGGGTTCCTGCCGCCGTGAGCTTCACACTCGGCTCAATAAGCGCGTCCTTCACGACTTCCAGAGACTTCTTGTTGAGCGAGGCAATGAAATCCGCCGGCACGTTGCCATCCGCATCGGTTTCCAGAAGATAATCGTAAAGGCGAACCTCAGCCTTGAGGGCCGTCTTTGCCTCCACCCAATGGATGGTTCCCTTGATCTTCCGGTTCGATGTGGGGCCACCGCTTTTGGAATCCATGTCACAGCTGCAGCGAAGTTCTATCACCTGCCCCTGCTCATCCTTGATGACCTCCTCACACTTTATGATATAGGCATGTTTGAGGCGGACTTCCCCTCCCGGCTTCAGCCGGAAGAATTTCTTTGGCGCCTCTTCCATGAAATCCTCTTGCTCAATGAATATCTCCCTGGAGAACGGAACAAAACGGCTGCCGCCGTGCATGGGATTGTTGTCCGCCAGGAGATATTCGCTCTTGTCCTCCGGGTAGTTCACCAGCACCACCTTCAAGGGATGCAGCACTGCCATGACGCGGCTCGCGTTCTCATTGAGGTCGTCCCTCACGCAATGCTCCAGCATGGCGACATCCACAAGGCTGTTGCCCTTGGCAACGCCGATTTCCTCGCAGAACTTCCGCAAGGATGCCGGTGTGTAGCCGCGACGGCGAAGCCCGGAAATCGTCGGCATGCGGGGATCATCCCAGCCCCGGACATGCCCCTCCTCCACCAGCTGCCGCAGCTTGCGCTTGCTGGTGACGGTGTTCGTGAGGTTCAGGCGGGCAAACTCAATCTGTCGGGGCCTTGTGTTCACATCGAAGCCCAAAGATTCCAGAAGCCAGTCATAGAAGGGCCGGTGGTCCTCAAATTCCAGCGTGCAAACCGAATGGGTGATTCCTTCTATGGCATCAGAAAGGGGATGGGCGAAATCGTACATGGGATAGATGCACCATTCGTTCCCCGTGCGATGATGTTCCGCATGGGCAATGCGGTAGATGACCGTGTCCCTCATGACAATGTTCGGGGAAGCCATGTCGATCTTTGCCCTGAGAACCTTTGCCCCATCGGGGAATTCTCCCGCCTTCATGCGGCGGAACAGGTCGAGATTCTCCTGCACGCTCCGGTTCCGGTAAGGGCTTTCCTTCCCCGGCTCCGTCAGTGTCCCGCGGTATTCCTTGATCTCCTCTGCCGAAAGGTCATCCACATAGGCAAGCCCCTTGCAGATGAGTTCTTCCGCATAATGATAGAGCTTGTCAAAATAATCCGAGGCATAGAACTTCCGATCGCCCCAGCTGAACCCCAGCCATTTGATGTCCTCCTGGATGGAGTCCACATACTCCGTGTCCTCCTTCGTGGGATTCGTATCGTCGAAACGCAGGTTGCAGAGCCCGTGGTTCCTCTCCGCCAGACCGAAGTTCAGACAGATGGACTTCGCATGCCCCACATGCAGGTAGCCATTGGGCTCCGGCGGGAAGCGCGTGTGAATTCCCTCGGTATATTTTCCGTTCTTCAAATCTTCTTCTATTGCATTCTGCACGAAATTTGGTGCCAGATTCATTTCTGCCATATCGTTCTCTTATCCTTTCTCAAACAGCAATGCTGTCCTTCTCTGCACATTTTTTCCCGATGTAGTCCCGCAGGCGCCGGATTCCCATTTCCAGACGGTCATTCCTCGGCTCCAGGGAAGCGATGATGTCATCCACATAGCCCGCCTCCACAACGCGCTGCAGCGTCCAGCTGAAATTGATGTCATATACCCAAAGCAGACGCACCAGCTTGCGATCCCCATGGGTCCTGATCTGATGATAGTCTGCCTGTCCGCCCGCCACAAAGATTTCCATGAAATCCGGACTGATTTCCTGGGCCGCATCCACCTTGATGAAATTGGGAGCCCCCTCAGCGCCCTTTCCCGTCAAATAGGGACGCAGGACACGGTAGATGTCCAGCTTGTCGGCATCCCGGATGATCTTCGCCATCAGGAGCTGCCATTTGTCTTCCGTCGGCGCGATCTCCTTCTTGTTGTGGTTCCCGATGGCAAATCGCACCACCGCCTCGTCCCCGGCCGACAGCTTCCTCATGAAGGGCAGTTCATCCAATACCTTGAGACCAAGATCCGCATGGTCCTCCGATCGGGAATCATTGAAGGTCTTGTAGAGGGTGTATTGGCGGAACCTGCCCACATCGTGGAACAGCCCCACGATCTCCGCCAGCTGCCGATGATGCTCGTCAAGCCCCAAATGAGCCGCAAGCTCCCGTGAATGGGCGGTGACATACCCCGTATGCAGTTCCTTCAGGCGAATCCCATTCTGCACTTCCTCGTCCTCCGTATAGAAAGACTTCATGTAATTCGCCATCCATGTATGCATTTCCTTCAACAGGTCTTTCATCGCAAATTTCCTCTCCAAAAAAATCAACGCATTTATTATACTACCAAAAAAACAAATTTCCTACTTATTTATTCTTATTTTATCCATATTCCTTATCTAAACCCTCGCAACACAAGAAAAGAGCCGCCTTTCGGCGGCTTGCAGGACAAATTCAGATATCCTCTTTTTCCTTGACAACAATATGTGCCTTGTTGTTGAGATAGTTGATCGTGCAGCTGGAACGGGCAAAATAGAACTTTCTCGTGCCAATCTTTATGCAGTTGATCTCATGGTTCGCGCCATCCTTGTAGGATTTCCCTTCCCCATCCGCTGTGGACTTGTTGGAAAAGATCTTGTCCAGCTCAGAGCAGGTTGCCTTGTCAACACTGATGGAAACGAAGATGCTCTTGGGGTACTCCTTCTCCTTCAGCTCCCCGTCCCGGAGGTACACATGCTTTGTGACCTTGTAGGCATCGAAGGTCTCGACAGGCAGATCCTTCTCGAAGGTATACGCGTTGGTCCTGATTCTAAAAAACATTGGCTTCAGATCCTTTCTAAAAAACTGCACCGATATTCATGATACTATATACTTCGACACATCTTCCAAGGATTCCTGCCAAATAAAATTTTACTTCTTTTTTCCCTTCAAATATTCATCAATAGCCGTTGCCGCCTTGCGTCCTGCGCCCATGGCAAGGATGACGGTTGCCGAACCCGTGACGATATCGCCTCCGGCAAATACGCCTTCCTTGGAGGTGGCGCAGTTCTCCTCGTCTGCCACGATATTCCCGCGCTTCGTGGTATCAAGTCCGGGCGTCGTGTGGGCAATGATGGGATTCGGGCCGGTGCCGATGGAAACGATGACCGTATCCACCTCCAGATCGAATTCCGAGCCCTTGATGGGCACAGGACGGCGGCGTCCGGACTCATCGGGCTCTCCCAGTTCCATCTTGATGCAGCGCATGCCCTTGACCCAGCCGTTCTCGTCGCCGAGAACCTCTACGGGGTTGTTCAGGAGACGGAAATCAATGCCTTCCTCCTTTGCATGCTCCACTTCCTCCTTGCGGGCGGGAAGCTCTTCCTCGCTGCGGCGATAGACGATGTAGACGTGATCCGCCCCAAGGCGCAGTGCCGTGCGGGCGGCGTCCATTGCCACATTGCCGCCGCCGATGACAGCGACGTTCTTGCCCACGCGGATCGGCGTGGCATAGTTCGGGAAATCATAAGCCTTCATGAGGTTGCAGCGGGTCAGGAACTCATTGGCGGAATAGACGCCGTTGAGGCTTTCCCCGGGAATCCCCTGGAAGCGCGGGAGTCCTGCTCCCGTGCCGAGGAACACGGCATCAAAGCCCTCTTCCTCCATGAGCTCATCCACTGTGTAAAGCCTTCCCACCACAGAATCCAGCTCAATCTTCACGCCGAGCTTTGCAATGTTGTCGATTTCCCGCTTGACCACCTTGTCCTTCGGAAGACGGAACTCCGGAATGCCGTAGGAAAGCACGCCGCCTGCCTTGTGCAGCGCCTCAAAGACCGTGACGCGGTATCCCTTCTTGGCCAGATCGCCGGCACAGGTCAGTCCTGCGGGGCCGGCACCGATGACCGCCACCTTCTGGGCATCTGCCGCGTACTCGATGGGCTTCACTTCCTCGTTCTTCGCCATGTAGGTATCCGCCACAAAGCGCTCCAGGCGGCCGATGGCAACGGACTCGCCCTTCTTGCCGAGCACGCAGTGCTTCTCGCACTGGTTCTCCTGGGGGCAGACGCGGCCGCAAACCGCAGGAAGGCCATTGTTTTCCTTTATGATGGAGATGGCTGCGTCGAAATCCCGCTCCTTGACCTTGCCGATGAACTCGGGGATGTTGACGGAAACAGGGCAGCCCTTCCGGCACTGGGGAACCTTGCAATGGAGGCAACGCTCCGCCTCTGCAACTGCGGTCTCCTCATCATATCCGAGAGCCACCTCATCGAAATTATGTGCACGGACCTTGGGGTCCTGCACCGGCATCTCATGCTTTTTCGTAGAAACTGCCATTATTTCGCCCTCCCCAAGCCGATATTGCAAATGTGTTCCTTGCCTTCTGCTTCCATGTCGCGATACATGCGCTGACGGGACATGAGGCCCTTGAAGTCCACAAGATGTCCGTCGAATTCCGGCCCATCCACGCAGGCGAACTTCGTCTCGTCACCAACCTGGACACGGCAGCCACCGCACATGCCGGTGCCATCCACCATGATGGGATTGAGGCTCACGATGGTGCGGATGCCGAGATCACGGGTTGCATCTGCCACGCTCTTCATCATGATGACCGGGCCGATGGCTGTGATCTGGTCAATCTTCTCGCCGCGGTCCACCAGCATCTGCACCGCATTGGTGACAAAGCCCTTGATGCCATAGGAGCCATCATCCGTGGTCACCACGACCTCATCCGTCACGGCCTTCATTTCCTCCTCCATGATGAGGATGTCCTTGGTTTTCGCTCCCATGATGGCAATGACCTTGTTGCCCGCCTCCTTCATGGCACGGGCAATGGGATAGGTCGGTGCAACACCGATGCCGCCTCCCACCACGACAACGGTTCCCATCTTCTCAATTTCGGAAGGCTGCCCCAGCGGGCCGACGAAATCCAGAAGGGACTCTCCTGCCTCCATGGCCGCCAGCTGCATGGTGGATGCGCCGATGACCTGGAACACGATCAGAATCTTCCCTGCCTCGCGGTCAAAATCCGCGATGGTCAAGGGGATGCGCTCCCCCTTCTCGTCCACGCGAAGCACGATGAACTGACCCGCCTGGGCTTTCTTGGCCACGCGGGGTGCCTCGATGTCCATGGCATAGACTCCCGGTGAAAGTTCTTCCTTCCTCAAAATCTTGAACATGGCTCACTCTCCTATTCTGCAACACACAAAAGTTTATCTTTAGGAACTGTTCATCAATAAATTTTAATTCTTGCTTGTCTAAATTCCGTCTGTCTGCGTTAGCGAAAACTTGACGTAGCTCTGCTACGACTGCGTTTCCGCTTCCTTGCCAGACAAAATTTATCCTACGCAATCTATTAAAATTTATTTCTTCACAGTTCCTTACAAATCGGCGAATACACCTTTGATGTATTCTTCCAGATTTGTTTTGATCGGCATGAGATAAAGGCTGCTGTCCTTCTTGTCGACAAATTCCATGACACGTCTGGAAAAATCAACGCTCCAGGCAAGGGTCGGCTCAAAATCCCTCGGGAACACCACATTGTTCTTGCGCTCCCAATAACTTTGGGAAGGCAGTGTCAAGACCGGGGAAACGCCCCAATAGACATCCATGTCCTGCAGCATCTCATGGTAAATCTCCAGATAACGCAGATCGAAGAAGGGCTGGGTGAAAAAGCCTGCCGCTCCCGCCAGCTTCTTTCGCTGCACCCTCACCAGCTCATGGCGCATGGAGCCGCGGTACTGGTCGATGCCCGCATAGACCTTGACCTCCGGCATCTCTGCGCGGAACTTGCGAATGACATCGGTGCTCACCGTGGGGTAGGTTTTATGTGACATGTCCTGGGGCGGGTCTCCCTCAATGACAAGCACCTCGCGGATGTTTTTTTCCCTCAGGAACCCCTGCATTGCAAGGGGCTTCTCCAGATCCACATCCATGGCGCGGATATGAGGCATGGATGCCGGGAAATACTCCTGGGCAACGGCCGCTCCCATCCAGCTGCGCATATCAAACCGCAGAAGATCCGGAATGTTGATGATATCGACCTTGTCCTTGTACTGCTGCAAAAACTCCAGCTCACTCCGCAAAGCCCCTTCTTCCCTCGGGATCAATTCCACCGAAACGCGTTTCATACATTCCCTCCTTGCACATGGCTTGTACATCCATTCCATCTTATTATACCATCTATATCCTTATTATCAATTCCCTTTGCCATGAATTCCTTATTTTTTATTGTTTTTTATCATTTTCTCAAGGTACGGAAAGGATGACAGGCCTCACGAAAAATATACTCGCAAGTAATATACTTTAGAGTATACTACTTACGAGTATATTGCAATGAGAACCTCACATTTACATGGATTGCTTTAGAACAGCCCCGTGATCCTGCCGTCCTTGTCGATGTCCATGTTCTCTGCCGCCGGTTTCTTCGGCAGGCCGGGCATGGTGAGGATGCTGCCTGTAAGGGCCACGAGGAACCCTGCGCCTGCGGACACCCGGAGTTCCTTCACCGTGATGCGGAATCCTGTGGGACGGCCCAGCTTCGAGGCATCGTCGGAGAGGGAATACTGTGTCTTCGCCATGCAGACGGGCATCTTGTCAAAGCCAAGCTCCTCGATTTCCTTGAGCTGCTTTTGGGCTGCCGCCGTGAAATCCACACCCTCTGCGCCGTAGATTTCCCTTGCCACCGCCGCAATCTTGTTCTCCACGGTATCCTTCTCATCATAGATGAAGCGGAAATCCGAGGGCTTGCTGAATGCCTCTTCCACCTTCTCCGCCAATTTCAGGCCGCCCTCGCCGCCCTTTGCCCATACCTCGGAAAGAGCAGCTTCCGCTCCCATCTCGCGGCATTTCGCCTCGACGAAATCCAGCTCTTCCTTCGTATCCGTCGGGAAAGCATTGATTGCCACAACTGCAGGCAGGCCGAATTTCTGGACATTCTCGATGTGCTTCGTGAGATTTGCGAGCCCCTTTTCCAAAGCCGCCATGTCCACCTTCGCCAGGTCTGCTTTGGCCATGCCGCCGTGCATCTTGAGGGCCCGCACCGTCGCCACGATGACCACGGCATCGGGATGGATGCCCGCAAAACGGCACTTGATGTCCAGGAACTTCTCCGCACCCAGATCCGCGCCGAAGCCTGCCTCCGTCACCACATAATCCGCAAACTTCAAGGCAAACTTCGTTGCCATGACACTGTTGCAGCCATGGGCGATATTCGCGAAAGGACCGCCGTGGATAAAGGCAGGCGTTCCCTCCAGTGTCTGCACCAGATTGGGCTTGATGGCATCCTTGAAGAGAAGCGTCAGGGCGCCCGTGACACCCAGCTCCTTCGCCCGCACAGCACGCCCGCCACGGGTATAGGCGACGACAATCTCGCCGAGCCGCCGCTTCATGTCCTCCAGGTCGCTGGCAAGGCAGAGAATCGCCATCATCTCCGAGGCCACGGTGATATCAAAGCCTGTCTCACGGGGAACGCCGTGGGCCGTCCCCCCAAGGCCGATGACCACATGCCGGAGGGCACGGTCATTGAGATCCAGTACGCGCTTCCAGACCACGCGGCGCACATCGATATCCAGGGCATTCCCCTGCTGGATATGGTTGTCGATGACCGCTGCCAGAAGATTATGGGCCGTCGTGATGGCATGGAAATCCCCTGTGAAGTGCAGGTTGATGTCCTCCATGGGAACCACCTGGGCATAGCCGCCGCCCGCAGCGCCGCCCTTCAGTCCAAAGCAGGGCCCCAGGGAGGGCTCCCGAAGGGCAACCGCCACCTTCTTCCCCTGCTTGTGGAAGGCATCCGCAAGGCCGACGCTCGTGGTCGTCTTGCCCTCCCCTGCCGGTGTCGGGTTGATGGCTGTCACCAGCACCAGTTTCGCATTGGGACGGTCTTTCACCCTCTCCCATGCATCCAGGGTGATCTTTGCCTTGTACTTTCCATAAAGTTCCAGTTCGTCCTCAGAGATATCCAGCTTCGCGGCAATCTCGCGAATATGCTGCATCTGGGCATCCTGGGCAATTTCCACATCGGTCTTCATCTGTCATGCACCTCACATATCAAAACATAAGAGTCTTCCATCAATGCTTCATCTTCATCTGCATCTCCATCGCCTTCACCACGTTCTGCATGAGCATGGCAACGGTGAGAAGGCCTACGCCACCGGGAACAGGGGTGATGGCTCCTGCCACTTCCTTCACCTGCTCGAAATCCACATCCCCCACAAGCTTCTTCGGCGCAATGCGGTTGATGCCCACATCGATAACCGCCGCCCCCGGCTTCACCATGTCCGCCGTGACGAAATTCGGCTTGCCGATGGCTGCCACGAGGATATCCGCCTCACGGGTGATTTCCGCCAGATTCGCCGTATGGGAATGGCATACTGTCACCGTGGCATTTTTTGACAAGAGCAGGTGGAACATGGGCTTGCCCACGATATTGCTGCGCCCTATGACTACGGCGCGCTTGCCGTCCATGGGAATGTCCGCAAGTTCCAGCATGCGGATACAGCCGGCAGGCGTACAGGGAACAAGCGCATCCTCTCCCGTCACGAGTCGGCCCACGTTCACGGGATGGAAACCGTCCACATCCTTGGCCGGGTCGATGCGGTTGAGTATCTCCGGCTCATCCGCCGCAATCTGCTTCGGCAAGGGAAGCTGGACGAGTATCCCATGAATCTTCGAATCCCCATTCAATGCGTCGATCTTCTCAAGCAGCGCCTCCTTTGTCGTGTCCTCCGGCATGGAGATGACCTCCGAATAGATGCCGAGCTCCTCGCAGGATTTGTGCTTGTTCCGCACATAGACCTGGGATGCGGGATTCTCTCCCACGATGATGACGGCAAGCCCCGGCGCTATGCCGTACTTCTCCTTCAGTTCCGCGGCCTTCTTCCCCGCGTCCTCCTTGAACTTCTGGGCAAACACCCTGCCCTCCAAAATTCTCGCTGCCATAAAAATTCCTTTCTATACCCTCTCAAAAACATCCTTTACCGAAATGACAAAATCCTCATAGAGGGACACCTTCAGGAAAAGGGGAACCTTCTCCCTGTCCTCCTCCTTCATGTCCGCCCAATCCTCATCCGTATAGTCATGATAGACCTCGTCCAGATGGAATTTTCCGTCCCGCAGGAGATAGACCTCTATGGAACGGGCAATGGGGCTTACGATCCAGTATTCCTTTACCCCATGCTTCTCATAGACCTCTTTTTTCTCTCCGATGTCGTTCTTTGCCGTGCTCGGCGAAAGCACTTCCACCACCAGATCCGGGACACCAAAAATTCCCTGCTTTTGAACGATATCGGGATTACAAACGATCATGGCATCGGGGATAAAGACATTTTCCTCGTCCAGGTGAAGTTCCGTTCCATCGGGAAATGCCTCGCATTTCTTTCCCTTCAAAAAATTATAAAAAATATTATTGATGTTATTGGCCACCCGAATATGGCTGATGGCAGGCCTTGGGGACATCATGACCTCTCTCCCATTGATGATCTCCACGTCATAGTCCTCCGCATAAGCAGGATTGCCCATAAAAATCCCTCCTTCAAAGAAGCCCATCAGAGATACAGTCCAAGCCAGGTACAGGCAAACATCGCCAAAGACACGATCCCGTTCCTCATGAAGTAGACCTGTGTCACGCGATGGAAATCATCCGGTTTGACAATGCTGTGCTGGTATACCAGCGTCCCTGCCGCAATCCCCACGCCAACAAAATAGACCGCATGCATCTGAAGCATGATGCCGAGAATCACAAAACAGGCAATGCTCACGGCATGCAACACCCTTGCGATCATAAGCGCTCCCTTCGCCGTGAAGGCCGTTGCCAGGGAATGAAGGCCATGACTCTTGTCAAAGGCCTCATCCTGCGCCCCGTAGACCGCATCGAACATCCCGATCCAAAGAGCCACCGCCACGCAAAGGACGATGACGGGCTGGTCAATCGTCCCCCGGATCGCCACCCATGCCCCTGCGGGAGCCATGGCAATGGCCACCCCAAGGACGAAGTGGCAAAGACAGGTGAACCGCTTCGTATAGGGATAGATGAGGAAAGGAACCATCGCAATGGGCAGGAGCTTGATGCAGATGGGGTTGAGCTGCAGGACTGCCACGAGGAAAATCACGAGATAGATAGCGATAGATATCTTTGCTGCCCGTGGCGACAAATCCCCTCGCACCATGGCACGACCGGCAAAACGCTCCTGATCCACATCATATTTGAGATCCGCCAGATTGTCCAAGGCCAGTGCCGCGCTCCTGGCACCGGCAATAGCCACCGTGATCCAGAGGAACTCCCAAAGGGAAGGCACACCCCCAGCCGCCAAAAATGCGCTCATATAGGCAAAGGGAACGGCAAACACCATATGATGAAGGGCTATATTGTTGACATGTGCACTGATTTTTCCTATTTTAATCATAATTTTTATAACCCCGCATTTAATATACTCTTGCAAGTCATTACATTACTATATAATCCCGTATCTTGACACATTTCAGACGCTTTAACCGAACTATCTGTTTTTCAAATAGTCCAATGTCGTTTTTGGCACAAGTTCCGCTATTTTTTCCCATTGTTTATCTTGCATATAATGCCTTACTTGCGATGCGCTAACAATTTGTCCCTTCACTTCATACCTAGGGATTTCTTTTACTTCTATTCCATACTGAGATAGAATCGAATCCATGGATTCATTATATTGGGCTGTCACATGATCAAAAGGCTCAGTTCCCACAAAGCGTATAGAAATGTCCAAACACGGAGCAATCTCTTTCGCGAATATTGTCACATCCAAAGATGTATCAATTTTCACATCCTGCAACTTGGACTTGTTAAAATATTCGGCAAAAGTTCGCGTAGAAATAATGAAATTCCCGCTGGGGACAATTACCACATTTTTCAAATCAGCTAATCCCTTTTTGACCAAATCGATCCTGTCTTGGAATGGAAAGTCTGACTTGTCTTCTTCAACGACAAAAACAATCAGACGATCACAGAATTGCAATGCGGTTTCTACCAAATAACGATGTCCCAATGTAAACGGATTGCAATTCATCACAACAGATCCTATGCGAGGTTTTATGTCTGAATAGATTTTTCGCAAATTCTTTTTGTACTCATCCAATTCCGATTGCCATTGAAAATCTTCTTCGACTTTTTCCTTGCCTTCAATATTTTTCATGTCCACTTTTTCCTTCAATGGGAAAAAATGGTTTTCCGACAGGAATTCATACAGCTTATCAGCAATCAAATGGTATCCTGCTGGCGTATAATGGTCAATGCAAAAGAACACTTCCCCATATTCATGTGGTCTCTGCGCTGCCTGGGATATATCGCAATAATATACGCCATCGCCCTTAAATCCCCAACTCAATATCACAATATCCCCTGATTTTACCGGCAAGGACTGCAAAATCTTATACTCATCATAAAACGGAGGATTCAATCCACCCATAAGATAGTAACCATAATTGTAAACTATGAATTTCTCATCGCTGGCCTCTTCGTTCAAGCGACTCTGCAAAAAAGACGCTATTGTATGCTCATCTGATGCCGCAACACCAAAAACGCAGCAACTCCCCACCAGAAAAATTGCCCGTTCATGCTGCTTGGGCTGTCCATGCGTTACACGGATACCGCCTCCCGTATTGACATGTTTTCCAGACCTGTCAAAAAATTTTCTCGTGCCATATGAATCCGTGTAAGAGTCCGGTTGCGAAAGCACTTCTTTAACTTCTTCCCCCGCAGGATAGAAGTCCAGTAATGATATCTTGCGTGATGTAATCAACGTATCTAAATCCTGAAAAATATTGTCCATCACCATACCATCTACTAAACCATGTGTTTTTATGAATTTCTCGTTCTCCGTTAAATGGTCTCGTGGAAAAACAGGTCCGCTCATGCAAACCAAGGTAACATCAGGATGGAGATCTTTATATTCCTTCAATTTCTGATCAACATCATTCGATCGATAACAAACAAAATCATTAATGAATGTATCCACCGTACACGAGTCTACTACGTCCAATGTCGATGCATTCAATACGACAAAATTCAAGCCACGCCGATTGAGCGAAACATTTTTCCCATTCACTTCAATCAAACCAAGATTTCTCTCTGGCACTCCCTCAAAACCAGCACTGCACAATCTTATTGTCGTATCTGTGCTATTTGATATTGTTATATCAATATTCTTTTCTCTGAGAGACGATAGTTGTTCAACCACGACATTGCCACGATAAATAGCCGCCGCATATGCCAATCGAAACTTATCACATAAATCAGCCTGCAAACCCATGCTTCTGCGAAAAAAATTTGATACCTGAGGCGTAAAAGAGGGGCCCCAAGGCGTGTTGTTTGCCACAATTAAAATAAATGTTTCCGGCAACATTTTATGGAGACGATTCAAATATGTATAAAAATCTTGTTCCCCTTTAATACTCATTTCTTCCACCAACCACTCCTACTCCAATCCCAGTTCTCTCCACTTTTCATCGACCTTCCGGCGGATCTCCTCCGTCATCTCGATCTCATCGGGCCACTCCCGGGAATGGCCTTCCTCCGGCCAGGTCTTCGTGGCATCGATGCCGAGCTTCGCGCCCCATTTCGCCATGGGGGAGGAATGGTCGAGAACATCCAGCGGCCCCTCCACGATCTCCAGATCATGCTTGGCATCGATGTTATTGTAGACGCGCCACCAGACTTCGTTGAGGTCCTGCACGTTCACATGGGCATCCACCACGATGATCATCTTCACGTTCATCATCTGTCCCATGCCCCAGAAGGCATGCATGACCTTCCGCGCCTGCATCGGGAAGCTTTTCTTGATTGAGACGATGACGCAGTCATGGAACACACCTTCCAAGGGCATGTTGATGTCCACAACCTCCGGCAGCATCTGCTGGAGCAGCGGAAGGAAAATGCGCTCCGTGGCCTTCGCCAGATAGCAGTCCTCCATGGGCGGCTTTCCCACCACCGTTGCGAAATAGATGGGATTCCTGCGATGGGTGATGCAAGTCACGTGGAACACGGGATAGTCATCCGCCAGGGAATAATAGCCCGTATGGTCGCCAAAGGGCCCCTCGCGGCGCATCTCGTCCGTCCGCACATAGCCCTCCAGAATGATTTCCGCATGGGCCGGGACCTCCAGATCCACCGTCTTGCACTTCACCATCTCCACGGATTTGTGGCGAAGGAAGCCCGCAAAGACCATCTCGTCGATATCCCTGGGAAGGGGAGCCGTGGCCGCATAGGTCAGCACCGGGTCCGTTCCGATGGCAACGGCTGCCTCGATGCGCTCCCCCCCCTTCGCCTTCATGTCGCGGAAGTTCTCCGCGCCGTTCTTGTGGATGTGCCAGTGCATCCCCGTGGTCCTGCTGTCGTATTTCTGCAGGCGGTACATTCCCACATTGCGCTTGCCCGTTGCAGGATTTTTCGTGAAGACCAGGGGCAGGGTCACAAAAGGCCCGCCATCCTGGGGCCAGCATTTGAGGATAGGAATCTTGTCCAGATCCGGCTCCTCCATGACCACTTCCTGGCAGGGCGCATTCTTGACATATTTGGGGAAATTGACGGCCTTTTTCGCCATGGGAATCAGGGAAACCACGCTGAACTTGTTCTGCAGGGAAATATAGGGAAGCTTGAGGATTTCCCGGATCTCCTCCCCGATATCGTCCAGCTTCTCCACCCCCAGGGCCAGCGCCATGCGCTCATAGCTCCCAAAGGCATTCATGAGCACAGGCATGTCATATCCCTTCACGTTCTCAAAAAGGAGCGCGACATTCTTCCTGCCCTCCATCTTCGACACGCGATCCGTTATTTCCGTGATCTCCAGATTGCAGTCCACCTCTGCCCGTATCCGCCTGAGCAGGCCGCGCTTCTCCAATTCCTCGATAAACTCGCGTAAATCCTTGTATGCCACGACTATCTGCTACTAAAAACATAGACAAAAGTGTATATGTCTTAGAAAAATTCCTTGTTCATCGTGCTCGCTCTCGCCGCCCCTAAAGGACAAGCTACTGGCGTTTTTTTATAGCACTCCAAAGGCATAAATTCCCGACTAGCCATCGGTACACATATCGGAACTTTTGTTGTTAAGCTACCCGATATTCTTTAGCATCCCGCAAATTTAGCGAAGCGTTATAATCCCTGTCCGCTGTATAGCCACATTCAGGACAAACATACACTCTGTCTTTGAGTTTCAGACCTTTATGTATATGTCCGCAAGCATGGCAAGTTTTGGAACTGGGATAGAATCTGTCAACTTTCCGAAGTTCAATGCCTATGATTTCAGCCTTGCGTTCCAGTTTGGCTAACAGGTGATTGAACCTCTGTGCCGCTATCGCTTTTGCCAGGTGCCGATTCTTCATCATGCCTTTAACATTCAAATCTTCCATTGTGATAAAGCGTGGTTTTTGCTTCACTACTTCATGGATAGTTTTGTTTTCGTAATCCTTACGGATTCTTGCTATGCGTTGATGAAGCTTTTGTACCTTTAGCTTTTGCTTCTCTATGTTTGCAGAGGCAGTAGCAGGTTTACCACCTTTCTTTTTTCTAAACTCATATTTACGGCTAAGGCGCCTCTGCTCTCTCCGAAGCCGTTTCTCCAGTCTTTTGACCTTTGAACTCTTATTGATATTCTTGAAAACTCTGCCATCGCTGACGATAGCAAGGTCTTTCACACCTAAATCTATGCCAATACCTTCTGTTCGTATGGCGTAACATGACTCCAAATCATTGTTGTACTTGGATTTTTCGTCAATATCCACGACCACGGACACATAGAAGCGACCAGCTACATAGGAAACAGTGCCGTTAGTCACTTTAGCCCCTATAGGCAGATAGCCAAATTCCTTCAGTCTGACCTGTTTTAGAGTCGGTATCATCAATTTGTACCGCCATATTGTCCAATCACCTTTATTATTTTTTGGAAAATACAGCTTCACATCTTGATTTGCCTTTTTCTTGAAGTTTGGAAAACCTGATACGCCAGCGAAGAATCGCTTAAATGCCTGTTCTGCGTTTACTAAGGCTTTCTTGCGGGCCTTTGAACCGCATTGGTCAATCCACGGCAGTTCTTTCTTCAGCTTGTGATTAACATACTTGTCAAACTCGTTAGCAGTAACAAAATGTTTCTGTTTCTCATCAAGCAACCCACGCTGATACATCTTGTATAGACGGCGGTTATAGGCTATATACTGGTTATACATGAATCTCGCCACGCCGATAGAACGGATGATTTTTTCTTTCTGTTCTTCAGTCGGGGCTATCTCCGTTTTGAACGCCTTTAGCAATAGTCTCGTCCCCTTCAATCTGTTTTTTGTATTTCCGTAAGCCATACAGCCTGCAAGAAAATACATGAAGAATACTTACTATGTCCTGTACCAGTTCTTCGTGTGGAGACAGTTTCTCATTTTTGACAACAACTATCTCTACATTGAACTTGTTGCAGAATTTCTCAAACCAGTCGAAGCCAAATCGAACAAATCTATCCTTGTGAGATACAAGAATCATTTTGATTTTGTTTTCCATGACTTCGCCCAATAGCTGATTCCATTTTTTGCGGTTGTAGTTAAGGCCGCTTCCGTAATCTCTGATAACATCATCAGCTATAAGCCCTTTGGCATTGACATACTGCTGAAGAAAATCCACTTGATTCTCTAAATCATCGGTCTGATTCCTGGTTGACACTCTAGCGTAAATGACTATTTTCCGAGAATCAGCGTCTTTGCCAATGCCTTTGAACTGTAAATACTGGTCGTAAGTATAATATCTCCGATTCGTGGGGGTTCTGTTTGCTACAAGCGTTTTCTCTCTGTCCCAGCGTTGAAGTGTCTTGACCGTAACATTAAGAAGCTCAGCAAATTCTTTAGGTTTGTAATTAGTGATATTTGATGTGTTCATGGCGTTAATCCTCCATAAGCACATTATAGCACTAATATACACTTTTGTCTATAAAATCAGTTACTTAAAATTCCTCCCCTATTTCTTCAAAATATAGCGCACAATAAGATATCCAACCTCATACAACAGAATCATGGGCAAGGCCAGCATGGACTGCGTGAATATGTCCGGTGTCGGCGTGATAATCGCCCCGATCACAAAGGAGAGGAAGATCACCATGCGCTGGTGCCTCTTCAGGAAGGCAGAGCCTATGATACCAAGTTTTCCCAGAATCGTGATGGCGAGAGGCAGTTCAAACACAAACCCGAAGGGCAGGACAAAGGTGATGACGAAATCGAAATACTTGTTGACGGAAAACATCGCCTCCAGGTTCTCATCGCCAAAGCCCATGAAAAATTTGACCGCCGCCGGCAGGACGAAGAAAAAGGAAAATGCCAGCCCTCCGAAAAACAGCACAACGGAAACGGGCACCACAATCCCGATGACCTTGCGCTCATGATGTGTCAACGCTGGCAGCAAGAAGCGCCAGACATGGTAAAAGACCACAGGCAGGGCAATGAGGAAGCCCGCAACGACTGCCACCTTCAAATAAGTGAAGAATGCCTCCGAGGGCTGCATATAATAAAGCTTCCCCACAGGCAGCGTCAGCCAGTGCATGATATCATCGACGAAATAGTAAGCAATACCGCTGCCGACAGCCACGGCAAGCAAGCTCCGGATCAGGCGCGCCCGCAGTTCCTCCAGATGCTTCACCAGAGACATGCTGCCATCATCCAAGGATTCCGATGAAGTTTCCTCTTCCGCAGTCTCAGGCAATTGTGCCTCAATTATCTTTTCTTCTGACATGGATGCTCCCTACCCGGTCTATTTTTTCCCGGCCTCTTCCGTCTTGGCCGCCAATGCCTGCGGTTTCTCCGTCACATTCACCGGGTCGTCCTCCTTGTTCGCATGCTTGAACTCCTTGATGCTTTTCCCCAAGGCCTTGCCCACATCCGGCAATTTCCCCGGGCCGAACAGCACCAGGCCAATGACGAGAATGATCAAGAGTTCCGGCACACCCAATCCAAACATACAAAATCCTCCTATCGCAAATCTCCACTATTTCTTCTTATTTCTTATCATATTATTATACATGGCACAAGCGAAAATCTCAATTACGAAAAACGCCCCTGCAAAATGCAAAGGCGGTTCCTCTCATAGCTTCTGTTGTTCTTCCAATTGCGCCCGCACCGACTCCTGTGTGGGAGGATGATACCCCGATGCAACCGATACGGAAGTTTCCGGCTCCCGGGCTGCTGTTTCCCTGGGCGAAGCCGCTGCCTCCCCTGTCTTTGGCACCGTTTCCGCAACTTCCGGGGCTCTGGCAGCAGCCGACGCAGAAGGCCTTGCAACTGGTTCATCCGGCGCATTGATTGCCGCCTGAAGCGCATTGGATGCCTTGCGGAATTCCCTCATGCCCTTGCCCACGGCACGCCCAAGCTCCGGCAGCTTGCTCGGACCGAAAACGATAAGCCCCACGATGAGGATGAGTATGAATTCCGGCAGCCCAATCCCAAACATGTTATCGTCTCTCCTTAAAAGTCACGCTCTGCAATGAAATCCGCCACCATGAGGAAGGCTTCCCGTATGTCTTCCGGCAAGTCCTCGGGCAATGCTTCCCTGGCCCGCTGCAGATACTCATCCGCCCTGGCCTTGGCGAAATCCACCCCATCACTGGCCTTGACGATGGAAATCGCCCGTTCCAGCATTTCATCCGTCATATCAGAATCCGTGACAATCCGTTCCAGTTCCTCACGGTCCGGACTTTCATTCAAGGCCCGTATGACAGGCAGTGTCACAATGCCCTGCCGGATGTCATTCCCGGCAGGTTTGCCGATTTTCTCCTCCGTCTGCTCAATATCAAGGATGTCATCCGTAATCTGGAAGGCCATGCCAATGCAATGCCCATACTCCGCCAGCCGCTTTGTTTTCTCCTTCGGCATGCCGGAGACAACACCGCCCAGCTCACAGCAGATCTCCAGGAAATCTGCCGTCTTTTTCTGGATGCGGTTGTAATAATCCTCCACATCCCTCGAGGCCATGTACACCTGGCGGTTCTGGATGATCTCGCCCGTGCTCAGGTCTCCCACCAGTTCCGCCAGCCGATGGTAGATATAATTGCCATAATCCTTCGCTGACACCAGCCGGAAGGCCTGGGCGAAGATGTAATCACCGCTCAGGATGGAAATCTGGTTGCCCCATTTCGCGTTGGCCGTGGGAACCCCTCTCCGTGTGCCGGCCTCATCGATGACATCGTCATGAACGAGGGAAGCCGTATGGATGAGCTCCAAAGACGCAGCCAGAGGAAGCAGGCGCTTGAGCTCAAAATCAGGGCCTCCGTGAGCTGCCAGCAGACAAAGTGCCGGACGGATGCGTTTCCCTCCGGCCGACACCAGATGCTCACCGATCTCCTGCACAATATCCACCGGCGAGTCCACAGCCGCCAGAAGCTCATCCTCCAGCTGCTCCAAATCACGCTTTATCGTATCAAACATCGCGTTCGACAAATCCATCACCTACAAAAAAAATTAACATACTTATTCATTTTACTACATTGGGAACGATTTGTCATGGGAATTTGTCAATCAATTTTTCTATCCTGATTCTCTTGTGCAGCAGCACATATCAGCGAAGCGGAAGGGGAAGCAAAGGCCATCAAACGGGCGGTCATAGTGACCCCCTTGACATTGACGAACAGAAGCACGCTTAATTAAAGAAGGATGTTGCAGAATCACCTCTGCAACATCCTTCTTGGTCACAAGCAATCGATAAGCATGCTCCCAACACTGCTGTAAACCTTCCGGGCCTTCTTCCTGATGTCCTCCCGGGCAGTTTCCACCGTGAAGCCTTGAAAGGCTTCCAGCATGGGAAGGTCATTGGTCTCATCACCAATGGCATAGATTTCCGGGGACTCCCATCCCATGAGTTCCACAAGCTTTTCAATGCCCTGGCGCTTGCTGATGCCTTTTGGCGTAATGTCCAGGCTGCACCGATTGGGATAGGCATGGACGATTTCCCCGAACTGTGCATTGATGGACGCGCTGACGGCCGCAGCCTCTTCCGGTTCCGGATACCCCAGGGAAAACTGGTGGATCTGCGGCAGCCATGGGATATCCGGTTCCCTGATCTTCACGATCTGAAACTCCCACTGCCCCGCCTCACGGGCAATCCATGAGCCCTCCCTTTCATGGTAGAGATAAGTGCAATCCACCGCTGAGAATGCAAAATGAAAGGAACGGCGCACACCGGGATCTTTCACCATCGCTGCCAAAGCATCCAAGGGAATCGTCCCCTGCCAAAGGGGAGTTCCGTCGGCACGGCAAATGAGTCCGCCGTTATTGCAGACGACATAGTCGAAGCCTATACCATAATGATGCAGCTGCGGGGCAAGCATGCCATAATCGCGCCCGGTCACCACGCCGAACTTATTCCCTTTGGCACGCCATTGGCGAACTCCCTCCACATCCTCAGCGGAAATCCGCTCCTCGCGGAACAAGGTGCCATCATAGTCGCTGGCAGCTATTTTCATGACTTTTGCACTCCTTTCCCCCTGCCGGCAAGGCAGTCCCCCATGCAGCAAACCGCCTCATAGGGACGCAGAACCCCTTTTGCCGGCATTGGATGTGTGGCAGCCAACAGCTCTGTCTGATCCATCCCTTGCGGCTCATAATGTACTTCCTCGCTGCCGAAATTCACCAATGTCGTGACTTCCTTGCCTGCCCATTGGCGCCGGAAGGCATAGATCATATCCCCGAGCCCGGTCCATTCCACATAGTTCCCCCGCTGCAGAACCTCGGATGCTTTTCCTGACCTGCGCAAGCGGCTGAGCTTGCGATAGAAGGACAGGACGGACCCCTCCGCCACAGACTCCGTTTCCACGCAATATGTCGCGTAATCCTCATGTACGGGAAGCCACGGCTCGCCTGTCGTAAAGCCTGCGTGTCTTTCCATCGTCCACTGCATGGGGGTACGGGCATTGTCCCGGCTGTACCTTTGGACGAACCTCATCGCCACATCCTCCGCATAGCCTTCCTCCCGTGCCAGTTCATACTGCCCGTGGGAGGAAATGTCATTGTAATCCTCGATGGAACCCCATGACACATTGTCCATGCCAAGTTCCTGCCCCTCATAGACAAAGGGTGTGCCGCGCAAGGTGAAGAGCAGGAGCGCTATGGCCTTTGCAGCATGCACGGGATCCGCATCATCGGGAAAGAAATGCCGAACACACCGTGGCTGATCGTGATTCTCGAAGAAAATGGGATACCAGCCATTGTCCGCCGTTGCTTTCTGGCTGGCCGTCAGGCATTTCTTGAGGGCAGGGATGATTTCCGGCCGATATCCTGTGGCCTGACACCAGATCTCCCCATTCGTGAACTCCAGATTCGTATGGCTGAACTCGAAGAGCATGTCAAATACCCCCAGCTCCCCCACCCAGTCATGGAGTTCTTCCGGACCGACACTGTTGGCCTCTGCCACCGTGAAGATATCCTTCCCATCAAAGACCTTCTCACGGAATTCCCGCAGGAAATCGAGGATGCCATTGGTATTCGCTGTCATGGAATGGATATTTACCATGCCATCCGCACTGTCCGGCGGGCCATCCCGAAATTCCTGCGGCTTCTTGATGTAGACGATGGCATCGATGCGGAAACCTCCGACACCTTTCTCCAGCCAAAAATTCGCAGCATCGTAAAGAGCCTGCCGGACCTCAGGATTTTCCCAGTTCAGATCCGGCTGTTCCTTGGCAAAGGTGTGAAGGTAATACTGCTGCCGTTCCTCGCACCAGGTCCAGGCACTGCCGCCGAAAATCGAGCGCCAATTCGTGGGCGCGGAACCATCAGGGTTCGCATTTCTCCAGATATACCAGTCCGACTTGCCATTATCGCGGCCTGTCCTGGATTCCAGAAACCATGCATGCCGATCTGATGTGTGGTTGTAAACGAGATCCATGACGATGCGGATATTCCGCTTCCCTGCCTCGGCAATGAGTTCTTCCATGTCCTCCATCGTCCCGTAGGAAGGGTCGATATCGGTATAGTCTGCAATATCATATCCGTTGTCCACCATGGGGGAAGGGTAGACCGGCGTGAGCCAGACCGCCCCGACACCCAGGCTTCCCAAATAGTCCAATTTGCTCGTGATACCCGGAATATCCCCCTGCCCGCTGCCCGTCGTGTCCAGGAAACTCTTCGGATAGACCTGGTACACCAGGGTTTTCTGCCACCATTTCAACTGTCCCATAGCAATGTTCTCCTCTCAGAAGCTCAGGATTTCCGTCTCCCCTGCCTTGACCTCCTGGTTCCTGCTCTTGGCCATCTGCATGTAGTCGGCAGAATTCGTGACCGCCATGATGACCGTGTTCTTGTACCCGGCCTTGCGAATCACATCTGCATCGAACCGGATCAAAGGCGTGCCGGCCTTTACATGGGCACCCTGTTCCGTCAAGACCTGGAAGCCCTGGCCCTGAAGTTTTACCGTATCAATGCCGATATGGATCAGAAGCTCCGCACCGTTCTCCAGACGAAGTCCGACAGCATGGAGGCTTTCCTCCATAATCATCGTGACCTCCGCATCCGCCGGGGCAACCACCGTGTCGCTGGTTGGCTCGATTGCAACGCCATCCCCCATCATCTTCTGGGAGAACATATCATCCTCCACTTCCGTCATATCCATCAGTTTGCCGGAAACAAAGGCCTGCAGCTTCATGGACAGATCCTTGCTGCCTGCCGCCGCTTCGTTCTTCGTCTCTGCCATCGTCGGCACCGCCTCAATGGATTCCCCTTTCAGCAATGCGTCGAAATATCCGCGCACCTGGGGGACAGAAAGCCCCACAATCACCTGAATGGCATGGCCGTTCTTGACCAGTCCGAAGGCACCTGCTTTCGTGAATTTCGACACGGCAGCGACCTTGTCTGGATTGGCAACCGTCACCCGCAGTCGCGTCGCGCAATTCGTGACCTCCTTGATGTTGCCTGGGCCGCCGAGATTGTCGAGGAATACTTTCGCCTTGATGGCAAGGGCGTTGTCCGCAAGACCCATTTCCTCCATTTCCTTCTTGGCCTCGTACTCCGCCTTGGAAAATAGCTTGTCCTCCACATCATCCGCCGTACGTCCCGGGGTGGGATAATCATTCTTCAGGATGAGGAAGCGGAACACGAAAAAGTAGATGGCCGTGAAGCAGAGACCTATGCCGATCTGCATCAGGTAAGTACCCGCATGATAAGGGAACAGGGGGATCCAGTTCTGCACAAAGGCATCAATCAGGCCGCCGCCGAAGTTGCCGGAAAGCCCGATGAAATACAAGGTTGCGGAAAGGGTAGCCGCGAGTGTGGCATGAACGAAATAAAGAAGGGGCGCAACAAAGAGGAAGGTGAATTCCAGAGGCTCCGTGATGCCGCAAAGCATGGCGGTCAAAGTTGCAGGAATCAGGAGAGCCGCCGTCTTTTTTCGCTTCTCCGGTTTCGCGCACACATAGATGGCGAGCGCCGCACCGGGAAGACCGAAGATCTTTGAACTGCCATGGAGGGCAAAGCCGCCTTCCGGGAACATCTCACTGAGGCTGTGGGCACTGGTCGCAAAATCATTCAAATGCTGAAGCCAATATGCCTGGATACCGCCATCACAGACCGCAGGGCCAAAGATGAAGGGAAGATAGATGAAATGATGGAGTCCCGCAGGAAGCAGGATGCGCTCCGAAAAGGTATAGGCCCAAACGCCGACAATGCCACTGGTCTTGAGGAAATCCTGGAACTGCATGATCACATGCTGAATCGATGGCCAGACCAGGCAGAACAGGAAAGCCATGGGAATCATGACAGCAAACCCGATGGCCACCACGAAGGCAGGCCCCTTGAAAATACCGAGCCAGTCCGGGATATCCGTATCATAGAAGCGATTGTGGAGCCATGCCGTGATGCAGGCAATGAAGATGGAGCCGAGCATGCCCATGTCCAGAGTCTTGATGTTGGCGATCATGGCCAGCCCCGTTCCCGGCCCGGCATTCTGGGAGAAGTCCACTCCAAAAAAGCTGCCATGCAATGTCAGAAAACCTGAAATGAAGTAATTGAACAGCATGTAGATGACAAAGGATTCCATGGCGCAGCGCGCAGGCTCCTTCTTTGCAAAGCCAATCGGCACGGCAATCGCGAACAGGATCGGCATCTGGGCAAACACCGTCCAGGCTCCCTGCTCTGCCACAAACCAGAAATCATACCATAGGGTTCCCGGCGCTGCAAAAGAACCAAACAGCCCCTCGTTCTTGCAGACAATGGATATTGCCACGGCAAGTCCGAAGAAGGCGAACAGGATGACCGGGGTATACATAGCTCCGCCGAATCTCTGCATTCCCTGCATGACACGGTCTTTGCTGAGTGTCATTTTCATTCCCTCCCAAATTACATTCCACCGTTGTGGATTCAACAATCCGTACTTCAAGATATCTTGTAGTCCAATCTTAACGTAAAAACCCCGCGAACGCAATAGTTTCACGGGGTTTCGGCACATTGTCCTCACTTTGGTATTTGGTTCGTTTCCTGTACTTTGGTACATGGCCCTTCATGGATGCCATCAAGATAAAGACGGTACTTCACATACCATACCTCGACCAGCATGAAATACGGCAGCATGGACTGGAAGGGAGTGCGATTATCCTCTCTCTCATAAATTTGGAAACCGGCAGGCGATACATAAAGATTTGCCGTGGACAGGCTGGCCAGTGTATTGTCGTGAAGCTTCGTAATAGAAAGGAACGGGATTTCCTGCAGCTGCAGTTGACGTGCGAACTCAACAACCAAAGGCGTCTCCCCGGAAAGAGACACAAAGATGAACAGATCATCCTTCGTCAGATCCTGCGCGATGGAATAAAACTCTTCCTTTCCCGCTACTTCATAAATCAGTACGTTGTCATAGAAAAAAAGGCGCTTCAGTTCCTGCACTACATTGCTCTGGACATAACCCGAGGCAAAGGCAAACACACGATTTGCCTCATGGACCAGACGGCTGGCCGCATCAAAATTGCGTTGGAAAATCTTTGCCGATGTCTGCGCATAAAATTCCCGTAGATCCTTCAGCACATCCTCATGGGAATGGATTTCTGCCGGTGCCTCCATCTTGAGCCGCGCCTTCAATTCCCCAAAGCCGTCAAAGCCCAGCTTCTGGGCAAAGCGCACCACCGTTGTGCTGGATACGGCACATTCCTGCGCCAATTTATGAATGGATATATGGCGTACCTCTTTCCGGTGCTGGAATATGTACTTCCAGATGGCCATATCGGTATCTCCCAGATCCTTTCGATGTCGATTGATAAGTTCCTCCAACTGCATCACTGCATCCCTCCGCCATTATCCTACCATTTTTCCGCCTTGCGCTCAAGGCAGATATTTTTCTCCTGCAGTGCGGTATTCTGCATCGGCAAGGCATGGGAGCAGGGCATCCTCAGGCGGTCTGCCCGTGGTATTCCACCCGGCGAACCTCCCGCACCTTGTTCTTCTCATCCACCATGACGACCAGAGGCTGGTAGCCTCTTGCCTCCTCTTCGGAGAAAAAGGCATAGGCCATGATAATGACCACATCCCCCGGCTGGACACAGCGGGCCGCCGCGCCATTCAGGCAGACAACGCCGGAACCGCGGGGGCCCGGTATGGTGTAGGTCTCCAGGCGGGCACCATTGTTGTTGTCCACCACCTGCACCCGCTCATTCGGCAGGATACCTGCCTGCTCCATGAGTTCCTCATCGATGGTGATGCTTCCCATATATTGGAGATTTGCCTCCGTGACCGTTGCACAGTGGATCTTTCCCTTAAGCAAATTCAACATCATGGCTTATCCCCGGCCTCCTTCCAGAATCACATTGTCAATCAGCCGGGTCTTCCCAATCTTCACGGCGATTGCCAGCAGCGCATCCTCCGTGACCTTTTCCATGGGATGCAGGGCAGGAAAGGAAAAGAGTTCCACATAATCAATGGATGCCAGGGGCTCTCCCTGGATTTCCTTCGCCACAAGTCCCTTGAGCGCTTCCGCATCCCTTTCTCCGCCCTCGAAGGCTTTTTTTGCATTCTGCAGGCTGCGCGACAGGACACAGGCTGCCTCCTTTTCCTCCGGCGACAGGTAGGTGTTGCGTGAGCTCCTTGCCAGCCCGCTTTCCTCCCGCACGATGGGAACCATGTTGATATGCACGTTGAGATTCAGGTCTTCCACGAAACGGCGGATCACCACCACCTGCTGCGCATCCTTCTGCCCGAAGAAAGCCTCATCTGCACGGGAGAGATTGATGAGCTTCGTGACCACAGTGGCCACCCCGCGGAAATGCCCCGGGCGCTGCGCCCCGCAGAGCTTGTTCGTGATATCGCCGTCCACCTGCACATAGGTGCAATAGCCTTCCGGATACATCTCCGAAGGCTCCGGGTGGAACACTGCATCCACGGGAATCCCCTCCAGCAGCCTGCAATCCTCCTCGAACCGGCGGGGATAGGCATCATAGTCCTCATTGGGGCCGAACTGCGTCGGATTGACAAAGACCGATGCAATCACCACATCGCATTTTTCCCTTGCTGCCCGCATCAGCGAGAGATGCCCCTCATGCAGGGCTCCCATCGTCGGCACCAGACCAATTCGCTTGCCGGCCTTTTTCTGTTCCCCGGCAAAATCACGAATCTCCTGAACGGTACGCAATACTTTCATTTCCCTGTCTCCTTCCAAACTCACGAAGCCTTTGCCTCTGTCAATTCCAATGTTTCCTTCTCATTCCTGCGAGCGAAAAAATTCGCCAAAAGGGAACCGGAAATATTGTGCCATACGCTGAAGATTGCCCCGGGCAGCGCCGCTGCCGGATTGAAATACAGGATGGCAAGACTGGCTGCCATGCCGGAGTTCTGCATGCCGACCTCAATGGCCACCGTGCGGGACTTTTGCGGATTCATGTGCATTGCCTTCGCGGCACCGTAGCCGAGCAGGAGACCGAAGAGATTGTGCAGTATGACCACCATGGCCATGCCCGGCCCAACCTCAAGGAGCTTGCCGGAGGAAAGCGCCACGACGCAGCCCACCAGCAGGACGATGCAGATGACCGACACCAGGGGCATGACGGGCATCACTCGCTCCACCTGGCGCTCCGCGAAATGATGCGCAAGAAGGCCCAAGAGGACAGGGGCCAGCACCATTTCCGCAATGGAGATCATCATTGCCGTAAAGGACACGTCAATCCAGGCACCGGCCAAGGCCCAGGTCAAAAAGGGCGTCACAAGGGGAGCCAGCAGTGTCGTCGTCATGGTCATCGAGACCGACAGGGCCACATCCCCCTTCGCCAGATAGGAAATGACATTCGAGGCCGTGCCGCCCGGGCAGGTCCCCACCAGAACCACGCCGATGGCGAGCTCCGGCGGCAGCGCAAAGAGCCTGATGAGCGCCAGTGCCGCCAATGGCATAATGATGAATTGCGCCATCACTCCGATGCCAACCTCCCAGGGATGCCGCAGCACATTGCGGAAGTCCTCCACTCGAAGCGTCATTCCCATTCCGAACATGACAACCCCGAGCATCCAGGACACATAAGGGCCGATCCAGGAAAGCGTCTCCGGACGGACAGCCCCCAGCACTGCCACGGCAATCACCAAAAGCGCCATGTTGTCAACCAGTTTCTTGATCAGATTTCTCACAGCAAAACCCTCCTACCAAAGATTTCCAACACACCTTGGCAAAAGACGCAAAAATGCACCTTTCAGGCCAGACCTGAAAGGTGCATACGTATCCTTCAAAAAGAGCGCAGTTACCCTCTCCTGTCTCGGTCTGCAACCAGATCCAAGCAGCAGTTTGCATTGCATGAAAAGTGCCTTGAAAAGTATGACTCACACCGAAGGCGGGATGTCATCTTTTGCCATGCCCCTATGCTATCACACAAGGAGGGTAAATGCAAGATATCGACATACTTACTTTATTTGCTTAAGGAAAGGATCTTTAACGGACAATCACGGAAACGCCATCCGGTATGACAACCACAGAGGCATCTTTCCCCTTGATTTCCATGGCGCGCCGGAAGGCTTCCTCGAAGGTTGCGGCATGCTGCATGTGCATATCGCGTATCATCTGCGGGTCGCACATATCCGTCACGAGAATCACCGTGTACTTGTCAAGGATGCGGGCAAGGACCTGCATCTCCCATTGGTCCGGAATGGTCTCGTTGCGCGGAACCTTGGCAATCCGGTCCAGCAGAGCCCGCGGCGACTCGGCTTCCTTGAGGGTCCGGTAGAAAGACTCCCCTCCATGGCCGTCATTGCAGGCCGAAACCATGATGATGATGCCGCCCTCCTTGCAGGTCGCCTCGGCGGCGGTCATGCCCTTGACGGACTGGTAGATGTTCTGGTCGAGAGGATAGCCCCCGTTGGTCGTGATGGCAATATCGGCGGGCTGCTTCTTGACCTCTGCCATCTTCATCACAAAATCGCAGCCGGTAAGATGAGCCTTTACCCTGTCTCCCGCAAAAGCCGCAATCACCTTTTTCTCCGCGTCAATCACGACATTCAGGATGAAGGCCAATTTTGCCTGCTCGGCAGCATAGAGCATATCCTTGTGGATGGGATTGTTCTCCAGAATGCCCGTACGCGCATAGGGGCTGGCAATGAACTCGCTGCAATGGTTCGCCATAACCGTTGTGGCGGATGCAATGCCGGGCAGGATGGATTTCCGTCCGCCGGAAAAACCTGCAAAGAAATGGGACTCAATGAATCCTTCCGCAATGAGCAGGTCGGTATCCACAGCGACCTTGTTGATGAGCAGCTTGCCGCCGGAGGGCAAGGTCCCGAGATCCGCCATCTCGTCCTCCTGGGAACGATGGATGACGATGTGCTCCTCCTTGACGATCTTTTCCCCATATTTCTGCACCAGCTCCTCATGGGTTGTCGGACGATGGAAACCGGTGGCAATGAGAATGGTGATATCAATGTCGGGATTTGCCTCGCGAATGCGGCGCAGCAGGATCGGCATGGTCACCTTGCTGGGCACCGGGCGCGTATGGTCGCTGGATATGATGACCATACGCTTCTTCCCCTTGACCAGGTCTTCCAGCTTTGCGCTGCCGATGGGGTTGTCCATGGCACGCTCGACAATCTCCTCCTGGGAGCCCTCCATCTTTGTGCTTCCGGAATCGGATTCCAGGACCCCAAGGAAATTGTGGTCCGGAATTTCAATGGGAACATGGGATTTGTGATAGGGAATCTTCAGTTTCATGCAATCCACTCCTTTGTTCTTGTGTTTCAATAGATAGATTTCAATATATAGGTTTCAATGCTGCCTTCCGGCAGCATTGAAACATTGACCATTTCACCGCACATCCTCGCCATATTTTGCCTTAATGGCTGTCTTATGGCTGTACATTGCGACATCGGCTTTCTTTGCCACGGCAGAAAAATCCATGCCCTCTTCGTAGACACCAAGGCCACGGGCCACAGATACGCCAAGGGTATCCCCTGCCGCCTCGAAATGCTCCTGCGCAATCTTTTCATCAAAGATGCGAAGAAGTTCCTCCCGGTTCTCATAGTCCTGACGCTCCAGGATGGCCGCAAACTCATCGCCGCCGATGCGGTAAACGGGGCTGTGGTCGAACACCTTGCAGATGACCTGGGAGGCATGGCGGAGAAGCACATTGCCCGACTCATGGCCATATTGGTCATTGACCTTCTTCAGGAAATTCACGTCGAAGATGACCACACCATAGGCAAGGCCGGAACCCACTTTCTTCTGGGCATCCAGTTCCCCGCCCTTGCTCATATAGGCCGCGGTATTTCGAAGGCCCGTCAGCTTGTCGCGGTAGACATAGATCTCCAGCTTCGCAGCCATTTCACGGATGCTCCGCACCAGAAGTCCCAGTTCATTGCCGGACTCATAGGAAATCTCCACACTGAGGTCCCCGGAGGCAATGCGTTTCGCTGCCTCCGTCATTCCTGCCAGTGGATGGATGGCATAGGATGCCAGGGCAATGCTTCCCAGGGATACCAGCATCGCAACGATGAGGATGGCCGCCACCAGATGCATCAGGATGCGGTTGCGCTCGTCATGCACCTTGCTCAAAGGCGTCGCAATACCAAGCCACATGCCATTGGCAAGATAGATCTCAATCTCCTGGAATTCCGGGTTCGGCTGGAACAGGGAGCCCTGGGGCCGATCCCGATGGTAGAGCACGACGCCGTTGCGGTTCATGATGTAGACATAGCCATAGTCATAGATGGACATGCGCCGCAGTTCCTGAATGATGAAATTGAAGTCGATGTCCATGCCGATAACCCCAACCGTCTTGCCTTCGACAAAGATGGGCGCCACATAGGAGATGACATAGGACTTGGCTGTGGGATCCACATAGGGCTCAATCCATGTGGCGCATTTGCTCCTGATGGGAATATAGTACCAGCCAACACTCCTCGCATCATCGGAGGAATAGAGGGCGAGGTCGATGGGATCCCGTTCCACGAAAGACGGCAGCGCCCCTTCCCAACGAACATCTTCACGCCCCATGGAAAAACCGCCCTTGGTCCCGGCAATTTCCGGTGCCAGCCGCAAATAGTAGGCAATGCTCCCATCCGTCCCATAAGCAATGGCACTGAAGCTCTTCTCCATGGCCTTGAGGTAGTTTTCCCGATAGGCAGCATCCCCCGCCAGCCTCTCATAGCTTTCAATGCCATTGACCACCTGAAGCTTCATGCCATTCACTGCCTGCCGCACACAGAAAAAGGTACGGTTCAGCCGTTCGCGGCAGATGACACTCATGGCATGCAGGGAATCATCCGCATGGGATTCCACGAGATGGCTCATGGCTGCAGAGCTTCCCCAGCCCAATACTGCTGCCAGCAGGAACACCGTCAGCGCCACCAGAAACACGACCTCCATCATGATGGAACGTCGGTAGCGCAGCAGCAGATAGAGCATCAGGACAAGATACATGTCCATCATGGCAATGCATTCCAGAAGGAAATGCAGCCAAGTCCCCATGTAATTCATCCCATAGATCTGATAGACATCCATATAAATGACAACCGCCGGGAACAGGACATAAAACCCCAGTGCCATGACCCATGCCTTGTAGATCCTGCCCTTGGCCTGGCTGTTTTGCGAAGCTTCCTGTTCCACAGATTCCTTCTTCGGACAATAAAAGCCATAGCCCTTGCTGACAAGGAAGAAAAATCCGGCAAGCCCAAAGAATACCGCCAAAAAGAAATCATTGATGAAGCAGGCGAGCATATACTCCGAAAGCGTCGCAGTCTTTCCCGAGCTAAGCCAGCCGGCAAGCGCCTCCAGTTCTGAAGGGGAGGCTGTCAGTGTACGGAAGGCTGATGTCACGAGAAAGGTGATGAGCAGGCATACAAGAAACTTCCTGAGTGTATACGTTGTAAGGGGAAATGCCGTTTCCCCTTGCCTGGCAGGCCATCTGTGCCAGAGGAAATATGGCAGATACCCTGCGAGAAATACCCAGGCTCCCCGCCAAAAGACCGAAAGCCCGCTTCCAATCCCTGCAGAAGAAAGCCCATCGAACTCCGGTGCTGCAAGCAATCCTCCCACGTACACGCCAACTGCTGCCACCGGCCCCCACATAAGCCCCAGAACAGGCGGCAGGAACGTGGCAAGTCCGATGATCTTTGGGGGAAGCACGAACACCTGGCCCGCATATGCTGCAACCAGCCAGTACAAGAAGGCTGACAGGCAAAACCGATAGATTCCCTGTTTCACATGCCACCCTCCTCATCCATATCAATGCGAAAGGCCTTGCATGCCTCTGCGCCGTATTTCTTTTTGAGCTGTTCCCGCAGAGGGCGTACCCGCGCCTTGAAGACCTCCAGTTCCTCGGGCGTGAGGTCCGTGATTTCCAGACCATCCTCGGCGAACTGCACCCGGATCTTCGTTTCCTCCGCTTCCAGATAATCCCGTCCCCACTCACATGCCTCCCGCATCTTTGCGCGAAGCAGCGCCTGTGTCTTGGGCTCCAGTTGGTCAAAGGTCTTGCGGTTGGCAACGAAAAGATAATTCTCGTACAGATAGTTCCAGACCGTCATGTACTTCTGTATCTCGTTGAGGTGGCCGGATTTCATGAGGAAAAAACCGTTTTCCTGCCCTTCGATGAACCCCTGTCGGATGGCGATATTGAGCTCACTCCAGCCCAAGGGAATCGGCTCCGCCCCAAGCGCCGCAAAGAAGAGCCGATAGACCTCGCCACCCAGCACACGGATCCTCATACCCTGAAGGTCCTCGGGAGTCCGTATAGGATTGCGGTTGCTGGTCAGCTGGCGCATGGCATTATGTGCCGAACCGAGATACACCAGGCCGTATTCGGCAAGAATCTTCTCGTAATAGGCTCCCCCGGTGTCGTCAATCACCTGTCGTGCCTCCTGGTAACTGGAAAAGGACCAGGGAATCGTCGCAACCTCCAGCCGCGGGTCGAGCAGCGACATGGTTCCCGATACATAGGCGCCGAGATCGACATACCCCTCTGTCAGGGATCGGACTGCCTCGTTGGTATTTCCTCCCGTCAATTCATCGTTGGGATAGACCTCGATATGCACATTCCCGCCGGACTCCTTCTCCACCAGTTCCGCAAAGCGCCGTGCGGTCAGCGTCTCAATGCCGATATCCGTCCCGTTTGCGGTCATGACAAGCCGTACCTTCTCGTATTCTCCCCCTGCTATCGGAGATTCCTCCTGCTGTTTGACACACCCATCAAAAAGAGCCAACACTGTCAGCAGAACAAAAACAGATGCCAGGCAACGCCGCAACATGAAGGCTCCCTCCTTTTCCATGCCATAACCCTTCCACATAACATATACGTTTATAGCTTACGCATATATCTGAGGTATTTCGACAGAAAAGGAAAAAAACCTGCCTGCATCACGCAAAACAGGTCAAATTACCTAACGAAATATGGTTTGAGCAGCAATGTCAGAAAGAAAATTGCCGAGGCAATGACCACGATGGTCGCCCCTGCTGCCATATTGAAGTAATATGCCAGAATGAGCCCGCTGATTCCGGACACCAGGGCAATGAGGACGGAAACGAGATGATAGTGCTTCACATCGTTGGTGATGTTCCTCGCCCCTGCCGCCGGCAGCACCAGCAGGGAATTGATGATGAGGATTCCCACCCATTGGATGCTGATGGCCACGACCACAGCAAGGATTGCGGCAAATACGCTCTCCGCCAAAAGAGAAGAGATGCCCCTGCTGCTGGCAAAGGCGGCATTGACGGACAAAACCAGCAGACGATTGAAGAGCAATGCCCAAAGAACCAGCACTGCAAGAAATACCAGCAAAAGAGCGGCGAGATCCTCCTGCGTGATGCTCAACAGATCCCCGATGAGATAAGAGGAAAATTTATTGAAACTCCCGCCACGGGACATGAGCATGAGGCCAAGGGCAATCGCCGTGGAGGAAAACACCCCGATGATCGTGTCCGTGGAAACGCTGCTCTTGCTCTTGATATAGGTGATGAAAAGCGCAAACAACACAGAAAATGCCACCAGGGATGCCATGGGAGAGAAGATCCCCAGCAGGGCACCGATGGCAATGCCGGTAAAGGCTCCATGCCCCAGGGAATCCGAAAAGAAGGCCATGCGGTTCGACACCACCATGGTGCTCAATATCCCAAAAAGAGGCGTCACCAGAAGCACCGCCAGAAAAGCATTCCTCATGAAGGTATGGCTTGCCCATTGAAAGGGCAAAAGAATATCCATCAACGAGTAGATTCCTTCCATCAGGCAAGCCCTCCTTCTCCTGCCTCAATACCATCCACCATGCCAAAGACCTGCCTGGTCCGTGCATCCCGGAACACGTCTTCCGGGGTTCCGCTCACGAGAACGCCCTTGTCCATGAGCACCACCTGGTCCGCATGCTTCGCCACAAGGCCAAGGTCATGGGAAACCAGAAGGATTGCCATATCTTCCTTCGCCCGAAGGTCTGCCACGATCTCGTAGAAGAGTTCCCTGCCATTCCTGTCCACGCCGGACACCGGCTCATCGAGAAGCAAAAGATCCGGCATAGGGTCCAGGGCCAGGGCCAGAAGCACACGCTGCAGTTCCCCGCCGGACAGGGCCCCGAGGCGGCGGTCGATGAGATGCTCCGCCTTGACCCTCGCCAGCTGTTCCAGCACCATCGGGCGCAAACTGCTGCCGGAGCAGAGCCAGACAGGACGCTTTGACAGACATGCCATGAAAATATCCATGACACTGATCGGCGCACTGACATCAAAACGCAGGTACTGCGGCACATAGCCGATGACAGGGTGCCCCGTATGCTTCCCCTTGGCATCCACATAACGCAGGCGTCCCGTATGGGGAACCTCCCCGAGAATCGCCCGCAGGAGCGTGCTCTTCCCCGCCCCGTTGGGGCCGATGATGGCGGTAAGCTGCCCGCAATGGATGTGCAGATTGACATGGGAAAAAATCTCCAGCTGGCCTGCCTTCACGCTGAAATCCTCAATCTTTGTGCAGCAGAGACCGCTGCAATCCTCACAGGAAGCAGCGCGATGATGCAATATCGCCTTGAACAATAGCCTTTCCTCCCCCTGTCTTAACGACGAAGCCGCAAAAACGCCCGATTGCCCAAAAAGAAACAAAGAACAGCGTAAATCATCAGAACAAGAACCGACCCCATCGCCCCATCACCGCCACTCCCGATGCACCGCAAAAGCCCGCTCGTATGGGTGAGGGGCAGAAGCTCGATGAACCAGCGAAGGACATCCGGCAGCGCATTCGTGGAAAAAAAGGTGCCACAGAGGAAGGACATGGGAAGCAGGATATAGGTATTCACCTGCCCCATTTCCTCATAGGTTTGGATCACCATTGCCGCCCAGAAACCAATTTCCGCGAAAATGACGCAGTTCAGGACGAGCACGAGAAGAAACAACGGCGTAACCGTGAACCGGGCACCGAAAAGGACTGCCAGCCCGACGATGATGGCCGAGGAAAGCAAGCCGCGAAGAACGGAAGCCAGGACCTTGCCGATGACGAAGGACTGTGGGCAGATGGGCGCAATGATGTACTCCTCAAGGCTCTTGTGATAGACGCGCTCCGCATGCACGGGGATGATGCTGTTGAAGCTGATGTTCATGGAATTCAGGGCGAGGATGCCCGGCACAAGAAAATCAAGATAGGAACCGCCCCCCACATCAATGCTTCGCCCCAATCCCCATCCAAAGGCGACAAGATAGAGCATGGGCGCCACCATACGGCTCAACAGGAACTTCACCATGCGGCGCTTCAGCACCACCCAGTCCCTCCAGAAAACCGTCCATATATCGTACAGCATCAAAGCCCTTCCTTCCTGCCCGTAAGCTCGATGAATACGTCTTCCAGATTCGTGCGGCGCACCAGCACCTTCTCCTCAGACGCAAGTTTCGCCGCAAAGTCCGCCGCCTCATTCCTATGGGGGAAAAACCTGTATTCCCGCGTCCCTGCCGCATCCCATTCCACCGTATAGGAGCCCATCTGTCTGCAAAGCTCCAGGGGCTGCCCGACAGCAATCAATTTACCCTTGTTCATGATGGCCACGCGGTCGCAGAGAGCCTCCGCCTCCTCGATGTAATGGGTGGTCAGGAAAACCGTCACCCCATCCGTCGCCATCCGGCGAACAAGATCCCATATGCGGCGCCGCACCTGGGGGTCGAGAGCCACGGTGGGCTCGTCGAGAAAGAGGATACGCGGACGATGGATGAGGGCCCGCACGATGAGCAGACGGCGCTTCATGCCGCCGGAAAGCTGGCGCACCCTGTCATTCACCACCTCGGAAAGCTCTACATACCGAAGCAGTTCCCCGATGCGTGCTCTTCGCTCCGCCTTTCCCATATGGTGCAGGCGGGCATGGAGCTCCATGTTCTCCCCCACCGTGAGATCCTGGTCAAAATTCACGTGCTGGGGAACCACGCCGATGAGCCGCTTGATGTCCCGTTCATGTTCCCGAAGCTCCTTCCCATCATAGAACACGCGCCCCTCCGTGGGGGCCGTCTGCATGGTGAGCATACGGATGGTCGTAGTCTTTCCTGCGCCATTCGGTCCGAGCAGCCCGAAGATCTCCCCCTCCCGGACAGAAAGACTCAGCCCGTCCACGGCAGTCTTCCAGGCATCCCTGTTTTCCACGTCCTTGTGGGGAAAACGCTTCACCAGGGAATTAATTTCTATCATCGGTGACTGCATCATAAAGCAATGACTTCCAGGTCATCCGGGACAAAGACATTCCCGCTCTTGAAGTACTCCTCTGCCTCGGCTCTGTAATTCGCCTTGCGGTGCTCCATGTCCTTGTCCTCCGTGTGATAAAGGATGAGGTTCCTCACTTTAAGCTTCTCGGCGATTTCTCCTGCCTCCTTTACCGTGCTGTGGTTCTTTTCATAGGGCTTGAACCGTTCCCTGTCCTTGTACTGGCAGAAGGCCTCGGAGAGAAGCCAGTCCACGCCCCTGGCATACTTTTCCGCACGCTCGTTATAGGGCTCATCCCCAAGGCAGCAGAGGCGCAACCCATCGGGGAATTCCAGTGCATAGCCGAACTGTTTCGCCTTCGTGGAAAGAATGTCAAAGGCCGTGAGTTTCATGCCCAGGAGTTCCACCTGCTCCCCATCCTTGATCTCATGGATGAGGATGCCCTTCCCCAGCTGGTCCAGGTCCTTCTTCTTGAGGGTGAGCCCTGCCATGACCTCCAGCATCTCCTTCACCACATCATGGCAATAGATATGGAACAGTCCCCCATATTTGCCCTGGTTGATGAGGGAGGCAATCTTTCGCATCACCCATATGACACCCAGGACATGGTCGGTATGACCATGAGTCACAAACATATGATGAAGCCGCTTGTAGTCCACCCCTGCCAATTCCAGCTGCCGCAGGATGGTATTCCCGCCCCCGGCATCCGTGAGAAAGCACTCCCCATCATCCATCTGGATGACAAAACAGGTGTTGAAACAGTTCGTGACCATGGCCGATCCCGTCCCCAGCATCGTAAGCTCACGCATATGCATCCCATCCTTTCACTGCAAAAAGCCCTGCTGCGGCATTCCGCGACAGGGCTTTCGTTATTTCGGCTTCGCTCCTAAACGATCCAGTGCCTCACGGGCAGCATGCTGCTCCGCTTCCTTCTTGCTTCTTCCATGCCCATGGCCAAAAATCTCGCCATTGATCTTCACGGAAAAGACGAATTCCTTGTCATGGTCCGGGCCTGTGGCACTCACCAATTCATAAATCACCTGGCTGCCCGGCTTCTTTTGCACAAGCTCCTGCAACACCGTCTTGCAATCCTGCAGGGCACCGCCCTGCCTCACCATGCGGAACTCCCCATCAAGCTGGCGCAGCACATAATCACGGGCGGTCTCCCAGCCCTGGTCAAGATAAACCGCGCCAATGACCGCCTCAAAGGCATCCTCCAGATTGGAAGCACGGGTACGTCCTCCGCCCTGGGCCTCTCCATGCCCCAGGAGCAGGCAGTCCCCCAATCCAAGGGCTTTCGCCAGTTTCGATAAGGTAGCCGAACAGACAATGCCGGCCCTCGTCTTTGTGAGTTCCCCTTCCGGAAGATGCGGAAAGCACTGATAGAGATAGGTACTGGATGCGAGTTCCAGCACAGCATCCCCAAGAAATTCCATACGCTCATTGTGCACCACACGCCCCTTCGCCTCATTGGCATAGGAAGTATGGGTCAACGCCGTATCCAAAAGATGAATATCGCGAAACATCACCTGCATGCGCCCGGAAAGCTCCAGCAACTGCTGCTGCCGTTCCGCTGACATCCTTTTTCCCATAGATTTCACTTCACGTATTTCTTCAAGAGCAGACAGGCATTATGCCCGCCAAAGCCAAAGGAATTCGACATGGCCGCCCGGACCGTCTTTGCCTTCGCCTTATTCGGCACATAATCCAGGTCCATGCCCTCATCCTGCGTCTCGTAGTTGATGGTAGGGGGAAGCATGTCATTCTCCACGGACAAAGCAGATGCAATGCACTCAACGCCACCGGCAGCACCCAGAAGATGACCTGTCATGGACTTGATGGAGGATACGGACACATCCTTCGCCGCATCTCCCCAGACGGTCTTGATGGCTTCCGTTTCTCCCTCGTCATTCATATGGGTAGACGTGCCATGTGCATTGACATAGTCCACATCTGCCGCCTTCATCCCGGCGTCATCCAACGCAAGCTGCATGCATTTCGCCTGATATTCCCCATGAGGTGCAGGACTCGTCATATGATAGGCATCGGAATTCACACCATAGCCTACGAGCTCAGCATAGATATGGGCGCCGCGAGCCTCTGCATGCTCCAGGGACTCAAGAACCACAAGCCCTGCGCCCTCACCCATGACAAAACCGCTCCGGTTCTTGTCAAAGGGGCGGGAAGCGTGCTCCGGGTCATCATTGTGATCCGTGCAGAGGGCCTTCATCGCCGAGAACCCGGCCACAGGCGCCTGGGAAATCGCCGCCTCCGTGCCACCGGCAATCATGACATCCGCATCCCCGCGCTGAATGACGCGGAAGGCATCCCCAATGCAGTTCGTCCCCGTAGCACAGGCAGTAGCCATGCAGCTGGACGGGCCATGCAGATGATAGACAATGGACACCTGCCCCGCAGGCATGTTCGGAATCATCATGGGCACAAAGAAGGGGCTGATGCGGGAAGGTCCTTTCGCAAAGAACTTCTCATACTGGCTGTGCATGGTCTCCATGCCGCCAATCCCCGTACCGACAAAGGTCCCAATCCTCTCGAGGTTCTCCTTGTCGAGCTCCAGCCCGGCATCCTCTATGGCAAGCCTGGCAGCAGCAACCGCAAACTGCGTGCAGCGATCCATGCGCTTGGATTCCTTCTTGTCGATATAGGCCGTGGGATCAAAGTCCTTGACCTCACCGGCAATCTGCGCGTCAAATCCCTCCGCATCGAAACGGGTAATCCGTGCAATGCCATTGCGCCCCTCAAGAAGTCCCTTCCAGAAGTCCTCCTTGCCGATGCCGATTGGCGTAATCGCGCCCAAACCTGTAATCACTACCCGAGTTCCCAAAACTCCATCTCCTCTCGTCACACTGCCGCCGCAGCCTCTGCTTTCAGCTTGGAAAAGATTTCCTTCACCGACAGGATCTTGTCGATGCGCGGCATGTATTCCCCCGTAAATACCAGACCGGTTTCCACATCACCCTGCTGTGCCCGTATGAGGGAACGGATAATGCAGAAATTGTGCTTGCACGCCTTGAGACAGTTGTCGCATTTCTTCGGCGGTACCGGACCCTCCAGTACTTTCTGTGAAAATGGTGTCCGCACGGCACGGCCTGGAAGGCCGACAGGGCTATGAATGACCACGATGTCCTCCGGCTTCGATTTCAGGTAATATTCCTTAAGTGCCGGAGCCGCATTCGATTCAACACTGGAGGCAAAACGCGATCCCATCTGGACGCCATTTGCTCCCATCTTTATAAAATCAACGATGTCCTGGCCCGTGAGAACGCCGCCCGCTGCAATGATCGGAAGTTTCACAGCAGCGCGCACCTCCGGAATGATCTTCCGTATGGAAGTATCCGTGCCGAGATGCCCTCCGGCTTCCTTTCCCTCAACGACGACCGCCGAGGCGCCAAGACGTTCGGATATTTTCGCTAGTTTAGCCGTAGATACAATGGGCACGATAGGAGTTCCGGAATCCTTGCCAAGGCCGAACATGTCACGGGAAAACCCCGCGCCGGCCACAACAAGGTCGATTCCTTCACTGATTGCCGTCTTGACGACCTCAGCGAAATCCCTTGCTGCCACCATGATGTTGATCCCGATGATACCAGAGGTAAGCGAACGGGCAAGGCGTATCTCATAGCGAAGTTCATCGTGGGACATGCCAGATGCAGCAATGAGCCCGATGCCGCCCTCATTTGCCACCGCAGCTGCAAGTCTGGCAGTCGAGAGGCGGATCGCCATTCCCCCCTGAACGATTGGTATTCTTGCGATCTTTTCCCCAATTTTCAGTTCTGGAAGTTTCAAAGTAACTCCTCCCATCCATCCTGCCTATTCAGGAAATCTCATCCCATATCCCTTTTTAGAAAATCCCGCGAAGCAATCTTCACGGGATTCTCTTAAAGGCAAGACGCTCAACTTATTTGTTCTGGTCTATATAGTTCACAACATCCTGAACGGTCTTGATCTTCTCCGCAGCCTCATCAGGAATCTCAATATTGAATTCCTCCTCGAAAGCCATGATCAGCTCAACGATATCCAGGGAATCAGCTCCCAAGTCATCAATGAACGTGGACTCGATCTGTACCTCGTCAGCCTCAACGCCTAACTGCTCTACCACGATATCCCGGACTTTGTCAAAAGTTGCCATGCCATCTCACCTCCCTCCAATGATCTCCGATGATTACGGGATTTACATTCACACATATATATAGTTATATCACATAACCATGCCGCCGTCTACATGGAGCACCTGGCCTGTGATATAAGCCGCATTGTCCGAAGCGAGGAAAAGCACCGCATTCGCCACATCCTCCGGCTTTCCTGCACGCTTCAAAGGGATTTCCTCTGTCATGGCTTCCTTCACCTTGTCCGAAAGAACCGCCGTCATATCCGTCTCGATAAAGCCCGGCGCGACACTGTTCACTGTAATGCCGCGTCCCGCCAGTTCCCTTGCCACAGACTTCGTAAATCCGATGACCCCTGCCTTGGCTGCGCTGTAGTTCGCCTGTCCCGCATTTCCGGTAACTCCCACGACAGACGCCATGTTCACGATACGCCCGCTCCGCTGCTTCATCATGAGCTTCGTCACAGCCTTCGTGCAGTGGAACACTCCCTTGAGGTTCGTGTTGATCACTGCATTGAAATCCTCTTCCTTCATGCGGGCAAAAATAGCATCCCGCGTAATGCCTGCATTGTTCACAAGGATATCAACCGTGCCGAAAGCCTCCACGACAGAGGCAACCATGCCCTCGGCAGCCTCACTGTCCGACACATCTGCCTGGACAAGAATCGCCTTGCCGCCTTTTTCCTCAATGGCAGCCTTGACTTCCTCCGCTGCCTTCACATTCCCGGCATAGTTGATGGCAACCTTGGCCCCTTCCTCTGCCAGTCTCAAGGCAATCGCCCTGCCGATGCCACGGGAGCCTCCCGTGACAAGCGCAACTTTTCCATCTAAAAGCATATTATCGAACCTCCTTGAAATAGTCAAGGGTTTTTTTCAGGCTTTCCATATTTTCCACGTTCATACTGACGAGAGCCTTGTCAATCCGCTTGTTGAAGCCGCAGAGGGTCTTTCCCGGGCCGGCTTCCACATAGGTGTCCGCACCGAACTCCCGCATGGCGATCACACAATCAATCCACTTCACGGGACTGGCCGCCTGCGCGACGAGATTCTCCTTGATCTCGCCCGCCTTCTGTTCCAATTTTCCATTGACATTCGCAACCACGGGGAATTTCGCATCGCGAATCTCCACCTTGTCCAATTCTGCCGCCAGCTTCTCCGCAGCGGGCTTCATGAGGGTGCTATGGAAGGGGGCACTGACCGGCAGCACCACGGCCTTTTTGGCTCCTGCCTCCTTCAGTGCTTCCACAGCCGCCTCCACGCCCTTTGTCGAACCGGCGATGACCGTCTGGCCCGGGCAGTTGAAATTCACCGCCTGGACCTCGCCCGCACTCCTTGTCACCTTCTCACAGGCATCGACAATCACCTCGTCTGCCAGGCCGATGATTGCCGCCATGCCGCCTTCCCCAACGGGAACTGCTTCCTGCATGAACTGCCCGCGCTTGTGCACGAGAAGCACTGCATCCTGGAAATTCAGGACATCCGCCGCAACGAGGGCAGAATACTCCCCAAGGCTATGGCCGCCCGCAATGTCCGGCTGTATGCCATGCTCCTTGAGGATCTCATTGGCGATGACGCTCATGGTGAGAATGGCAGGCTGTGTATTGGCGGTGAGCTTCAGGTCATCCGCCGGCCCCTCAAAACACATTTTCTGGATGGAATACCCAAGAGCCTCATCGGCTTCCTTGAAGAGCCGCTTCGCCACATCATACTTCTCGCAAAAATCCTTGCCCATGCCGACAGTCTGTGCGCCCTGTCCTGGAAATACAAATGCAAGCTTGTTCAATTCATTTCCCCCATTTCTGCAACAGGCTCATAAATCACAGCAAACAAAGACACGATCAATCCACATTGGCCTCGATGCTCTTGAAGGTGTCCGGCAATCCGTTCACAATATCCTCTATGATGGCCTTGACAGGCTTGATGTCCTTGAGCATGCCGGAAATCTCCCCGATCATGACGGAACCGTTCTCCACATCCCCTTCATGGGTAGCACGATGCAGACTTCCAACACCCAGTTTTTCCAATTCCTCCGGCGAGGCGCCTGCCGCCTCCATCTCCTCGTAACGACGGGAGAGCTTGTTGGCGATGACACGAGCCGGATGTCCGAGGGAACGTCCTGTTACCACCGTGGAACGATCCTTCGCCTTCAATACCAGTTCCTTATAGTTCGGATGGGCAATGCACTCCTCGCTCACCACGAAGCGGGAGCCCATCTGCACTGCATGGGCGCCCAGCGCAAAAGCCGCTGCCACCCCGCGGGAATCCGCGATGCCACCCGCCGCAATGACGGGAACATCCACGGCATCCACTACCTGGGGCACAAGCGCCATGGTCGTGATCTCACCGATATGGCCGCCGGATTCCGTACCCTCCGCAATGACCGCATCCGCACCGCTGCGCACAAGACGCTTTGCCAATGCCACAGAGGCCACCACGGGGATGACCTTCGTGCCGATCTCCTTGAGCGCAGGAACGTACTCGCCTGGATTTCCAGCTCCGGTAGTCACCACCGGCACCTTTTCCTCCAATACGACCTGCATAACCTCTTTTACGAAGGGGCTCATGAGCATGACATTAACACCGAAGGGCTTTTCTGTCCGCTCCTTGGCCTTGTGGATCTCCGCACGCAGGGCATCCGGAGGCATGTGTCCTGCGCCGATGATGCCAAGGCCTCCCGCATTGGATACTGCCGACGCCAGTTCAGCTGTACCAATCCAGGCCATGCCCCCCTGCAGGATGGGATATTTTATATTGAGCAATTTACAGATCACATTGTTTTCAAACATAAAGATAAATCCTCCTTAACCCATGAATATCACAGGGGCAACGAATCACCTGTTTTCGCCGTCCTTTGCCAGCATCTCCTCCTTTGTCAATGCATCACGGATATGTCCGAGAACATTGCTCTTGACATACTCGTTCGCCACACCAATGGCGCTACAAATAGACTTGGCATTGGAGGAACCATGGCTGATGATGCAGCAACCATTAACCCCAAGAAGCGGTGCCCCACCGTATTCTGTGACATCCAGACGCTTGCCGAGCTTCTTGAGCGTCGGCATCAGCAAAAGTGCACCAAGTTTGGCAAAAATCCCGCCATCCTTGATGGCTTCCTTGATAAGTTTCAGAATCGTTTTTGCCAGTCCCTCTGCAAATTTTAACACAATATTGCCAACAAATCCATCACAAATTACAACATCGAAGTTTCCCTTGGGAACATCCCGGCCTTCCGCATTACCGATGAAGTTGATGGTTCGCATCGTCTTCAGAAGCTGATAGGTCGCTTTTGCCTGCTCGTTGCCCTTCGTCTCTTCCTCGCCGATGTTCAGAAGTCCCACCCGTGGATTCTCCTTGCCAAAAACATGCTCGGCATAAAGAGCGCCCATCATTCCGCTCTGCACGAGGTGCTCGGGCTTGCTGTCCACGTTGGCGCCGGAATCCAGCAGGAGCGTGACTCCCTTGGGTGTCGGCATTGGCGTCGCAATGGTCGGGCGCCCGATCCCGCGTATCCGCTTCAATATGAGCTGGGCTGCCGTCACCGCGGCCCCGGTGCTGCCCGCGGAAAGCACGGCATCACATTCCCCGTCCTTCACAAGCTGCGTCGCCACAACAACAGAAGCATCCTTTTTCGTCCGCACGGCATCTGCCGGATGCTCCCCCATGCCTATGACCTCACTGGCATGGTGAATCGTGATATTCAGGTCCTCCCATCCTTTCTCGCGCTCCAAAACGCTGCGGATGGCAGTCTCATCCCCCACCAAAACGATTTCACATTGATATTTCCTGGCCGCCCGCACTGCCCCGAAGACGATCTGCTCTGGAGCAAAATCCCCTCCCATGGCATCCACTGCGATTTTCACTGAAGTACCCTCCTACCTGTCTTCCAGCGACACCATCCGAAAGACTCCTGCTCATATAACGAGGCAAGAAATGTCCCCCAAGCCTCTATAATTGAACAATGCATTATAAAGAAAACGAGCAGGACATAATTACATCCTGCTCATGAAAAATTTCATTCAGCCTCCTGGATGACCTGCTTGCCGTCATAATAACCACATTCCGGGCATACATGATGGGGCATCCTCGGTTCGTGGCACTGCGGGCAGGCCGTGAATCCGGGAGTCTCCAGTTTCCAATTGGCACGACGCTTATCGCGACGAGCCTTTGACATCTTGCGCTTTGGTACTGCCATTCCAGATACACCTCCTTGACATCATTCGCTTCCCATATTTCTGAATTGCTGCAATGCCGCAAGCCTCGGATCCGGAACAAACCTGTCACAGCCGCAATCGCCGTGGTTCAGGTTCGCACCGCAGACAGGACAGAGCCCCTTGCAGTCAGGCTTGCAGATATTGCTGAGCGGCTGTGCCGCCAGAAGTGTATCACGAACCAGGCCCGTGATATCCATAGCGTCTCCGTCGAAAACATTCGCTTCATCATCCGCTGTCATTCCATCGCACATGCGCCGAAAATCCTCCGAGAATTCAATCCTCTGATCCTCCGCGCACGGTTCAAGGCACCGGTCACAGACAAAAGTCCTCCTGCATTCAATGATTCCCTCTGCCCGATAACAGGTTCCTGTATTCACAACCTTTCCCTTGACGGCAATCACACCCTCAAAGGCACAGTCATCGAAAACAGCATCCATGTCCTCCGCAGATACCTCAAATGCAAAAGGAATTTCCTTCCCTGCACCGACATTCAAATCAGCAATATTCACTATCATCAGCATCAACCTCAAACCATTATAACGACTGCAATTCCTTTTGTCAAGAAAGAAACTGCTTTCTTATTCGCCAAGGCGTCCGGCGAGGATGCGCAAGGCCTCCTGCTGGACATTCTTCAACGGCACCTTCTCCCTCTCTGCAATCTGCCTGCAGTCCTCATATTCTGCCGAAACAGACACGATCTTCCCGCGATAGGCGCTGATCTTGCACCGCACATCGCCGTGCCTTGTCTCGACCTTTGCGATGCGCCGCACCGCTTCTATGCGCCGTCCGATGGGGAGCACCCGAATCCCGATGCTCGTGGTTTCCCGAAACACGATTTCCGTGCAGGCCTCCTGATGGGCCTCGTCCACAAGGACAGAAAGGGTCTGAGCAGGACGGTTCTTTTTCATGTAGATGTTTGTCACCCAGACATCTAACGCCCCTGCCCCGAGAAGGCAATCGTAAAGGTATCCATAAATCTGGGGATTCATGTCATCAATATTCGTCTCCAAAAGGCAGCATTTGCTCTCGCGCTTCCCCTGGTATTCCCCAAGGTAGAGCCGAAGCACATTGGGAATCTCCAGCTTCCAGGTCCCGGCACCATAGGCAATCGTCTCCACGGTGAAATCCTCCGGCAGACTCTCCTCATGGATGGCCAGTGCTTTCACCACCGCCGCCCCCGTAGGTGTGGTAAGTTCCTTTTCTGCTCCTTTATGATAGGAAGGGAATCCCTTCAGCAATTCCGCCACCGCCGGGGCAGGCACTGGCATGAGCCCATGGGCGCACTTCACGAAGCCGCTTCCCGTATTGAGCTTCGAGGTGAACACCCGATCGACATCGAGATATTCCATGCAGATTGCCGTGCCCACAATATCCACGATGGAATCCACAGCTCCCACTTCATGGAACGTCACCTCATCCTTCGGCTTCCCATGCACCTTTCCCTCGGCCTCCGCAAGAACCTCAAAAATGGCAAGGCTCTTCTGCTTCACGCCATCCTCCAGGGCAGATCTTTCGATCATATCGCGAATAGAAGCCATCGTCCTATGGTGGTGTCCCTCATGATGATGGTGCTCTTCGTGATGATGGTGCTCCTCATGGTGATGATCCTCATGAGGATGGTCTTCATGGCAATGATGTTCCTCATGGTGATGGTCTTCCTGATGGCGATTCGCATGCTCTGCCATGGAAACCATTTTTCGCCCCGTAAGCTCTACATTCACATAGACTGCCTGAATCCCGTTCCTGTTCACGGAATCCACATGCAGCACGTACTCATCCTCCACGGGGAGCTTCCTGAGCTCCTTTTCCAGATGCGCCTGGGGGACACCCGCCTGCAAAAATGCGCCTAAGAGCATATTGCCGCTGATGCCGGAAAAACAGTCAAGATAAACCGCCTTCATATCCTCACCTCATCTTGTTGATCTTGCTGGCCAATACGCCAGCACCGAACCCATTGTCGATATTCACCACAGACACCCCCGACGCGCAGCTGTTGAGCATGGAGAGAAGGGCCGACAATCCGTGAAAGGACGCGCCATAACCGATGCTCGTCGGGACAGCGATCACAGGCTTGTCCGTAAGCCCTCCCACAACACTTGCAAGGGCGCCCTCCATGCCGGCAATGACGATGATGACATTGGCGGAGCGGATTTCCTCCAGATGGGCAAAGAGCCGATGAATCCCGGCCACACCGCAGTCATAGCACGTCTTCACGAGATTCCCCCAAAGCCATGCCGTGAGCCGGGCCTCCTCCGCCACGGGAATATCACTGGTTCCCGCCGTCACCACGAGAACATAGCGTTCCTCATCCCGCACAATTGTTTTGTCCCGCTCGAGATAGATGATACGGGCCGCTTCATCATATTCCATCTCTGGCATCTGTTTCTTCACGAATTCATATTTCTCCCTGCTCGCCCGCGTCGCCATGAGATTCCCTCTGCTGTTCCGGTAAAGGGACTGCAGGATGGAAAGAACCTGTTCCTTCGTCTTTCCCTCGGCATAGATCACCTCAGGAAAGCCCTGCCGCATCTCCCGATGATGATCCACCTCGGCAAAACCCATATCTTCAAAGGGAATGTCCCGCATCCTTTGCATGACGACTTCTTCCTGGATGCTTCCTTCCTTATATTGACGCAACAATTCCCGGATATCCTCGTCCTTCAAGACATTCTCCTCCCCTAAGGCGTGCTTTTAAAAACAAAGCCCTTCCCACCGGGAAGAGCTTGGGCTTATGATACTCTTTGTGACACTTTTATTGCTGATTCGGCAACTGTGCAGGAGCCTGTGCCGGAGCTTGTGCAGAAGGCTGCGCAGAAGCCACTGGCGGGTTCTGCTGCTGGGCGCTGCGGTTCATCTGGTCCTTTGCCTGCTGGAGCACCTGACGGGCCTGATGGAGTCCCTGTTCCGCCTGCTGTACTCCTTGAAAAGTATTCGACACATGCATGATGAGCTGGTCGAAGACCTGGTTCGCGTAGCGATCCGCATCATCGCGGAGCTGCTGAGAATTCTGGCGGGTACGCTCCATGATCTCGCGCTCCTGCTCCCGCGTCTGTTGCAGGATCGTCCGTTCCTTCTCCCTGGCCTGACGCACGATATCATTCTCATTCGTCAATCTCTGGGCATACTTCTTTGCCTCATCCACGATGTGGTCGGCTTCTTTTTGGGCATCGCCAAGAATCTTTTCCCGGTCCTTCATGATCTGGTTTGCCTGGGACAACTCATTCGGCAAGTCATTCCTGAGCTCTTCCACAAGATGCACCAGGTCATTCTCATCAATCATGCATTTGCCGGAAAGGGGAACATGGGATGCCCCTGCCACCAAATTCTCTATCTTGTCCAATATATCCCGTACAGACATGCTCTCACTACCTTCTTATATAGTTTAATTTAATATCATCTCATCCATCCTGCCGTGAAGCAATGGCACGCTCCACGCAATCCGGCACAAGCCCCCGGACACTGGCACCAAAAGTGACCAATTCGCGGATGCCGGAGGAACTGACAAAGGAATACTGCGTGCTCGTCAGGAGAAACACCGTCTCCACCTTCGGATCCAGATGGGCAATCATCCTGGACTCGTTCCTCTCGTATTCCAGATCCGCCACCGAGCGCACACCACGCACGATAATCTGCGCCTCATGCTCCCTCATATAGTCTGTCAAGAGACCGGAAAAGGAATCCACTCTCAGGTTGGGAATATGTGCCGAAGCCTCCTGCAATAATGCCACACGCTGCTCCACAGGAAAAAAAGGCTTTTTCTTCACATTGTGGAACACACAGACAATAAGTTCGTCAAACATCCGGCTGGCACGCTCAAAAATATCGAGATGCCCCATTGTCACCGGGTCAAAACTCCCGGAACAAACTGCACGTCTCAATCCCCATCGCCTCCCACATAGCTTCGACGCTGAAAAAAGCTGAGCCGTGTCGTATGCCCATAGCGCTCCCCCCGCACACAGACGAGACTGTCAAGCACCGGCATATCGACCTCATCCGCACCATGCTCCACCACCAGGATGCCATTCTCCGCAAAAAGGTCAGAAGCATCCAGAAAACAAAGCACCTTTTCCCAAAGCCCCCGACGATAGGGAGGATCGCAAAAAACCAGGTCAAACACCCTCTGCTCCCCAGCCATCCTTGCCATGGCTGAAAAGACATCGCCCTTCCATATCTCGGCACACTCTTCCAATCTTGTATGCAGGGCATTTTCCCTGAGAATCGCAGCAGTTGCCTGATCCACCAGAACCGCATGCGCCGCCCCACGGGAAAGCGCCTCAAGTCCGAGGCTCCCCGTCCCTGCAAAGAGGTCCAGCACATTCCTGCCAGAAACCTTGTTTCCCAGAATGTTGAACAAGGATTCCTTGATGCGATCTGCCGTCGGGCGGGTTTCCTGCCCCTTCGGGGTCTTCAAGCGGCAGCCTTTTGCCCTTCCCGTGATGATTCTCATGCACTCCACCCCAAAAAACAGATTCAGCATTCCCATTTTACCATACTTTTTCCTTTTCGTGAACCTGTCCCCGGGTTATAATGATAAAAAACCATTTGGGTGTGTTGAAAAACGGAGGCTGTGCACTACAGCGAGATAGTTTTTCGTATGGCAAGGAAGCGAAATCGCAGTCGTAGCAGAGCTACGTCAAGATTTCGAAGACGCTGGCAGACGGAAAAATGGCCGCTGTAGTGTGCTAACGGAGTTTTTCAACACGCCCCGGCTAAGGAGGTTCCTGTGGAAAAAAGAGTTTTCTGTCTGCTGTCCTGCGTATTTGCCATGCTGCTTTTCTACCAATATATTTTCCATCCCTTTTATCACGGCCACCCGGTGCAACCGCAATTTTCTCCCACAAAGAAGATACTTCTGGTACCGCTGGACGGACGGCCGCCCTGCCGCCAGTTCGTCATGGATGCCGGGCGCATCGCGAGCTATGAGGTCATCCCCCCGCCCTCGGAAATCCAGGACTACTATTCCCTGCCGGGAAATACGGCTGCCCTCCAGTCATGGCTGCAGGAAAATATAGGGCAGGCCGATGCCCTGATCCTCTCCATCGACCAGCTCCTCTACGGCGGCCTTCTCGCAGCACGGGAAAAGGATGCCTCCCAAGAGGAAATCTCTGTCATGCTTGCCTTCCTCAGGAAACTCCATGCCGACCATCCCAACGTTCCCATCTACGCCTTCAGCATCCTGCCTCGCCTCACCCCGCAGGACACCATCGACGGCTATTACGAAAAGCGATGGCTCATGGAATATTCCCGCCTCGTGGGGAAAAAAGCCGCCGGTCTCCCCGTGGACGATGAGAAGATTGCCTCATTGGAGGCAAAGATATCCTCAGAAAGCATGGAAAAATACCTTTCTCATTTCCGCGGGAGCACCGCCCTCAACAAGCAGCTTGCCGAACTGTCAAAAGAAGGTGTGCTGGCGCGCCTCATCCTTGGGCAGGACGACGGGGAGGCCTACAGCATCCCCAACATCGAAAAAGAGGCCCTGCGACGCTATCTGGCAGAGAAGGGCATATCGGAGGAGCAGGTCTTCCTCACCCATGGGGCAGACGAGATTGCCCTGACGCTGCTGGCGGAAATCAAAATGCGGGAAACCCATCTGGTTCCCCGCATCTTCGTGAAATACAACAATGAAAAAAGCGAAGGCCGCATCATGCCCTACATGGCAATTTCCACAGGAGAAACCGTGCAGGAAAAGCTCGACATGATGAACGCTGTCCCCGCCCCCTCGCCGGAGGAGGCCGATCTCACCCTCTTCGTCTCCACCAACAACAGCGATGAGGACACCCTCGGCAGCAGGGCAACATCTGTCCGATACCTGCAGCAGGCCCGGGAACAGGACCAGCCGGTAGCCCTCGTGGATCTCAGCAAGCATTTCTTCGCCTCAGAGATCCTGCTGCCCCAGCTCATCCGCGAAAACTATCCCATAAACTCCCTGATCGCCTATGCAGGCTGGAACACGGCAAGCAACTCCATCGGCACGGCCCTTGCCCAGTCCTGTCTCTTCCTGGCGCAGCAAAAAGAGGCATCCACCACGCAAGATGCCATCAACCTCTACGCCGCCAATCTCACCTTCCTGCAAAACCGATTTCTAGAAGATGCCTTCTATTTAAAAGACGTCATCGATCTCGTGAACACCTCCCTCATCAAGGCGGGCTATACCAATACCGCCGACCTGGATCTGGAGCACAATGCCCGCTGGGCAAACGCCATGCTGCAACATGCCATGAAGGAACGCATCCATGTCTACAAGGAAACCAGTGCCTTCCGCCAGCCCGTCTCCTTTGCCACCCCCACAGGCAGGACAACCCTCCGCATCGCCGATATCACCGCCGACACGAGCTACCCCTGGCCCCGCACCTTCGAGATCAACCTGCAGAGCAGCATCCGGTTGGAGGAACTGGGGCCATGACGAAAAGCCCTTGACTCCCTTCCCTTTTCAAGATATATTGCAGAAGAACAGGATTCTATGATAGGAGGATGATCTGAAATGAGTTTTGCAGGAATTATCGACCATACGATGCTGAAGGCAGATGCCACCCAGGAAACCATCAAACGCTACTGCGCTGAGGCAAAGGAACAGGGCTTTGCCTCCATTTGCGTAAACAGCTGCCAGGTTCCCCTGGTGGCTACAGAGCTCAAGGGCACCCCCATAAACACCTGCTGCGTTGTCGGCTTTCCCCTGGGAGCCATGAGCACTGCTGCAAAGGCATTCGAGGCCAGGCAGGCGGTATCGGACGGTGCCGGGGAAGTGGACATGGTCATCAACATCGGCGCCATCAAGGACGGGCGCATGGACTACGTCGAGAAGGACATCCGCGCCGTGGTGGAAGCGGCAAAGCCCGCCATCGTCAAGGTCATCATCGAGACCTGCCTGCTAACGGATGAGGAAAAGATTGCCGCCTGCAAGACCTCCGTGCAGGCAGGGGCGGCTTTCGTCAAGACCTCCACAGGATTCAGCACAGGCGGAGCCACGGTCCATGATGTGGCCTTGATGAAACAAGCCGTAGACGGCAAGGCAAAGATAAAGGCAAGCGGCGGCATCCGCACGCCGGAGTTCACCGCCGAACTGGTGGAAGCAGGAGCAGACCGCATCGGCGCCGGCGATGGTATGAAGCTCCTTTGAGAAAAGACCCTCTAAACCTCGCCCGATTTCCCCATAAGGAAAGGCCACCGACATGCCGGTGGCCTTTCCTTATTTTTTCACGTCACTCGCATTCTTGTCCAATTCCTGGAAGGAAGAAATGCCCAGTTGATATTCGTCGATGGCTTCCTGCCGCAAGACAGGATTGTCGATGAGCTGGACGCTGTAACGACCGCCCTTCGGACCACGGAAGAAGGAAACCGCCATCTGCGTATCCGCAACGGCTGTCGTATCCGGCTCCCCATCGCCATCCGTGTCGATTTCCACTTCCTTGGCAGTCACGGCAAAAATCGCCTTGTTGTTCTCGCTGATATTCAAGAGAGCAATCCCCTCATAGCCATTGCTCTGCTGGATTTTCGTCAGCTGCTCCTTCGCTTCCTCCTCCGACAGCTTGTTGAGATCCGGCACACCCTTGTCATCGAAAGCATCTACGAGGACAACCCATGCATGCTTGACATTGTAGCCATCGTTGTCAAAGATGAGCACTTCCCCTTTCCTGGTTTCGTCCCCATAGAACATGCTGGCAGGAACGACATTAGGCTTCGCGGGACAGAGAATCCCATAGCCATATTCCTCACTGACATAGGCATATACCTTCTTTTCCGCCTCGGCAGCAGCAGGCTGGGCCGTGCTGCTTTCCGCCGCATCTACGGGAGCCTGCGCAGCGGGAAGCGCCCAAACAGCTGCGCCCAAAAGGACGGCAGCAACGATTTTCTTATTCTTATTCATCTTCATTACGAAATCCCTCCTATGTAGCCTTGCAGAATTTCCAAGGCCTTTTCCGTGCTTTGCTGTTTGATCTCCACACGGGTTCCATGAAAATGATTTTCCTCGACGATGGTACCATTCTTTCCTGAAATGGAAATGTAAACAAGCCCTACCGGCTTGCCCGGCTCATCGGTGCCAGGTCCTGCAAAACCGGTGATGCCGATGCCGATATCCGTGCCGATGGCCTTTCGGATGCCCTCTGCCATCTCCTGCGCCGTTTCCGCACTCACCGCTCCCATGCGCTGCAAGGTCTCATGGCGCACTTGGACCAGGCGCTCCTTGACCTCGCAGGAATAGGACACCACGGAACCGCGCACATAGGAAGAGCTGCCCGGCACATCGGTCAGGCGGCTGGTCAGGAGACCCCCGGTGCAGGATTCCGCGCAGGAAACCGTCATGCCCTTTTGCCGGAGCGCCTCTCCTACCGAAACTTCCAGATTCTCCATGGCTTAGTTGCTTCCCGTCTCGTTGATTTTCTCTCCGACGATATCATAAGTGAATCCTTGCAGCACCTTCACCTTAATGATGTCACCGGGCTGGCTGTCCGCATCCCCTTCGACGTAGACCTGCCCATCCACCTCCGGCGCCTCCCTGTAGGAACGACCTCCGGTGATGTTCTCCTGCTCCTCGTCGCGCCCCTCAATGAGCACGTCCAGGACCCTGCCTTCCAGTTCCTGGTTCCTGCCCTCGGAAATTTTGCTCTGGATGCTCATGAGTTCATGGTACCGCTCCTGCATGACCTCCTCGGAAACCTGGTCCGGCAGGTCATAGGCCGGCGTATCCTCTTCCCGCGAATAGGTGAACACTCCCACCTTGTCAAAGCGCTGCCGCTGGACGAAATCGCACAAGGTCCGGAATTGTTCCTCCGTCTCCCCCGGAAATCCCACAATGAAGGTCGTGCGGATGGATACCCCGTGAATCCTGTCCCGTATCTTCCCCAACAGTGCCTCGACCTCCTCGCAGGTATCGGGACGCCGCATGGCCTTGAGCAAGCCATTGTCCGCATGCTGGAGCGGCAGATCCACATACTTGCAGATCTTCGGCTCGCTGGCAATGGTGTCGATGAGCTCATCCGTGAAGAATTTGGGATAGCAGTAGAGAACCCGCACCCATTGAAGCTTCTCGATCTTCACCAGTTCCCTGAGCAGCCTTGCAAGACTTGGAGCGCCGTAAAGGTCGTGTCCATAGTTCGTCGTGTCCTGGGCGATGAGATTGATTTCCTTCACGCCGTCCTCCACAAGACGGCGGGCCTCCTCACAGATATCCTCTATGGTGCGGCTGCGGTAACGCCCGCGAATCAAGGGGATTGCACAGAAGGCGCAACGGTTGTTGCAGCCCTCCGCAATCTTGAGATATGCCGTATATTTCGGCGTCGTGGTGATGCGGGGAGTCTTTGCATCGTAGATGATATCCCCATCCCCGTCGATGATCAGACGCCGTCCCTTCAAGGTCTCCTCCACGGCCTCCATGATGCGGTGCCAGGCTCCGGTCCCCAGAATGGCATCTGCCTCCGGAAGCTCCTCCAGAAGCAGCTTCGCATAACGCTGCCCGAGGCAGCCCGCCACGATGAGGGAGCGGCATTTTCCGCTCTCCTTGTAATCCGCCATGTTCAATATGGTTGTGATGGACTCCTCCTTCGCCGACTGGATAAAGGCGCAGGTATTGACGATGAGGATGTCCGCTTTTGCGGGATTTGACGTAAGCTCAATGCCATGGGCCATCAAGATGCCAAGCATCACTTCCGTATCCACGAGATTCTTGGCACAGCCAAGACTGATAAAGCCAGCTTTCACAAAAATGCCTCCCAAAATATCCCGGAAAACCAGGAAAGAGGACACTGCCTGTTCACAAGGCAGCCTCCCCACTTCAATTCAGCCTTATGTATTTCACCCAACGATCGAGAAAATCGTGCCGCTGCTGTGGCGTAAAATCCACGGACTGATCGAAGAGCACGAGATTCTTTCCCGCAAAACTCTTGTATGCCAGGGTCGCGGGATTTGTCGGCATGAAATAGAACCCATTCCTCTGCAACAGCTGCTGAGTCTCATCCGTGAGCAGCCAGTCGGCAAAAGCCTCGGCTGCTGCAGTCTGATCCTCCGGCATAGACTTCGCAATGCCCGTGCCCATCAGCATGTAGGCCGTACCATCTGCAGGATAGATAATCTTTACGGGATAGCCGTCATTCAGATAGCGCAACGTCTCGCTCTGAACCGCCACAGAGATGTCAACCTCTCCCATGCCGGCCTGGCGCACAGGATTGTTGAGATATTTCGCATATTGCACCACATGAGGGTGAATCTGACGCCATATCTGATAAGTCGCCGCATCACCGTACTGCCCGATCATGGAGATGAGCAGGTTGGCAGAGGCATCCGCCGCCAGAAAATCCGTAACGCCGATGCGGGCATCATTGAGCTCTGACAAGCCGGTCCAGGTATCGGTAATCACCTGCTGCTGTTTCAGATAGTCGCGGTTCACACAGAACACCACAGGATCGTACCATACGCCTGTCCACAGACCGTTCGGATCCTTGAACATCTCCGCCGCCGCATCACCGGCCTCGGAAATATAAGGTGTGAAACATCCATCCTTCGCAGCCTTGGACAAGGTATCCTTGTCCGCCAGCACAACAGCAGCGCCGTTTTTGGCATCTGCCTCCTGCTCCTTGAGCCGCTCAAGCAAGTCCTGCTGGGACAGAGGCACAAAATTCACCCGCACCCGGTTGGATTTCTCATATTCCTCCGACAGCATCTCTACCTGCGCCGGCGGCAACGTGGTATATGCAAGGATTTCCCGCATGGGACGCTGCTTCTGCGCATCGTCCGCCCCCGCCAGATAAGCCGAACCGCACAGCACGACAAGAAACAATGCAAATGCCGTCAAAAGCAAGGATGTATAACGCCGCATCTCCCAACCTCCAAACAAAGCTACGCCTACACCAACATGTAAGTATTATAACGCAATTGTTCAAGTTTTGCCATAGGCAAAACATACCGATTAGCGTTTCGACGAGGCGCATGCCTCGTCATAACGCAATTGCGACGGGCGTAGCCACCGCTACGCCGCCCTCCTCTTCCTAGCATCTGACTACATCTCGAACAATTATTTTTATGTTTCTGAACGAGGTGGGACACTAGTCCCCGCAGGGGATTCAAGTTTTACTATGAAATCTTAGCGAGTCAAGCTCGAAGGGCGCAGAATCGGTTAGATTTCGTGTAAGGGCGTAGTGCGAAACACCGTTTCGCACGGAGTTTGCCATAGGCAAAACATACCAAAGGCTGTGCATACCCTAACGATAGATATGCACAGCCTCTTCCTGCACCCTGTAAATCCCCTTCGACCTCAGTCATCCTTTTCCGACGCACGGATGGGCTTTCCAAAGATGAGATTGTCCAGCAGACCGATGAGCTGGTTGATCTCCGGCTTGGAAATCTGCCCGCTGGCCCCGAGATCCTCGCCCTTGCGGCGCATTTCCTCGCTGATGAGCGAAGAGAACAGCACGAAGGGCACTCTGCCCAAACGCTCGTTTTCGCGCACCAGTTTCAAAAGGCGATGGCCGTCCATCTTGGGCATCTCCACATCGGAGACGATGACCCGCACATGGTTCTCGATGGGACCGCTCTTCGCTGCCAGGGACTGAAGATATTCCCATGCATCCTGCCCATTGCCGAAATCGCGCACGAAGCGATAGCCCGACTCATGGAGCGTCGTAACCAGAAGGTCACGCAACATGGCAGAGTCCTCTGCCACCACCACATGGACATCGGCACGCTGGTCCTTGACATCCTCCGTGGCTTCCTCGAAGGTCGTAAGCTTCGCATTGATTTCCGGATTGATCTCCGCAATGATCGTCTCGAAATCGAGAAGCAGGACAATGCGATCCTCCATCTTGATGATGCCCACGACGCGGGACTGGTCACCCACCTCCGGCGCGGGTTCCATATCCCGCCACGAAATGCGGTGGATGCGATAGACATTCTCTACCAGGAATCCGATATCGTAGTTGTTGATCTCCGTCACGATGATGTTCTTCGGCACATCCGAGGACGGCACGTTCAGGCAGCGTGGCAGATTGACCAACGGAATCGCCTTGCCGCGCAAGGTAAAGAGCCCGTCCACATAGGGATGCGCCTGGGGCATCTCCGTGATCGGTGTCCGCGTAATGACCTCGCGCACCTTTGCCACGTTAATGCCGTAGTTCACCTTGCCGATGCTGAACTCTACAATCTCAAACTCGTTGGTACCCGTCTCGAGAAGGATTCCTTTGTTTTCTCCTTTTTTATCTGCCATCAAATCGCCCCCATATTTGGAATCGAATATTCCCTTATCTTCCTATCAAGACTTGTTTATAGGTTTTATTCGTTATAAAGGCGCAAAATCCTTCTTGGATTGCAAAAAATAGAAGAAAATTTGTTCATTTATCATTTAAGATAGGTCCATCCATCCTTTGCCTCAATCCGGCCTTCTTTCATCAGATGCCCCAGGGCCCTCTTGAATGCGGCCTTGCTGATATGGAACTTGTCCCGGATGACATCGGGAGATGTCTCATCACTATAGGGCATGCGGCCATTGCGGTTTTCCAGAAGTTCCAGGATGCGCCGGGCATCCGTCACCATCGCCTTCTCCTTTGCCTCCCGAAGGGAAGCGTTGAGGCGCCCGTCCGGACGTATATAGGTCACACGGACGGATACCTCCTCCCCCACGCGGGGGCGCACGCCCATCTCCTTGTTGGCGATGAAGACGATGTAGCGCTCATCGCTGAAAAGGAAGGCACCCTTGTCCGTAAAGTTGTAGATGGAACCATGAAGGATATCGCCAACCTTCACCCCTTCCGCAGGACGGGAAGCGCGACGCAGTTCATCCTCCACCTCCATGGTGACCGCCAATCGTCCCGACTTGTCGGTGTAAAGCTTTGCCCAGACCACCTCGCCAATCTGCGGGCGGCCACGCATGCCGGCATAGGGAAGAAAGATTCCCCGCTCCGCCCCCACATCGAGGAATGCGCCATCCTTGCTCACGTTGATGACCTTGAGACGGGCAACCTGCCCTTCCTTCATCCTCGGCACCCGCATGCTGGCTGTCAAGCGATGCTTGGGGTCAAGATAGAGGAATACCGTCACCTCATCCCCCACGGCCACGGGAGCTGTCTGCTGTGTCACATGGAGGAGGATGTCATCGGAAGTGTTCCCCGTCTGTGCATCAAGGAATGCCCCCATCTCCGAGATCCTTGCCACCTTGAGTGTCGCCACTGTGCTTGGGCCGTATTTGCGCGTTTTCTGCTCGTCCATTTCAATCCTCATAGGGAGTGAGTTTTGCATCACCCCAGAGACGCTCCAATGCGTAATACTCGCGGCTTTCCTGGCGGAAGACATGCGCTACCACATCTCCATAGTCCAAAAGAACCCACTCGCCCTCGCGGTAGCCCTCCTTGTGCAGGAAAGATACGCCGGCCTTGTCCAGTTCCTCCTCGATATTGTCCGCAATTGCCCGCACCTGTGTCGCCGTATTGGCAGAGCATATAACGAAATAATCCGTCGAGGACATGAGCCCCTGCATGTCCATGGTCACGATATCCCTTGCCTTTTTGTCGCTTGCCGCCTTGCAGATGGCAAGGCTGAGTTCCTGTTCCGTCAAGAAAATCCCTCCTATTCCTCATCATTCTGGTTGATCTCGTGAACCGGGAAAAGTTCCCGTATTTTCATATCGATTTCGTTCTGGTTGGGAATCCAGATGCGCTCGTTATCCGCCGCAGCCTCACCCGGCAGCATCATCGTCGTCGGCGCATCGCTGCTCATCTGGCGGAGCACATTGGCAAGATGGGCCGAATCGAAAATCTCCGCACTGGTCGTCATGCGATGCTGGAAAAGATCTGCGATTTCCGGCAGCTTTGGAACCGTATCCAGCTGCAGAGCCTTCTGATAGAGTGCCTTGATGAACTTCTGCTGACGCTGCACCCTTCCGATATCCCCAAGCCCGGTGCCGCGATAGCGCAGATATTTCTGTGCCGTCTCCCCATCCATGTGCTGGTATCCCTTCTGCAAATGAATGGAAAGCCCGGATTCCGGATCATCATAGTTCATATCCTCTTCCACATAGGCATCAATGCCGCCGAGGATATCAATAAGGTCTACAAAGGTCCTCATGTCAATCGCGATGTACTGATGGACGGATATCCCCAGAAGCGAGGACACTGCACGAACCATGAGGGGAGCACCCCCGACGGGATAGAAGGCAGAGATACGATTTGCCTCCCCGGTCCCAGGCATGGTCACCCAGGTATCCGGCGGTATCGTTATGACGCGCACACGACCGGTCTCATGCACCATGCTCAGGAGCATGATGGTATCGGCATGGGCGCCCTCCACACCATCCTCGGAAACGCCATCATCAACTCCAAGGACCAGGACATTCGTATAACCGTCAAACCTGGAATCAACGGAACCCCGCTTCATCTCCTGTCTCTGGGTGTAGTCCTGGTACATGGTCTGATACTCATAATACATGTGGCTGCACCAGTTGTACACGGCATAACCGACAAAGAGCACAGCAGATGCCACCAGTCCAAAGACTACGAGCAGGAACAGCAGACGGAAAAAGGCCACACGCCGCCTTCGCCGCCGAATCTTGCGCTTGCGTATGATGTTTTCACGCGTCTTGTTCTCCATAGCGCTCCCTCATGGGTCCATCCCTCAGCGGTTTCTCAAGAGGATCTCGTTGCGGGCCCTCACCGTGTCGTGATGGACAAGGCTCCCCTTCTGAATCACGAAGATAATGGACTCGCTGAGTCCCTTGAGCAGCATCTCGTCCAAAGATTTTTCCCGGGCAAACTGCCTGAGTTCCTCCACTTCCGGATAGTCCCTGTTCGGTTCAATCATATCGGCAAAATAGATGATCTTGTCCAGATCCGTCATACCGGCCCCGCCAACGGTATGCCGCCAGACGGCCTGCGCAATCTCTTCGTCTTCCACGCCATAGCATTCCGCAATACGGTGCGCACCTATGTAAGCATGCAGCAACAGGGGCATGGCCTCCTCCACCGCACCAATGGGAATGTTCCTCCGGGCAGCCTCCTCCTTCATAGCGTCATTGGAATATTCCCTTGCACAGTCATGAAGGAGCCCCGCGATATACGCCTTTTCCTCGTTCACCCCAAACCGCCTTGCCAGAAAGGCCGCTGTATCTGCCACGCCGAGGGAATGACGGTAACGGCCCGGTTTCAGGCGCGATTTCAGGATCGCCTTCATCTCATCCATTGTCATGGAAATGCTCATCGATACAGTCCCTCTTTGTAGATATATTCCGCCACGGCATCGGGAACCATGTAGCGTATGGATGCCCCCTGCCGGATCCGTCTGCGAATCTCCGTGGAGGAAATCTCCATCTCCGGCGTGGGAACCTCATGGATATGTTCCCGGGCAATGGCACCGAATTCCCTGTGAAGGGACTCCCTGGCCAACGCCGTCCCCTGCCGCGTGGCAGCAACGAAATGGCATTTCTGCAAAAGGGAATGCACATCATGCCAGGTCGCCAGCTCATTGATGGCATCTGCCCCAGTGATGAAATAGAACTCCGCCATGTTCCCCCGCTGTTCCTGCAGGGCATCTATGGTATCCACCGTATAGGAGGGGCCTTCCCTGTGAAGCTCGATATCCGATACCCGGAAATAGGGATTTGCTGCCGTGGCAAGCACGGTCATCCTGAGGCGGTGCTCCGAAGGGGCAATCTCCCGTCCCCGCTTGTGGGGAGGGATTGCCGCTGGAATGAAGAGAATCTCGTCCAGTCCCAGGGCATCACGCACCGCCTCTGCCGTCAGGAGATGCCCTAAATGAATGGGATCGAAGGTTCCGCCAAGAATACCGATCCGATGTTTGCTCTCCATCATACACCTCATTCGCCTCATCTCACCGCCACTGCGAAATGCAGGATGCCAACAACCAGCAGAATGGTCAGGAGAATCCAGGCCGTCGCCCTCAGATAGTCACGGACATCATGCCCGCCCTTTGGCGTATGCACATAGTTCCGGAGTGTCCGAAGATAGCCGGGCAGATTCCTCACACCCGGACCTGCCCATCCCCGCAGATGAGGTATTTCGTGCTGGTGAGCTCTTCCAGTCCCATGGGACCACGGGCGTGAAGTTTCTGCGTACTGATGCCGATCTCCGCGCCAAACCCAAACTCGAAACCATCCGTGAACCTCGTGGAGGCGTTCACATAAACGGCTGCCGCATCCACTTCCCGCTGGAAGCGATGGGCGCTCTCGAGATTCCTCGTGACAATGGCATCGGAATGCCCCGTATTGTAGCGATTGATGTGGCGGATGGCAGCATCAAGATCCTCCACCACCTTGACAGAGAGGATGAGATCGCCATACTCCGTGGACCAGTCCTCCTCCGTTGCCTCCTTCATGTCGGGACAGATGGCGCGGGCCTCCTCGCAGCCCCTGAGCTCCACCTTCTTTTCCTTCATCGCTTCCGCCAGCCTCGGCAGGAATTCCCCGGCGATGGCACGATGCACCAGCAGGGTTTCCATGGCATTGCAGACAGAGGGATGGGAGGTTTTCGCATTGACGGCAATGGCAATCGCCTTGTCGAAATCTGCCGACTCGTCCACAAAGGTATGGCAGACCCCTGTTCCCGTCTCGATGACCGGCACGGAGCTGTTCTCGACAATGCGCCGTATGAGCCCTGCTCCGCCGCGAGGAATGATCACATCGATGTACCCGGGCAAATGCGCCATGACATCCACGGCCTCCCGGTCCGTGAACTCCACAAACTGCAATGCCCCCTCCGGTACTCCCGACTTATACGCAGCCTTGGACAGCACAGAGCTGATGGCGGTGTTGGAGCGAACTGCCTCCGACCCGCCGCGCAGAACCACGGCATTGCCGGATTTCAGGCAAAGGGCTGCTGCATCTGCGGTCACATTGGGACGTGCCTCATAGATGATGCCGATGACCCCCAGGGGAACCCGGATGCGGCGAATCTCCATGCCATTGGGGCGCACCGTGGACCAGTCTCCCTGGGACACCGGATCCGGCAATGCCGCCGTCTGGCGGAGCCCCTCCGCCATCTGTGCAATGCGCGTTTCATTGAGCATGAGGCGATCCAGATAGGAACGCTTGAGCCCCTTCTGACGTGCATCCTCCAAGTCCTGGGTATTGGCCTCCAATATCATCTCCGCCCGTCGTTCCAAAGCATCTGCCATGGCATGAAGTGCCTTGTTCTTGATGCCCGTAGGCAAAATTGCCATTTGATAGGAGGCTGCCTTTGCCGCCTCGGCCTTCTTGATGATCTCGTTTTTGATATCCATTTGCCTTCCCCTAGTTCCTAAACCATTAACACCATATTATCCCTATGAATGACTTCCTCATGGATCTTCCCCTGCAACAGATCGGGAAATTCCCTTGTCTGCCGCCCGAGAATCTTCCTGAGGGTTTCTATATCATAATTCACGATGCCACGAGCAATTTCCTGCCGGTTCGGCCCCAAAACACGCACCGTATTTCCCTGCTGGAACTCGCCCTCGCATTCCGTGACTCCCGCCGCAAGGATGCTTGCGCCCTGATCCCTCATAGCACGGACACAGCCCTCGTCCACGACGATATCGCCGGCGAGCCGCTTGCCAAAAGCCAGCCAGCTCTTCCGCAGGCGCAAATGGGACGGCTTCGCCGGAAACACGGTTCCAACCGGTTCCCCATCCAATACCTGATGGAGGACACCGTCTTTCTGGCCGGGGGCGATGACCATGGTCACGCCTGCATTCATGGCAACCTTTGCCGCATCGATCTTCGTCATCATGCCACCGGTTCCCATCGTGGATCCAGCTCCACCAGCAAGGGCCTCGACCTCCGGTGTGATTTCCCGTATCTCCTCAATCAGCCGTGCCTCGGGATCCTTCTGGGGATTTCCCGTATACAGCCCGTCAATATCCGAAAGGATGATCAGTGCATCTGCGTCCACAAGGGTCGCCACCATGGCAGAAAGGCTGTCGTTGTCGCCAATCTTGATCTCATCCACCGCCACCGCATCATTCTCGTTGATGACGGGGATGGCTCCCATCTCAAGAAGTGCCAGCAAAGCATTACGGGAATGAATATATTGATGGTGCCGTGCGGCATTTTCCTTCGTGAGCAGGAGCTGGCCCATGACCTTGCCGTATTCCGCAAAGAATTTCTCATACACGTGCATGAGCATTCCCTGCCCAATGGCGGCCACTGCCTGTTTCCCCGGAATGGAATCCGGCTTCTTGTCGAGCCCAAGCTTTCCCAGTCCGGCCGCAATGGCACCGGAGGAAACCAGCAGGACTTCCTTGCCCTGGTTCGAGAGATCCACCAGTTCCCGGATGAGCTTTTCAATGCGCAGGAGATTGAGCCTTCCCGGCCCATAGGCCAGTGTGCTCGTCCCCACCTTGACGACAATGCGCCCGGCCTCTCTCAGCCTCGCTCTTGCATCCATTCGCAGTCGCCCCCTCACGGCAGTTCAATCTTTGGCTTCTCCTCGTTCTTCCGGTAAAGCAGCCCATTGCGCCCGATGACCTGCACGAGATTGGCATCCGCCCTCTCCGCCAGTATGGTGATGATGTCTTTGGGCAGCTCCGCGCAGTTTTGCAAGACCCGCACCTTGATGAGCTCCCTCTTCCTGATTACCTCACGCGCTGCCGCAACGACAGTGGGTGTCAGGCCCTCCTTGCCGATGTTCACCACTGGTTCCAGCTTCATTCCCAAAGACCGCAAAAAGCTCTTCTGCTTTCCCGTCAACGAATTGCGTATCAAAATGTTTCCTCCCTATTCGCGGTACTCGAACTCCATCTCGCCGATATGCACCGTCATGCCTTCCTTGATGCCCCGTTCCCTCAGTTTCTCGTCGATTCCCTTGAGGCGCCAGATATACTGGAAACGGCGCACAGCCTCATCGTTGTTGAAATTCGTCATGGCAACCAGCTTTTCCAAGGCCTTCCCCGACACGATGAAATCCCCTGCGTCATTGCGGGAAATCGTGATGCGCTCGGGGTCCTCGCTACTTTCGTCATAGACCCTGGCTTCCTCTTCGGCCTCCGGTTCCTCTACGTAATTCTCCAGTTCCTCCCCGACACAGGCAATGAGTTCCTTCAAACCCTGCCTCGTGGCTGCCGAAATGGGGAAGATGCGGATGCCCTCCTCCTCCGCCAGCTTTTCCAGACGGGGATAGTTCTCCCTCGCCTGGGGGAGGTCCATCTTGTTCGCCACGAGGATCTGCTTGCGACGGGCAATCTTTTCGCTGTACTTCTTGAGTTCTGCGTTGATCTTGTGGTAGTCCTCCACGGGGTCACGGTCCTCCATGCCGGAGGCATCCACGATATGGAGGATGAGCTTCGTCCGCTCCACATGGCGCAGGAAATCATGCCCCAATCCGACACCATCCGCGGCGCCTTCGATGAGCCCGGGGATATCCGCCATGACAAAGCTCTTTTCATAGTCCGTCTGGACCACGCCCAGCACCGGGGTAATCGTCGTGAAATGGTAGTCAGCAATCTCCGGTCTTGCTGCCGAAACAGCAGCGACGAGGCTGGATTTTCCCACGCTGGGATAGCCCACAAGCCCAACATCCGCCAGGAGCTTGAGTTCCAGCAGGAGCGTCCTGCTCTCCCCCGGCTCCCCAAACTCCGCAAAGGTCGGAGCGCGATTGGCTGCATTCGCGAATTTCGCATTGCCACGGCCGCCGCGGCCACCCCGTGCCACCACAGCCTGCTGCCCGATCTCCGTGAGATCGGCGAGAAGCTCGCCCGTCTCCTCATCCCTGACCACCGTTCCCGCGGGAACCTTCACGATGCAGGGCGGGGCATTGTGCCCGTACTGGTTCTTGATATCCCCGTTCTCGCCGTTTTCGCCCTTGAACTTCCGATGATAACGGAAATCCAGCAGGGTGTTCATGTTCCGGTCCACCTCAAGGATGACATCGGCGCCACGGCCGCCATCGCCACCGGAGGGGCCGCCCTTCGGCACAAATTTCTCCCGGCGGAATGCCGATTTCCCATGACCGCCATCCCCCGCCTTGACGATGATCTTCGTCCGATCGATGAATTGCATGACCCGTTCCTTTCAAAGTTCCCGCAGGATGTGGAAAAAGCCGGTATCGCCTGCGCAATGCCAGCTCCCAATACAACAATACCTGCGCCATCCCGAAGGCAGCGCAGGCATGATAATCCCAATTACACGGCATGTTGTTCTTCTTCAGTGTAGACACTGACCTGGCGATGATACTTTCCCTTGCGCTCAAAAGCAACCTTGCCACGAACCTTGGCAAAAAGCGTATCATCCTTGCCAATCCCCACGTTATGCCCCGGATGGAAGTGGGTTCCCCTCTGGCGAACCAGAATGCTGCCCGCCGTAACCATCGTGCCGGCCTGCTCCTTGACCCCAAGGCGCTTCGAATGGCTGTCGCGGCCGTTGCGGGTGGAGCTCACGCCCTTCTTGTGGGCGAACAATTGCAAATCAAAAACGAACATCTATGTCACCTCCTGCACTCTCTTGATCCGTACAGCTCTCGGGCTGAGCTTCTCAATCTCCATCAGCCCTAAAAGCATTGTCTGTAAAACCGCTTCCGTCAAATCATCAGGGGCGCCTTTCAACTTCATGCAGAGCTTCCCGCTCGCTACTGAATACTCCACTTCGCGATGCAGATACTCCCCTATTCCCAAAAGCGCTGTCTGTGCAAGGGACGAAACCCCGGCGCAGACGATATCCTTGCCCCTGGCTGCTGTACCGCTATGACCCGTGACCTGGAAACCGGATATCTTTTCTCCCTGACTCAAAAAAATGGAAACCTCAATCATGATCAGGCTTCAATCTTCTCAATGACAACTTTCGTGAAGGGCTGACGATGACCCTGACGACGGCGATAGTTCGACTTCGCCTTGTACTTGAAGACGAGAATCTTCCTTGCCTTGCCCTGGGCCTCTACCTTGCCCGTCACCCTGGCACCCTCAACGAGGGGCTTGCCGACCTTGACATCACCATCGTTGACAACAGTGAGCACCTGGTCGAAGACAACAGAATCGCCCTCGGCAGCCTCAAGCTTCTCCACCATGACGACATCGCCCTCCGCAACGCGGTACTGCTTGCCGCCCGTCTTGATAATAGCGTACATGAAAACACCTCCCTATTGGTTACTCGCCGACTTCGGTACGGAGTTTGTCCCCGTTTTCGGAACCTCATCGTGCGGTTGGGGATGGATGAAAAACATCCAGCCAAGATGCCCCATACAGGCATCTACATCAAAGAATCATAGCATATCAGCGGGGGTATGTCAATAATATCTTCAAAGCCGGATACCGGCCTGGATCAAACGCATGGCCTGCTCCACCGTATCCATCATATTCTGCCGTGCATTGTCTGCATCCATTGCCTCCTCCAGGGTGGACACGCCCCGCAGGATGGGGAAGAAAGCATCGATGCCATGGGCATTGCATGCCGTTGCATCCCGCGTGACGCATCCGGCAAAGGCCAGCACAGGCTTTCCATGGCGTTTCGCGATATCCGCAACGCCAACGGGTGCCTTGCCCATAACCGTCTGGGCATCCAGCCGCCCCTCACCCGTAATGACGAGATCCGCCTCCCGCACGTACTCCTCCAGCCTTGTCTCCTCCAGGACAATCCGGATGCCGGACTCCAGTACCGCATTGGTATAGGTAAGGAACGCAAATCCCATTCCTCCGGCAGCTCCTGCTCCTGCAAAGTTCGGGTCGGCATGGGCAAAGGTCTTGCGGGAAAGCGCCGCATAATCTGCAAGCCATTTGTCCATCTGAGGAATGGTTTCGGCTGTCGCACCTTTCTGCGGCCCATAGACTGCACTGCAGCCATTCCCCCCGCAAAGGGGATTCGTGACATCGCAGGCGATACGGAAGCTGCATTGCCCCAGCTCCGGCAGGACCTTCCCTGTCTCAATCCGCGCCAGCCTCTGCAGGCCTTCCGCCCCAAAGGGCACATCCCTGCCATCCGCATCCAGCATTCCATAGCCCAGTGCCTGGAGCATGCCCAGGCCGCCGTCGTTTGTCGCGCTGCCGCCAATGCCCACAATGAAATGACGGCAGCCCTTGCCCATGGCATCCTTCAGGATCTCCCCGACGCCATAGGTCGTCGTGCGATAGGGATTGCGCTCCTCCGTGGGAACAAGGGTGATTCCTGCAGCCGCCGCCATCTCCACAATGGCAGTGCATCCATCCTGCAGAATCCCATAGGCCGCCTCCACCTTTTCGCCAAAAGGCCCTGTGACCGAAACCTTCTGGATGCTCCCTCCCATGCCGAGGGTAAGCGCCTCCACGGTCCCCTCACCGCCATCGGCAAGGGGGCGCACCTGAACCGCTGCATCCGGACAGACCCTGAGTATCCCCCCGCGAATAGCATCCCCCGCCTCAAGGGAAGTAAGGCTCCCCTTGAGGGAATCAATGGCAATAACGATTTTCATGGCTGCAATTCCTCCTTTTCAATGCATCTCCTCAAAAGATATTCGACGTCAGATTTCCGGAATCCTACTCATGCACCATAGAAAAACCCGCAGGCAAAAGACCTGCGGGCCAATCGTTTATTTTATTTGTTTCCGCTTTTCATGGACGCAGCTGCAAATTCACAATGAACGCAATGCAGACAATCCACATGATGGGGCTTACCTCGCGGGGCCTGCCAGCCAGGGTCTTGATGAAGGCATAGCTGACAAATCCGAAGGCAAAGCCGTTGGCGATACTGGAGGTCAAAGGCATCATGATGATGGTCAGGAAGGCGGGAAGTGCCTCCGTGAAATCCTTGAAATCAATGTTGCCCACCTCCGACATCATGAGAGCTCCCACCAGAATCAGGGACGGCGCCGTCGCAAATCCCGGAACGAGGCCGATGAGCGGCGCAAAGAACAGGGCGACGAGGAAAAGCAAGGAAACGGTGACCGCCGTGAGCCCCGTCTTTCCCCCTGCCGCAATGCCGGCGGCACTCTCGATATAGGAGGTGACCGTCGATGTGCCGAACACGGCGCTGCACATGGTACCCGCCGCATCCACGGTGAGGGCACGGTCAAGATTCTCGATCTCCCCGTTGGGCTTCACCATCTTTGCCTTGGAAGTCAGGCCGATGAGCGTCCCCATGTTATCGAACAGCTCCACCACCGTGAAGGTGAAGATGATCGAGATGATACCATAGTTCCACGCCCCGGCAATATCCAGCTGCCCGAAGGTCTCCCCCATATACGGGATCGATGTGCTGATGATATCCGCAAATCCCTGCGGAACAGGTGAGAGCCCCAAGAACATCGACACAACCGTGATGAACGCAATGCCGATGAGGATTGCCCCCTGCACATCATGGGCCATGAGAGCCGCCGTGAGGATCAGCCCGATCAATGAGAGCAGCACCGTTGGCTGCGTGACATGGCCAAGGGTGATGAAGGTCGCCGGGTCACTGATGATGATGCCCGTTCCCTTAAGGCCGATAAAGGCGATGAAGAGGCCGATGCCGACGCCGATGGCCTTCTTGAGATTATCCGGCACAGCATTGATGATGGCCTGCCGGATATGGCTCACCGTGAGAATCATGAAAAACACGCCGGAAAAGAATACTGCTCCCAGTGCCACCGTCCAATGAAGGCCGAGCACACCACAGACATAATAGGTGAAAAAGGCATTGAGCCCCATGCCCGGCGCCAGTGCCACCGGATAGTTCGCAATCACGCCCATGGCCATGGTGGAAATCGCCGCGATCCAAATGGTGGAGGCAACCGCTGCCTCCTTGGGGATTCCTGCATCTGCCAGGATGTTCGGGTTGACGAACATGATGTAGGCGAGGGCGATAAAGGTCGTCAGTCCTGCGACCATTTCCCTGCGGACGGTGGTCTCCTTTTCCGCAAGCTTGAAATACCGCTCCAGGAATCCCTGGTTTCCTCCTGCTTTCATAAAGGAAACATCCTCTCCTTCCTATCTTCAAAAGACAATCTTGCCGAAATCCGCCACCTGTCCGATCAGACAGTCGATGGACTTCAGGAGGCCCAAACGATTGTTCTTGATCTTCTCATCCTTGTCCATGACCATGACGCCGTCAAAGAAGGCATCAATGGGCTGTGCCAGTTCCGTAAGGGCATCAATGGCGCCATAGTAGTCCCTGCCGCCCACAAGACTCTCAACGGAACTCTCCGTGGAAACATAGGCCTGATAGAGGGATTTCTCCACATCCTGCTGGAAGAGGCTCTCCTGCACCTCTGCACGCTCTGCGTTCTTTGCAAGATTCCCTGCGCGAACGAATGCCTGGATCTGCTTCTCCGCCCCCTCCGTCGCAACGAATTTCGCCATGGCATCGGCGCGCAGTGTCACGGCATAGAGATCATCCACGTCCGCAAGGACGGCATCCACCACATCATAGCGGACCTTCCTGTCCGCAAGGACATTCTTCAGGCGCAGACGCATGAAATCCGCCACATCCTGCTGCATCTTCTTCCTTGCGGCCTCGTCCTTGATGCCATAGAGATCCATGGCGAGATCCACCAGCGAAGAAAGGCTCAGACTGTACTCTGCCTCCACCATCATGTTCACGAGACCGAGAGCCTGACGGCGCAGGGCAAAGGGATCCTGGGAGCCCGTCGGTATCTTGCCCCGGCTGAAGGTTCCCACAATGGTATCCATCTTGTCCGCAATACTCACGATGCGGCCCGCCGTGCTCTTCGGCTGGCTGTCCCCTGCAAAGCGGGGCATGTAATGCTCATCAATGGCAAGTGCAACCTTTTCGCACTCGCCGTCCAGTTTCGCGTACTCGCGTCCCATGACGCCCTGCAGCTCCGTGAACTCCGTCACCATGCCCGTCACAAGGTCCGCCTTGCAGAGCTTCGCCGCCCGCAGGGCATGCTTCCTGGCCTTCTCGTCCACAGAAAGGGCATCCGAAAGGAAGGCCGCCAATTTCTCCAGGCGCTCGGACTTCTCGTAAACCGTGCCGAGCCCCTCCTGGAACACGACGGTCTTGAGCTTCTCCCGATGCTCCTCCAGGCTGTGCTTCCTGTCCTCATCAAAGAAGAACTGGGCATCCTCCAGACGCGCCTTCAGGACACGCTCATTGCCGTGCTGCACCGTATCCAGATATTCCTTTCCGCCATTGCGCACCGTGATGAAAAGCGGCATGAGGGTGCCATCGGCCTTCTTCACGGGGAAGTAGCGCTGATGGTCGCGCATGGGCGTGATGACCGCCTCTGCCGGAAGCTTCAGATACTTGTCCTCGAACTTTCCGCAAAGAGCCGTGGGATACTCCACGAGGTAGAGAACCTCCTCCAGAAGGTCTTCCGTGATATCCGCCACGCCGCCGTTTTCCTTCGCAACCGCCTCGATCTGCTGGCGGATCATCGCCTTGCGCTTCTCCTGGTCGACAATGACGAACTGCTCCTCGCAGGCCTTCTCATAGCTGTCCGCATCGGCAATCTCAAAATCCCCCTGGGAGAGGAAACGATGCCCGCGGGAAACCCGCCCGGACTTCACCTCTGCCACCTCAAAGGGAACGATATCACTGCCATAGAGGGCCACAATCCAGCGCAGGGGACGGATGAACTTGAAATCAAGGTCTGCCCAGCGCATGTTATTGGGGAAATTCAGCCCGCAGATGAGCTCCGGCAGGAGCTTTTCCAAAAGCGTTGCGGTTTCCTGTCCTTCCTCATGCACCATGGCATAGACATAGCCATCCTTCACCACGAGATCCTTCGGGTCTACCTTCTGGCCCCGGGCAAAGCCCTGCGCGGCCTTGGTGGGATTGCCGTTCTCGTCAAAGGCAATCTTCACGGAGGGGCCGCGGTTCTCACTTGCCACATCCTCCTGCTTTTCGGCAAGCCCCTTCACGACAAGCGCCGTGCGGCGGGGCGTCCCCATGGTGCAGACCTCCTCAAAGCCGATGCGGAGTTCCTTGCATGCCTTCTCCGCATGCTCCTTGAGCTCCTTGAGGATTCCCGGCATCACATGAGCAGGAACCTCCTCCGTGCCGATTTCCAACAACAAATTCTTGCTCATGCCTTCTTCCCCCTTTTGAGCATAGGATATCCCAACGCCTCACGCTGCTTCAGGTAGCATTCCGCGCAGAGGCGGGCAAGCTTCCGCACGCGCCCGATGAAGGCCGTGCGCTCCGAGACGCTGATGGCGCCCCGGGCATCCAGAAGATTGAAGGTATGGGAACACTTCAAAACATAGTCATAGGCCGGATGCACGCATTCTTTCTCAATGATGCGCACCGCTTCCTTCTCGTATTTCTCAAAGAGGTCAAAGAGAAGAGCCTCATCCGACAGGTCAAAGGCATAGGTGGACTGCTCGAACTCGTTCTGATGGAACACGTCCCCATAGGTCACATCATCCGTCCATTTGACATCATAAACGTTCTCCACGCCCTGGATGTACATGGCCAGACGCTCCAATCCATAGGTAATCTCCACGGCCACGGGCTTCACGTCCTGGCTGCCCACCTGCTGGAAATAGGTGAACTGGGTGATCTCCATGCCGTCGAGCCATACCTCCCAGCCGAGCCCCCATGCGCCCAGTGTCGGGGATTCCCAGTTGTCCTCGACGAAGCGGATGTCATGCTGCTTCGGATCTATGCCAAGGCTCTCCAGACTCTCAAGATAAAGCTCCTGAATATTGTTCGGCGAGGGCTTCATGATGAGCTGGAACTGATGATGCTGATAGAGCCTGTTCGGATTGTCGCCGTAGCGCCCATCCGCCGGACGGCGGGAAGGCTCCACATAGGCAACGTTCCAAGGCTCCGGGCCGAGCACCCGCAGGAATGTGGCGGGATTCATCGTGCCGGCACCCTTTTCCACATCATAAGGCTCCGACAGGATGCAGCCCCGATCAGACCAGAATTTCTGGAGGGCCAGGATGATTTCCTGAAATTTCATTCGGTACACTCCTCTTCCTGAAATGGCCCTGCAATTGCAGGGCAGATTTATACATACAGAACTATTTTACAACACTGCCGCCATTTGTCAATGACAACAGCAAGGATATCAAAGGCATGCCCCTAATCGTAATGGTTTCGGCATGCCACTATTATGACGGTCTCCTCTTCCACGGCATACACCAATCTGTTCGCAGCATCGATACGTCTGCTCCAAAATCCAGACAGATTTCCCTTCAGCGGCTCCACCATGCCAATTCCCTCAAAAGGATGCCGCTTTATGTCCCTGATAAGTGCGTTAATGCGCTTCAATGTCTTCTTGTCCTGTGTCTGCCAATAAAGATAATCTTCCCACGCATCAAAATCCCACTCTAACCTGGTTATCCGCATGGTCAATCCTCGATCAGCTCATGTTCGGCCAGTTTCATCCTGCCAGCCTTATAGTCTTCCATCTTCCGCTCCAAATAACGAACATTGTTATCCGAGTAAAACAGGTCAGGATCCGCTGACACTTCAAAGGGTATTCTTCGCTCACGGCCTACTTTCTTGGCAAAAATCGTAAATGCTGCAGACATAGACAGCCCCATGTCTGCACAAGCCAGTTCCATGCTTTTCTTGACATCATAATCCAGCTTGAAATTTACGCTTACTACCTGTGCCATGCAAAACACCTTCTTTCTATCATATATACATATTATATCAAAAATAAAGCATTTTACAATTACGTTCCATAAAAATAGCACATGCTGCAATTACGCCAACATGTGCTATGCTGCATCGAAATCCCTCAGTCCTGGATCTCATCCGGGCGGCACTCCACGATGCTGCCATCGGTTTCCAGATAGACCGCCTTCGCCAGCTGTGCATTGCGGAGCATGCGGCGGCAGAGCAGACAGGGCTTGCCCGAGGCCAGTGACCCGTCCGCATTGAATCCCACGATGTAGATGGTCGCCCCCTGCATGCGGATGGGATCGGCATTGATGATGGCGTTCTGCTCCGCATGGACTGCCACACAGAGCTCATAGTTCTGCCCCTTGGGGACATGGAGCCGTTCCCGCTCACAGATTCCCGTGTCGATGCAGTTGGCTTCCCCACGGGGTGCGCCGTTGTATCCCGTGCTGATGATGATCTTGTCCTTCACGATGATTGCCCCATAGCGGCGGCGAAGGCATGTAGCCCTCCGCCCCACAGCCTTGGCAATATCGAGGAAATACTCCGTCCAATCCGGGCGCTGCTGCTTTTTCGCTTCCATCCGACTCTCTCCAGTCTATTCTTTGCAGAATCCTATCACATATTATCGGTTATCGGTTCTCGATATCATAGATCTTCCATCCACCCTTGGCGAGCACGATTGTAGCAGTTCCTTTGAAGTAATGCGTTCCCCCGGGATTATCGGTTGCGGTCAGATCATACGTAAGCACAACACGATCGATGTCTTCCGGTGTCAAAGAAACATTCGATACGGTACTGCTTACCGTGTTTTCAAACCCGGAAGCCCACTCTCCATAGGGCATCTGTCTCTGGAGATCGGGGCCCAGGCAGTTATACGCCTCATGCAGCCGATGCTGTGTGATATATAAGTGGAATCGAAGCAGCAGCTCTATGGTTGCATTCTTGTGGTATACCGTATCCCCTACATACTCTGCACCTGCTTCTTCTCCCACTTCCGCTTCTGTTCCCGAATCGGGAGACAGTTGACGGATACTGACATATTCCACACTTTGATTCCCGTTGATTGCAAAACGGATCCGACAGGTTGTGCCATTGAATCCCGGCTTGTCGTACTCGTAAAGCTGAAGGTTTTCATAGGTGCTCTTGATTGCATCCTCCCCATAGGCTGCCAATACACTCTCGAGAGAATCCCCTTGGCTCACTCCTTTTATCGTTGCGACCCTGTCCGTATTGGACTCCAGCGTTGTCACGATACCATTGGTGACAATGACATTCACGTCATCATAGACATACGCGGTCGAGCCATCCGCCCTGGATTCCGTCTTCTTTTCCTTCCCAAGCACCTCATGAACCCTGTCCAAACTGTCGTTCAAAGAAACCTTCCCCAGACCAAACTCCGCTTTGGCCTTGATTTTCTCAACCTTCGACTTCTCTGTTGTTTCCTGTGTTTTCGAAGATGCGGGCACCGATTCGGAATCCTTTTTGGCTGAGTCGGAAGAACATCCGCCACAAAGACCAATCAGCAGAACAAAAACAAGCACCCAAAGATATTTTCCTCTTGACTTGTCACTTGGATTTTCCATTTCAATCAACAACCTCCTCATGATCTGGCAAATGATGATAACCGTTGAAACCTAGTGCACATATTCGACACATCCTCTTCTATTTCCTGCACCATTGAGCAACTCTCACAAGGACGCTGCTCAATGGTGCAGAAGATTTGGATGCCGTACCATCCAGCCCGTGAGTTCGCACCAGGCGGCGCGTTCTTCTGCGTATTTCTCGGATTCCAGGTTCAGGGGCAGGGCCGGGCCGGATACCGAGAGGGACTGGGAGATCTTGTCGGCGTAAAGGCCGAGTTCCCGACAGTTCATCCAGCAATAAGGGGTTACGATGTGGTCGATGGGCTCCGTGAGAGAGGGAAAGAGCGTATAGTACTCAAAGCCTTTGGGAGCGATAAGTTCCATGAGGGTGGCGGCGAGATTCATGTGACAGGCAATGGTGTTGCCGGCAAACATCTCTTTGGAGAGCCCCGAATGCTGCAGGGCAAAGGAGGTCAGGAGCCTTTCCCGAAGGGCGGGCTCTTTTCTCTCCACAATGCCGCTGGAGAAGGGAATGACACCGATGGAGTGATCCCCGGTGATGATGAAGAGGCTGTCGGGGTATTCGGCCCGCAGTTTTTCTATGAAGTCATGGAGCACCTTGTCCGTGTACCAGTAGCAGCCAAGCTGGCGGCGAATGGCCTCGTCTTCCCGCACCATGGCGGGAGCCTCGGGCATGATGCTGCTCGCATCGAAACCGTATTCCTCCACGGGAATGTTATAGGGGCCATGGTTGGACGTGGTATAGATGAAATGGAAGGCGGGGGTCCCATCTTCTTTTTCTTTCAGGATGCGTCCGACATTCTCCAGAAAAATGTGATCGTAGACACCCAACCAGGTGCGCGGGCTTCCCGCAGGGCAGATCTTGATGCCGTCGTACATTTCGTCAAAGCCTGCTGCGGGCGTATAATGCAGGAGGCTCCCCCAGGTGAGGCTGCCGCCGTACCAAAGGGCTGTGCGGTAGCCAAGACGCTTCAGCTGCAGGGCAAGGGCTGTGCGGGGAGTGCCCTTCCAGAACTCCTGATTCTCGTTGAGTTCCATGTCCACGTCGTAGATACCAGAAAGCATGCTCACGATGGAGGTTTGGGAAATCATGCCTCCGGGGAGCACATTGTCGAAGGCGACAGTACCGGGAAGCTTCCGGAAGCGGCGTGCGCCGTCAGCGATGTGCAGGCACTCGTAGAGGGGGTCCAGGGGGCTCTGGGCGTGGCTCTCCGCGAACAGAAGAAAGATGTGCCGGGGCATTGGAATGCGCGGCCCCCGGGCCTTGCGGCGGAAATAAAGCAGGGGGTCATCATCTGTGAGAATGGATTCCGGCAGGATGGGAGAGAGGATCTCCCGCGCTTCCTCGTCGCTGTGTTTGAGGGAGGGATGGACAGCATGGCGGCGCAGGATCTTGAGGTTTACCAGGTCATCCAGCGTGGCTTTTGCCATGAAGATGTCATCTTTCACAACGGCGGGAACCTCGTCCCATTCCGGCTTGTTGCGATGGAGAAAAGTGCCGCCATAACGGAACCAGTAATAGACGGCAATGGCGACAGGGACGAGTATGGCATCGAGCGCATACTGAAGGCCAGGGGGAGAGAGTTCCGGCCAGGAAAGACAGGGAAGGGCAAGAAGCCCTTTCATGGCAAAAAGACAAAGAGCCCCATAGGGAAGGTAGGAGAGAAGAATCCAGCCGCCGTGGTTCTGGTGGAAGAAGATGTCGGCGAAGTTGCGTTTGTCCGCATTCTTTCCAAGCCAGACAGTATGGTTGAAGATATCATGGAAGTGGAAATAGAAGATGAGCTTTGCCAGGAAGGCCGTGTAGATGAGGAGCAGGTAGCTTCCCATGAGCCCCATGCGAAGCATATTGCCGATTTCGTGCCAGAAGGGAAGAATGGCTGCGGGCAGGGTGACCAGGACGAGAAGCGCCAGGAAAGGATAAGCATTCATGTCCATGCCCCACCAGAAGCCATAGCGGAAGCAGTGATACCACTTGCGCCACTCGCCGGAAGGCGTTTTCTTCGGACGGTACAGGAGGATGAAGGCGAGACGGAAGACCGCACAGAAAAAAGGCGGCAGCAGGGCGAGGCGCAGATCCTGCTGAAGCCCTTCGAAGATGAGAGAAAACATAGGAAAGCTCCTTTTGGGGATGAATAATTACCTTAAATCTTATCAGTAAGATATTCCCTTACCGTTTTCAAAAAATCTTCCGCTTGCATTAGCTGTTGTTCTGTTTCTTTCCGCGACACAATATAAAAATCGTCATAATCAGATTTCTCACGACAATACATAGCCTTCTTAATCGTATTTGATAATTGAGGATTCATTTTTCCAGGCTTCAAGGTGTATTGATTAAAATGGTAACTGTTCAGTCGTACCCCAAATTTCATGAAAAAATTCGACCTTTACCCAATATCATGTATTAACTTGATGAACAACTGACTATATATTGTGATGTAACCTTGACTTTTACAGGTACGACTGAACAGTTACTTAAAATGAGCTATTACACCGGAATGTTTTGATGAATCAAATCCCTCCAAACAATTTACACTTCTTATGGCATGAAAAATAGCATAGTACGAACGATTTAAGGATGTTTTTAGTTCATCTATTTCAAAATTCTTTCTGGCTGACGCAAGCATTTCTTCTGCTCTTTCGAGTCTAATCTTAGCAAGATCCTTTAGGCTGCCTTCCATAGCACAATCCCTTCATTTTTGATGTTTTGGTAAAGTGGATAAATATTTCCCCACCTATCAAAAATACTTTTTTCTATATCAATTATGGAGAATATCTTGTTATATTTCATATCCATAGAAGCATTCCAACACAAAAAATTTTCCTTTGTATCATCATCTAGACTTTCCTTCATCAAGAGTGCTATATCTATATCGCTTTCAGCCATATCTTCACCACGAGCCACAGAACCATAAAGAATAATACTGTATAGCTTATCCCCAAATATATTCTGCAAGCCAGCAATCAATTCATTTATAATTTCATTTTTTATCATCTTAAACTCCGTCTTTAATGTTTATGGCATTGGTGGACAGAATTATTACCCTCCACTGACAATGTCATTTTCTTTTCTATCAAACATTGCTAAAATGCTTATTCCATTTTTCTTCTACCATCTGCCTGTTAGTTGCCAGCCATTGCATGATGATATTTAAATCTTTGGACGGTATTTGGCTTTTGTTATGGGCAAGTCTCACCATACCGTTCATCCATATTTTAGTAGCTTCCGCATGGGGAGTCCCTTCGCATACATGAACGTGAATAGGCTCCTCATTTTCCCTTGACCAAAAGAATATCACATATTTGCCAAGCTGACATATTTTAGGCAACATCTGCACCCCCATCTCTGGCAATTCTCCATATGATGAATGCGTTTCTGCTGGCATATTCCAATAATTCTTTCTGTTCGTTCCCGTCAAACCCTTCTGTTGCAACAACATCAAGCAACGGTAGTGTGGACTCAAGAAACTTGAAACCACCTTCCACAGGCTTCTCAAAATATATCCTTATATACTCCATGCCATCCTCTGTTTGGGCAATGTCGTTAAATGTCATCGTTATGCCGTCTACTTCTGTATAAAAGTTCTTCATTTTCCCATCCTTCTTTCCGTGATATTTCTTTTCGCACACTGTCTGTTGTTGCTTTTCTGTGCTGTATATATTCCTTTTGACAAATTCCGTCATGTGACGCTCATGCCAAAGGAGTACTTACCCTGGACGAAGAATACAAAACATAAAAATCCAAGTCAACAGATTTACTGGTCAAAATGGGGACGCACAACAATATATCGGGAAATGAAATGCTCCAGTAGGTTTGGAAGTTACTGGAGCATTTTTCGAAATCAAAATCTCATCTCTTTAGGCTTGTTAAGATTTGCCTTTTTCGGATACCCATAGCTACTCATTTTCATGCCATAGAAAATTCATTATACTTGGCAAGTGCCATTTAGCGGTTTCTGACAAGGTCGGCCAGATGGTTATATCTGCTATAGAATTCCGTATCGTAAGCAAGCAGGAAAGCCACCTGCCCTGCAGGCATAACAATTCCCGTATGTGCCCAATCCCCCTTAGGATCAAGGTAGCGCCAATCATCGTTTCCATGAGAATCAACATACATACGCCTGAGATCCCAATTATAAAAGAACCTATGCCTACGCACATCTGTAATTTTGCCGGCTCCGCCATTCCTGTAGAAGTCATTTTCATCGTCAATGGCACTTCTGGCACTGGCAACGTCAACTGCTATGATGTATTGTGGTGGATCATATTTTTCGACATTGAGAGAAGAGGCTACTACATAGAATGCCGTACCCATATGACCGTCACAACATATGTAATCTTTATCGCCATTGAGATATTCCGGATATGCTTCGGCTATCTGGAACACAGAGGCAATCGTATTGTCGGGGTGAAAACCTATTGACAAGCAAAGGCCTAAAAAGAAGGCTATGATGATTTTTGAAAAAATGCTTTTCACACGCATATAGCTTCCTCCTATTTACGAATTCCATCCAGCAGCAATGTGGGAAACTTTCCCATCTTTTATTCCAAAGACGAACTCTATGTTATGGTCGCTTTTATACCAGTAACCGAGTTTCCCTTTTCCTCCATATACAGAAATCAACTTGGCTTCGCTATCTCCCACAGCAATGCCATCGGGAGTTTTTAAGCCATTAGGGCCTGTAGATTTAACAAGGTTAACAGAATCTTTGTAAAACCAGATGAGAAATGTATCTCCGTATTTCCAGACTATATCCGGCTGACTATCATTGTAAGCCCTAGATCCTTTTCGATCTATTATCTCATCAGGCTCACCATATATAGAGCGCACATAATCTTTACTGGCAAAGGGCTGTATCCCTCCTATAGCAACCCGATCAAAGGCAATCCTTGGCAAATTGACACTACAATAGCCCGTTGAGCCCATTGACAGGGCTATGAAGCATACAATGCCAAGGAATGAGAATATGATTTTCTTTACAAGCACTTACGTTCCCGCCTTTCAATTTTTTTCATTTTTTTGCGCCGACAGATACCGCTTCGCCAGAAGCACTGCCACGAAATCATCCACGGGAACGGGGGGCACCTGCATGCTGGTGGGCAGGAGGCGACGCCATCCCGAAGGAGGATTTGCCTTCCAGTATTCCTTCCTGGCAAGTTCCGTCGTGCGGTACTCATCCACCACCTGGACGGGCAGGGAGGGAATTGCTGAGCGAAGGCGGCTTTCTGCCTTCTTGCTGGTGGTCCCGTTGCCAAGGATAAAGCAGGATGGCCCATGGGAGGCAAGGACAGACCTTGCCTCTTCCTCCAGATGCTCTGTGGCAATGACTCTCTGCAGGAGCACTTCTCCCGCATCCGACACCACCGCAAGGCCGCACTTGTCCCGTCCGGGATCCACCGCCGCCACGATTTTCCGGCCGTCATTCATTGGAGAGCTGCTCCAATTTCACATTGAGGCGCAAGGGGCCCATGGCATCTGTTGCGAACCGGGCATAGGCAGAAAGCACCACATCCCCATGGATGGATTGAAGCGCCTCCACCAAACCATAAACCTGATCCCCTTCTATGATGCCCACAGAGCCGCTGATGGGATCTGCCAGGATTCCCTTTCGCACCGCCTCGGTATTGATCTGGTGCAGGAAATCCATGAGCACTCCTTCCGACTTGTCTTCATCTCCCCGAAGGTTGTATGCACAGGCAAGGATGAACTCATCCTTGCCATAGATGATGCTGTTGGGATAGACCTCCAGACGCACACGCACAGGCTCGCCCCGCAGGAGGTTGCCCGCTGCCATGAGGCGCACGATGGAATCCTTGTCGCTCCCGGCAATTTCGGCAATTGCAGCATCGTATTCCGGCTGATAGATCCAGATATCGCTATCGCTTGCATTCGTGCCAAGACGCTCCGAGATATTGCGGTTGGCAAGATTTGCCAATGCCTCGAAATCCCGGCTGACCTCCTCCTTGGAGCGGTTGCCGCGGATCACTCCGCTGGCTATGACCTCATTGGCGCGGAACACGATATCCCCTTCCCGGATGCTGATAAGGCCCTCCCGAAGGGCTTCCGTACGCTTCTCAAGCCGCTGGTTGTCGCTGGCAAGTTCCTCGTTGCTTGCTGCCAGAGAGGCATTCGACTCCTCCAAAGCGCCATTCTTCACGGCCAGGTCATCATTGCGTCGGGTCAGTTCCTCCTTTTCCATCTCCAGCAAGCGGTTGCCCTCCTGCAATCGCTGGGACTCCGCTTCCAATTCCTTCTGCTGTTCCCGCAGATCCTGCATCTCATCCCTGGACTGCTTCAGAGCCGCATTCGTTTCTTCCTGCTCTCTCTGCGCCGATGCCAGTTCCGTGAATGCCTTGTCCAGATCCTGTCGGGTCTGCTGCATATTCCGGTTCAATTCCTCCATGCCGAACAATGCGGTCCGCACATTTTCCGAGGCCGCTGCCATGACACCAAAGGTCAGGGTCGTGATGCAGATGCCTGTGAAAATCGTGATGACAATGGACGTGTGACGCGGGCGCAAACCGAAGATGGACAGGCGCTTCTTGCCTATTTTTGTTCCAAGGCGATCACCGATAAAGGCAATCACTCCACCGGTTATGATAAGGACAACAATGAGCAGAACGCCGTACATCGTCTGTTGCACCACCTTTCCGCCCCTCCTGGGGCATTCGTAACTGTCATAAGATCATCGCGAGGCTCTGCGTATCAGGATGGATCCCACAACAAGCCCAATGATGTTCGGGATCCAGACCGCGATAATCGGCGGAATCGCGCCGGCACGGGCAATGGCATTGGACAGGGTCATCACCGCATAATAGAGGAAAATGATGATGACGCTCATAGCAAATCCCTTGGAGGAGCTGTTCCTGGTCGGCTGCAGTCCCAAGGGAACACCGATGAGCGCAAACACCAGACTTGCCATGGGCACAGTGACCCGCTGATAAAGCTCAGCCTGCAGTTCGTTCGTATTGACAAACTGGGTCTGCATGATCTTGATCTGAGCCCTGAGCTCCTTCATCGTGAGCTCCTCCGGCTTTTTCTGCTCCCGGACGATCTGTTTTGGACTCGTCTCTATGGGCAGCACCTGCGTCTGGAAGCGCATCCTGTGCTCGCTCTTCCCATCCGTCACATCATAAATCATCCCATCATGGAGGGTCCACGTCTTGCCGTCCCAACTGGCGTACTCTGCGGTTTCCACGTGGGCAATTTTGCCGTCCTCGTCATAGTCATGCATGGAAACCCCATACATGGACTGCTTTTCGGCATCATAAAGCCGCGCATAGACCAGCCGCTGTATCTTGTCTTCCTTGATTTCCTTGAGTATGATGTGTTCCTGTGACTTCGGCGCCGTATTGTGCTCAATCTCATAGTAGAGCACATTGCTGTAGGCAGTGTTCGCCCATGGAACCACATACTCGTTGAAAGCAATGGCAAATATGCTCACAAGGATCCCGAGGATGATGGGGGGCAACGCTATGCGCGAAAAGCCAATCCCGCAGGACTTCATCGCCGTGATCTCACTGGAACTGGAAAGCCGCCCAAAGGTGAGCAGCACAGCCAGCAGCATGGACATGGGAAAGGTCCAGATGATGATACTGGGAAGCCCCAGTACGAAAATCTTGACAACGGACTGAAAGGATGCCCCATAGTCCGTGATGTACTTGGCAATGCGGAACAAAGTGCCAGAGCCGATAAACACAGCAGAAAAGGCACAGATGCCAAAGATGAAAGTCAGCGTAACTTCCCGAAATATGTATTTGTCCAAGATTCGAATACGCATCAATCCATCTCCTATAACGTGAACTTATCCCCTAAATAGAATTTCTTGGCCACCGGACTGGTCGCAATGGTATTGCTGTCCCCTTCCAGAAGAATCTTCCCCTCATTCAGGATATAGGCGCGGTCCACAATCTGCAAGGTCTCCCTGACGTTATGATCCGTGATGAGGATTCCCATGCCCCGTTGGCGAAGGTATTGGATAATTTCCTGAATATCCGCCACCGCCAGAGGATCCACCCCCGCAAAAGGTTCATCCAGAAGGATGAACTGCGGTTCCAGGGCAAGACAGCGGGCAATCTCGACACGGCGCCGTTCGCCACCGGAAAGCTCGGTGCCCTTCCGCTCCCTCACATGGCCGATATGGAACTCCTCCAGAAGCTCTTCGTACTTGTTCTTCTGCTCTGCCTTGGAAAGCTCTGTGGTCTCCAGAATGGCCATGAGATTCTCCTCCACGGTGAGCTTCCGGAAAATCGATGCCTCCTGGGCAAGGTAGCTGATTCCCAGCGCAGCCCGGCGATGCATGGGAAGGCGAGTGATATTGATGTCGGAAACAAAGACCTCGCCTGATGTGGGCCTCTCCAGGCCGACGATCATGTAGAAGGTCGTGGTCTTCCCTGCGCCATTCGGCCCCAGGAGCCCCACAATCTCTCCTTTTTCCATGCGCAAGGACACGCGGTCCACAACGGCACGCTGCTTGAATTTCTTGACAAGGTTCTTCGCTTCAATATGCAAGGCGGTTCCCCTCCAAATCCCATGTACTGTGCTCCTATTGTACCTTAGCTTTACCATCCTGCGCAAGATAAATCGTTAAACGATTGCCACGCACCGTATTGTTTTCCTGGATTGCCAAGGCATGACCCGTAAGGATGGCCTTGCCCTGCTCCTTGCCAAAATAATCCACCCGGTCTCCCCAGGCTTCCAGATCGCGCGGCGGACTCACGAGATGTGCATTCCCGATGCCGACGTAATGTTCATCCCCCAGCCAGCCTTCCAGATGATCTGCCGTAAAGGTTCCGTCCTTGCTGGTAACAACCCCTCCCCCTGGAATCACCACATACTGGTTCTGCTCCGGAAAATACTCCACCAGATCACCGTCAAAGGTCTTGTCCTGCTGTGTCCCATGGACATTCCCGATGGCCAGCATGTGATCCGGGCCGTCGGTGGTCAGTTTGTCGCAGGTGATGCGCATGTCCTCGCGAACCGCAACCACATTCCCCTCCACCATGCCTTCCCTCGTATTGACATTATAGATTGCCTTTGCTCCTGCAATCCTGGAAATCCCACGCTTCATGAGCACATCGCCCTCTGCCGTCACCACGCCGGTCTTCATGTCATATTCCACGACATCCGCGTCCAGGGAGGATGGTTCCGGGTTTCCATCTGTTCCTGCGGCATGAATCATGCCCATCTGCTGGCTGCCAATCAGGAAGGCTGCCGTCAACGCCAATGCTCCCAGAAGTTTTCTTGCCCTATTTCCCTTCATTTTTTGCTCCTTTTTCGATATGCGCCTTGCCAGTAATCTTGAAACGATTGAACCCATCGCTGCTCTCGATGCGGTCACCGCTTGCCATCACGTCATCCTTCTTCACACAGGCATCCTCTTCCGCCACCAGCATTTCCTGTGCCGCAATCCACGTGAGTTTCTTGCTGGTCAGCGTGGCCCCATCCGTATTGGTGACATTCACATCACCGTCAATGGCAACATCCTTGGTTGAGTGGTTATAAGTCCCATGCTTTGCCACAATTGTCACAATGCGGCCATCATCCTCATAGAATTTCCCTTCGATGTTCTCCATTTCTGCATCCTGAGTATCCACGTTCATGGTAATCTTGTCCGCATGAAGCTCCCATTGCTTCTTTCCATCCTTCTCCGCGCTGATGTTATTTTCTTCATAGGACATGATGCGCGGGGAATTGTCCGGCTCCACAGGTTTCGGCGGATCCGGGATGGAATATACCACCCATGTGACAAGGGCGAGGAAAAGGAGGATTCCTGCGCCAATGGCGATTTTTCCCTTTTTGCTCATTCTGTCCTCTTCCCCTTTGCTTTCACCGTGTGATGCTTGTTTTTCTTCTGCTGCTCCGGGGCTGTGTTCCAACGCTTCTGGAACCATATCCATTGGGTAGGATTCTCCCTTACCACCTGTTCGATGAGCTTTGTCATCTTTTCCGTGAATTCAAAGAGATCCTTGTCCGTATCCCCGGTATCCTTGTAACGCATGGCCTCCCCAATGAAAATCTTATGCTTCCCGCTTTTCTGGCGCAGGATGAACATGGGAATCACCGGTGCATTGAACTTGCGGGAAAAAACTGCCGCTCCCATGGGTGTCGATGCCGGCCTCCCCAGGAATTCAATGAAAGCCCCTCCTGGGCCTCCATCCTGGTCCATCAGAAAGCCGAGAAGCTTGCCCTTCTTGAGTGCCCGTCCCGCTGCCAGAAGCTCGCTGGTCCCACGGGAGAAAATCTCCACACCGACAGTGGCGCGCAAATCATCAAGTGCCCGGGTATAATCCATGTTGGGCTGTGGCTTGGCAATCGCTGTTGTCTGCACACCATTCAAGGCCATGGATGCAGACATCCACTCCCATGTCCCGATATGCCCGGTGACAACCACAAGGCCATGGCCCTCCGCCATGGCCTCCGTGACACGCTCCAGATGATCGATCTCAACGTATTCATGGAGATTCCTTGCGTTCAGGACCGGCATGTAGAGGATCTCCAGCATGTTGCGTGCCAGATTCACAAAGGATTCGCGAACCAGATGCTTCACCTCGTCTTCCGGCAATTGAAGAGCCATCGTCATCTGTGCAATTGATCGGTTCCTCTGTTTCTTGACCAACAGATAATAGAGATTCCCCAATATCCTGCCGATTCCCATGAGCAGCCTGTAGGGCGTGTGACGAACACACCAGCTCATGAACATCAACGTTTTGTACAGCATGGAACTTTATCCTCCATTCATCTACTGCCCCAGATCTTTCAATGGTGACGGACATAAAAATTCCGCCACGATGCTCTCCCATTTTCCCTGTGCCTTCAACAGGAACTCCAGAACTTCTCTCACAGCCCCCTTGCCGCCGGGAAAGCCGGAAACGATATGTGCATGCTGGCGCACCTCAGGGGCAGCATCGGCAACAGCCGCCGCAAAGCCCACCTGTACCATGATGGGAAGATCGATGAGATCATCGCCGATATAGGCAATCTCCTCATCCTTCAAGGCAAACTTCGCCTTGAGCTCCTCATAGGCCTGACGCTTGTCCATGCAGCCCTGCCAGATGGCATCGATGTGGAGTTCTTCCCCCCGCCGCTTCACCTGGGCAGACTGGCGCCCCGTGATGATTGCCGTCTTCAGGCCATTTTTCCTCGCTACAGTAATACCCAGACCATCCCTGCAGAAGAAGGGCTTGTAGAGCTCCCCATCTGCACCGACATAAATGCCCCCGTCAGTCAGAACACCGTCCACATCAAAGATGACGAGTCGGATCTTTCTGGCCCTTTCCAGCGCTCCTGCCATCTGTTCCATATCACACAACTCCCTGCCGCAGAAGATCCGTCAGATGGACAATGCCTACGGGATTTTGCTCCCCATCAATGACGGGGAGCACCGTAACCGGGCGGGGCTTATGCTTCTCCATGACGGAAAGCGCCTCTGCCGCCAGTTTTCCGGGCGCAATGATCAACGGCTTCTCAAACATGATATGCTCCACAGGCTCATCGAGGAAACTGTTGTCCTTTCCAAGGGCACGACGGATGATGCCATCCGTGATGAGCCCGATGAACTTCCCGTTCTCATCCACCACGGAAGCCGCTCCAAGTCCCTTGTCCGTCATGACAAAGAGCGCATCCTTTGCCGTCTTTCCCCTTTGAATGATCGGGTTGTCCTCCCCCGTATGCATGACATGTTCCACGGTAAGCAGGAGTTTCCTGCCAAGGGCACCGCCCGGATGAAACATGGCAAAATCCTGGGATGTGAAATTGCGTGCCGACATGAGCGTCATGGCAATGGCATCCCCCATGGCCAGAGTTGCCGTCGTGCTGGCCGTCGGGGCAAGTCCCAAGGGGCATGCCTCCCTCTCCACGCTGATATCCACAAAGTAATCGCTGTACTGTCCAAGGGAAGATTCCCTGCGGCCGCACATGGCGATGATCGTGGCCCCAATACGGCGGATGATGGGCAGGATGTTCACGATTTCAGAGGACTCGCCACTGTTCGAAATCGCAATGACCACATCCTTTTCCGTCACCATGCCGAGATCGCCATGAAAGGCTTCCGCCGGATGCATGAAAAAGGACGGGGTTCCCGTACTTGCCAGGGTTGCGGCAATCTTCTGCCCAATATGCCCGGATTTTCCCATGCCCGTGATGACCACTCGTGCAGTGCAATCCAGGATGCACTGCACCGCACGGACAAACTCGTCGTCAATGCGCGGAATCAGTTTCTCCACCGCATCGGCTTCTATCTTCAATGTCTCAATCGCTTTTTCCTTGATCATGTCCTGCACCTTCACATTTTCTTGCGCACGATCTCATGAATGGCCAGCGCATCCTTCAGGAGATCCTCCAGTTTGTCGAGATAGAGCATGTTCGGGCCGTCGGAAAGGGCTTCCTCCGGATTGTCATGGACTTCCAGGAAAAGGCCGTCCACGCCGACGCCCACCGCTGCGCGCACAAGATATTCCACATACTCCCGATTGCCCGAAGACTTCGTGCCCGCCCCGCCGGGGATCTGGACGCTATGGGTCCCGTCGAAGATCACGGGATAGCCAAAGGAGCGCATGATGGGGAAGCTCCTCATGTCCACCACGAGGTTGTTGTAGCCAAAGGAAGCCCCGCGCTCCGTGAGCAGGATCTTCTCACTCCCGCTCTCGTGGAGCTTGTCCACCACGTTCCGCATATCCGCCGGGGAAAGGAACTGTCCCTTCTTGACATTGACCACCCTGCCTGTCCCGGCTGCCGCATGAAGAAGGTCGGTCTGACGGCAGAGAAAGGCCGGTATCTGAAGGATATCCGCCACCTTTGCCACGGGCTCTGCCTGATAGGTTTCATGAATGTCTGTCACGATGGGGACCTGAAGCTCCGCCTTGATCTTCCCGAGCATCTCGATGCCCTTTTCCATGCCGGGACCGCGAAAACTGTGGAAAGAAGATCGGTTCGCCTTGTCAAAGGATGCCTTGAACACGTATGGCACTCCCAGACGGCCACAGATTTCCTTGATGGTACGTCCTATGTAAAGGCACCGATCCAGGCTTTCCAAGGCACAGGGCCCAGCCAGGAGCACCAAGGGCTCATTCCCGCCAACCGAAAAGCTGCCAACCTTTACCTTGTTCATATAGATGCCTCCCCTTCCAGTTTCCTGTACAACTCATTGACTCTCTTCAGATCCTCTTCCGTGTCCACACCGACAAACTGCCGGTCTGTCTTGATGACCTTGATGCGATAACCGTTTTCCAGCACGCGAAGCTGCTCCAAAGACTCGCTCTGTTCCAGCGGTGTCGGTTCCATCTTCGCATAACGGAGCAGAAAATCCCGTTTGTAGGCATAGATGCCAATATGCTTATAAACCGGGGAAAAACCCGTCTTGCGCGGATAGGGCATAAGGGAGCGGGAAAAGTAAAGGGCATAGCCACGGGCATCCGTGACCACCTTGACATTGTTGGGATTCCTCTGCTCCGCCTCATCCTTGATCTCCGTCATGACCGTTGCCATATTGAGATCTTCCTCTCCCTCAAAGGCCGCAGCAAGTTCATCGATGACCTCAGGATCGATGAGGGGCTCATCCCCCTGGACATTGATGACAAGTTCCATATCCGGAAATGCCGCCGCTGCCTCGGCCAGCCGATCCGTTCCCGTCGGGTGATCCTTTGCCGTCATCATGGCCTTCCCACCATGCTCCTCCACGGCCGCCAGGATACGTTCATCATCGGTTGCCACAACCACCTTTTCGATGCGCTTCGCCTGTGCAGCCCTGTCATAGACCCTGCATATCATAGGCATGCCCTGAATATCCTTGAGCGGCTTTCCCGGCAGCCTCGTCGATGAATAGCGTGCCGGTATGACGCAAAGCACCTTCATTGAACACCCATCCTTTCCCTTGCCGACATTGGATTCCCCAGCCGTTCCTGCAATTTTTCCTGCAACATGGAGCGGAACTCATCGGTACCGCTTTGAAAAGTCACCTCTACACAGATGACGTAAACGGGAATTCCCCATTCCTCCTGCACAACCTCCGCAGGAATCTTTACGGCATCTTTCTCGGTAATGACAATCGCTTCGACCCCTTGTGCCTCCGCCTGGTGCAGCACCTCCTCCATCTCCTTCATGGTATAGTCATGATGATCCGGATAGCGCAAACTCTCAATGATGACTGCCCCCAGGTCAGACAAGGTCTGCTCAAAGGATGCCGGGTTGCCGATGGCGGAAACCGCCATGATATGCTTTCCCCGGATCTCTGATACATCCAGCCCGTCCCCTGAAATATTCTTGTACCATTCCACCATGGGAATCAGGCACCTGGGCTGATGGATGCTTTCCATGATGAGCGCATCCTCATTGTACCGATGCACCGTGCTGCGTATATGCTCCCTGGAGCCTTCCGCCGCCTGGTCCACCTTTGTCATAAGACAGACATCCGCACGGCTGATATGGGAAATCGGCTCCCGAAGTGTACCTCTTGGAAGGATATGCCCATTGCCAAACACATTGACGGCATCCACCAGCAGGATATCCAGGTCACGCTGAAGCTGCCAGTGCTGATAGCCATCATCCAGGATTGCCACCTCTGCGCCAAAGTGCTCTATGGCATAACGGCCTGTCACCGCTCTTTCTGCGCCAATGAGGACGGGCACGCTTGGCAAGTGCTTCGCCAGCATGAAGGCCTCATCCCCTGCCTCCGAGGCAGGCATATGAAGTGTCTCCCCGTCCGAAACGACTCCCACGTCACCATGCCACTTGGCGCGGTAGCCGCGATTGAGTATGACGACACGGTATCCCATATCCCGGATGTCCCGTGCCAGCCGTTGCGCCGTAGGTGTTTTTCCTGTGCCTCCCACCGTGACATTCCCAAGGCTGATGACAAAACAATCCAGTTTCTCCCTCCGAAAGATCCCCACCTTATAGCCGGCCAGCTTCATGTTCACCAACAGGCGATAAATCATCGAGAAACAATAGAGCACAGCCATGATGACATTCAGGAAGATGCCATGGACTTCCTTGCTGTGCACGAGATTGATGAAATAGGTCTGAAGGTTCTCCACTTTTTCGGTCGCCCGCACATGCAGTGCATTTTCCTTCGCCTCATATTCCTCCAGCATCTCGTGCAGGATAATGGCAGACTTGCGGGCAGCGCCCTTGTTCTCGTTGACGATGGCCAGGGTTTCCTGCTCCATGCGCCGACGCTCCTGCGGCTCGTCAAACAATCTTGATATCTGGCGAGCCAGCTCCTCCGCATCCTTCACGGTGATGCAGGCATCCCGTTTCGTAAACAGGGCATGGGTATCCTTGAAATTGAACATATTGTGCCCAACGACAATCGCCTTGCCATGGGCTGCCGGCTCCAGGATATTGTGTCCTCCATGGGAGATAAGGCTTCCTCCCACGTAGATGACATCGCCGATGCTGTAGACCTTGCCAAGCTCACCAATGGTATTGAGAATGACGATGTCATGACCTGTTCCCGGATGCTCCTGGAGATCTGTACGGGTTGCGACAGCAAAGCCTGCCGACTTGCAGATATGGATGACCTCCATGGTCCTGAGAAGCTCCCTGGGGGCAATCACCAGTTTCACCTTCGGGTGCTTTTCCCGCACAGCCTTGAAAGCCTGCAGGACAAATGCCTCCTCGCCCCTGTGAGTGCTTCCTGCCAGGAAGATCCCTTCGCTATCCGCAAGCCCCATATCATCCAGGATCTTTTGCTTTTCCTCCGGCGATACATCCGTATAGGTCTGGTCAAACTTCGTATTGCCCGTGACGGTCACGAGTTCCGGGGGAGCCCCCAGACGCTTGATGTAATCCGCATCGATGGGGGACTGCATGGCGAATTTCGTCATGGTGCCGATCATGTCGGACAGCATGCTGTGCAGATATCTGTAGCGCTTCACGCTTTTGTCACTGATGCGCCCATTGACCATCATGACGGGAATCCTGAGCTTCCTCGCCATCTTGAGGAAATTGGGCCACATCTCCGTCTCCACCGGCAGGAACACCCGGGGATGGATGCGCTTCAGGACCTGCCCCGCAAGCCAGGGAAAGTCCAGAGGATAGTATATGATGCTGTCTGCATCCTTGATGATGCGGTTCGCCATCTCATATCCGCTGGTGGTAACCACGGAGACCAGAATCGGGCTTTTGGGGAATTCCTTCCGGAATTCCTTGATCAGCGGACTCGTCGCAACAATCTCTCCCACAGAAGCGGCATGCACCCATATGCAGTTCTTCTTTTCCACCTTCTCAAGGGCATTGGAGGGAAATATCCCAAACACGCTCTGACGGATACGCTCCACAAAGCCCCGTTCCCGTGTCGCCCGGACCAGAAAAATCAGCAGAACCGGTATGACAAGGACAACCGCCGCTATATTGTATAGTAATTGCATTTTCTTTCCCTCTTTGTCCTATCATCTAAGGAACTGACACGAAATAAATTGACCAGCAAGATGTTCAATTTATAAGTTGACAGTTCCTAAGTCTTGCTGAACTGAATGTGATAAAGATTGCTGTAGAGACCGCCTTTCGCCAGCAGCTCCTCGTGTGTCCCATGCTCCCGAATCCGACCGCCATCAATGACATAGATCTGGTCGGCCTCAAAGATGGTGGAAAGACGATGGGCAATGACGAAGGAAGTCCTGCCCAGCATGAGCTTGTCCAAAGCCGCCTGCACGATCTTCTCACTCTCTGTATCCAGTGCCGAGGTTGCCTCATCCAAAATGAGAATGCGGGGATTCTTGAGAATGGCCCTCGCAATCGAGATGCGCTGGCGCTGCCCGCCGGAAAGGTTCAGTCCCCTCTCCCCAATCTGGGTATCGTAGCCCTTCGGCAATTCCCTGATAAACACATCCGCGTTGGCAGCCTTTGCCGCGGCCACCACTTCCTCATCCGTAGCGTCCAGACGCCCATAACGGATATTTTCCCGAACCGTGTTGCTGAAAAGCATGGTCTCCTGCGGAACGATGCCAATCTGCTGGCGCAGGGATTCCACCGTCACGTCACGGATATCATGCCCGTCGATGAGGATTTCTCCCTCTGTGACATCATAAAACCGGGGAATCAGGTTGGCAATGGTGGATTTTCCCGCGCCGCTGGGACCCACAAAGGCAATCATCTGCCCGGGCTTTGCTTCCAAAGAGACATCCTGCAATGCAGGTACGCCATCCTTGTAGGAAAAGGTGATATCCTCCACCGTCACATGTCCCTGTGTCACCGGAAGGGCAACAGCTCCCGGCTTGTTGCTCACCGTCTCTTCCAGATCGATCACCGTGAAGACACGATCCACGGCCGCCATTGCTTTCTGAATATTGCCATAGACCCTCGAGAGCCGCTTCACAGGATTGGCAAGGTTCACGGCATAGGTCAGGAACGCCACAAGAGCTCCCGCCGTGATTTCCCCATTGACCACCTCATAGCCGCCAAACCAGACGATGAAAGTGACCGCAACAGCTGCCAAAAACTCCACCGTCGGTGTCAGGAGGCTCGTAAGCTGCACATTCTTCATGGCTGCCTGAAAATTCAGGTCGTTCTGCTTGCAGAAACGCTCAATCTCATAGTCCTCCCGCACAAAGGATTTCACAATGCGGATGGAGGAAATGCTCTCCTGAAGCAGTGATGTGATATCTGCCAGCCGCTCCTGGATCACGGTTCCCGTGACCTTGATCTTGCGCCCAAAAATCTTCATGGCCTGTCCCACGAGGGGAATCACCACCAGGGTAAGAAGACTGAGTTTCCAGTCAAGGTAGACCATCATGACCAGAGAGCCGATGAGGATTGCCCCTTCCGTGACCAGCTCGATCAGGCTGTCCACCAGAGCGCTCTGCATGGCATTGACATCATTCGTGAGATAGCTCATGGTCTCGCCTGTCTGATGACGGTCAAAATAGGAAATCGGCATGCGCTGGAACTTGCGGAAAAGCACCTCCCGCACATCGATGACCACACGCTGCCCAATATAGGAAACCAGATAGGACTGCCCGTAATAGAAAATGCCACGGAAAAGAAATACCACGACAATACTGACGGAAATGACATTCAGCATCATCATGTCCTTTGCCGCCAGCACATCGTCAATCATGTCCTTGATGATCCAAGGAAGATAGAGATTCGCCGATGCCGCCAGAACAATAAAGACAATCGCCAGAAGCAGCCGATGCAGATACGGGCGCATATAAGCAAGCAATCTCTTATAGTTTTTCATTATTTTCCCCCGTCATTCCTCGTTTCGCCGCTGCAAGAACCCTTGCCGCAATGCGGGATGCCGCCCCCGGCTCCCCCAGGCAATGGCAAGCCTTTGCCAATGCCTCCGTCACCTCATCACGATGCCGCTCCCCGCGATAAAGTCCCCGTGCCTCTTCTGCAATGCGTGCAGGCCGGACCTCATCCTGAAGCAGTTCCGGCAAGGCCCTTCGTCCCAAAAGGATATTGGGCAGGCTGATATGCTCCACATGTACCAACAATTTCCCGATCAAGTAATTGAAGGCAGCCATCCGATAGAGAACAACACAAGGAAGTCCCATAAGGGCCGCTTCCATCACAACCGTCCCGGAAGTCGCTATGGCCACATCGGCAAGCCCCATGAGATCATAACGATATTCGTGGGTCAATGTCACCGGGATGCCTGCGTCAGAGGTCATCCTCTGAAGAACCGTTTCATCCACGCTATCTGCCACCGGCAGGAAAAACCTCGTATTCGGGCGTTCCCGAAGCAGCAAGCCCGCAGCATCGAGCATAGGGGCGAACAAGCGATGGATCTCCTGGCGGCGGCTGCCCGGCATGAGGAGCACAACCTGATCCGTCCGCTCCAGCCCAAAGAATCCTCTCGCCTCATCTGCGGAAAGGGAGGCTTTCACCGCATCCACCAAGGGATTCCCCAAAAAAGAGATCTTCGCGCCTGCTTCCTCATAGGGTTTCAATTCAAAGGGGAAAATCGAGACAAACTCATCCGCAATGGCTGCACATTCCTTTGCCCTGCCCTTCCTCCAGGCCCAGGCAGATGGCGGTATAAAGGAAAACACGGGAATTCCCAGGGCCTTTGCCCGCCTCGCCAGGCGCCAATTGAAATCCGGATAGTCGATGAGCACCAGAAGATCCGGCCTCTCCTGGCGCATATGATCTTCCAGGTCGCGCAAAAGCTCCCATATCCTCCGAAGATTCACGAGAACTTCCCAAACCCCCATGACATTGTAGTTCTTGAAATTATGCCAGAGCCGCACGCCCTGCTCTGCCATGCGGTCACCGCCAAATCCCACGAGTTCCATGCCGGGCTCCTGGCGCTTGAGTTCCCCGGCTATGCGTGCGCCATGCAGATCCCCTGATGTCTCGCCGGCCGACAGCATGATCTTCACGTTTGCCACCCCCAAACACCTTACGTAGAAAAGACGCGCGGACTATAATATCCTCGCGTCTTGCAGTCCTTTACATGGCCACGATGGTGATATCGTTTGCCTCGGCCAGCGCCAAGACCTTCTCCCTCTCTACCAGCAGCGTTTTATCTGCCTCAATCGCCAACGCCGATGCCTTGACCGAAACCATGGTCTCAATGGTCTTAAGCCCCACCGTGGGAACATCGAAGCGATTGTCCTGCTGTGGCTTTGCCACCTTCGCGATGACTGCACCGCCATTGGCCAGTGTGCCACCCCGCTCAATGCATGCATCCGTCCCCTCGATAGCTTCCAAGGCCATGACTGCCAAATCCTTCACAACCGCAGTCTGCCCCACATCAAGGCGCCCAATCTCCTTTGCCATGCGGAAACCGAACTCCATGTCCTGCTTTTCCTTCGCCGTGGGCTCGCGCTTCGTGATGGTGCCGCGATGGGGCATCAGCTTGCGAATCAGCATTGTCTGGTCAAATGCCTCCATGCCGCACTTCGCCAACTCCCTCACAAACATCATCATGATGGTATCGTCGCTGCGGTCCGGCAGGGACATGATGAGCTGCATCATGCGGGCATCCGGTGTGATCTTTGCATTGAACAGGAGCTCCTTCGTCACCTTGCCAATGACGGTGACCTTCTTGATTTCCTTTTCCTGCAAATAATTCAGGATTGCATCCAGATGAGCAACACTGATTTCCTTGAACTCCGCCGAAAAATCCGCTGTCTCCGGATCTGTCTCCGGCAACAGGGCCACGGTATAGACCTCATACCCCATAGCCTTCGCAGCTCTGGCACATTCCACCGGCAGTTTTCCTATACCTGCCAGCAATCCAATCCTCTCCATATGAGCGACCTCCAAATCAATCGTTATTGCGGCGCTCACGGCAAATGCCGCGTTCCGCATTCCGCAAGAAGCGCAGGAAGTGCTCCACTTCCTCGCTGGAATCCACTTCCTGTTCAATCACTGAAATAGCCTCTGCCAGCGACAACCCGGAACGATACAGGATCTTATAGGCTTTCTTGATGCTGCGTCGAATCTCCAGTGGGATGCCTGCACGGGAAATCCCCACGCTGTTGAGCCCCACCACCTTGGCCGGATGTCCATCGACGATCGTATAGGGCACCACATCCTGCACAAGCTTTGCCATGCCGCCCACCATGGCATTGCGCCCGATCTTCACGAACTGGTGTATTCCTGCCATACCTCCGATGACAACGCGATCTTCAATGATGACATGGCCGGCCACGCCCGCCATGTTCGACATGATGACATGATTTCCCACGATGCAATTATGCGCCACATGCGACATCGCCATGAGCAGGCAATCGCTGCCGACGCGCGTTTCTTCTTCTTCCCCGGCGGCACGGTGGATGGTGACGCCCTCGCGGATCACCGTCCTGTCCCCAATGAAGGTATAGCTCTTCTCACCTTTGAATTTCAAGTCCTGCGGCACTTCGCCCACAGAAGCCCCCTGAAAAATCTGGCAAGCCTTGCCAATACTCGTCCATCCCGCAAGAACCACATGAGGACCGATCCTCGTCCCCTCACCGATCTCCACGTTCTCACCAATCACAGAATACGGCCCAATCTCCACATTCCTGCCAATCTTTGCTCCGGGGGAAACGACTGCCGTCTCATGTATATATGCCAGAACTTTATTCTCTGCACCCATCTGTTCCAACTCCTTCAACCCCATGACTTCCTATATCGTTGCCCAAGTCAACAAATCTATCCCGCTATATATCTTCCAGATTCATCTGCAAAACCTCTCGCGCGATATGGGCATCAATACCTCTATTTCACGAGGTGAACTGCGATTTTCTTCTCTTCTGTCAAAAAACAGACGTTCAAACTGTATCAGGCTTTTTCAAGGCGAACTTGAAATCAGCGGATGCCACCAGATTGTCATCCACGTAAGCATCGGCATGAAGGGTTCCGAAATCCCCGCGCACACGGACAAGCTCCGCCTTCGTAACCACCTGGTCACCGGGAACAACAGGTCTCTTGAACTTCACATTGTCCATGCCGCCAAAGAGGGCAAGTTTGCCCCGATGCTCCTCGGGATAGAGCATGGCAACGCCGCCGACCTGTGCCATGGCCTCCAGAAGAAGTACCCCTGGCATGATCGGCTGACCCGGAAAATGTCCTCGGAACTGGGGCTCCATCATGGTGATATTCTTGATCCCCACAGCAGACTTGAAGGGCACCAGATCGATGATGCGATCCACCAGAAGCATCGGCGGACGATGCGGCAGGATTTTCTGAATTTCATTGATATCTAAGACCATTTCTTTTCCTTCTTCCTGAAAATACATTATTCACTATGATATTTTTCCACAAATTGCTCTTATTCAAGTTTCCCCGCATCGGCAGCAATCATCTTCGCCAATTCGGTATTCATGGCATGCCCCGATGCCACAGCGATGATATGGCCGCGAAGGATACCCGCCAACCGCAGGTCCCCAATGACATCCAGTATCTTATGGCGGACAAGCTCGTCCTCAAAGCGAAGCTCGTTCATCCAGCCATCATCATTGTAGACGATGACATTCTCCAAGGTGCCTCCAAGTCCAAGCCCCATTTGCCTCAGGGCCTCCACTTCCTTTTCATAGGCGATGGTACGGGCAGGAGCGATCTCCTTCCCATAGACTTCCTCCCCCACGACGAAATCCTCATATTGCACGCCAATGAGGGGATGGGGGTTCACAGAGGTAAAGCTCACGCGAAAGCCGTCATAGGGAACTGCCATGACAAATCTTCCATTCTCTGGATCATCCACCCGGTATACCCTGTCAATCACGGTTTCCCTTCGGGGGCTTTCCAATTCCTTCCGTCCTGCATTCCGCATAAGCTCAAAAAAGACCTGGGAAGAACCGTCCGCCACAGGCGGTTCCTCTGCATCCATTTCAATGCGGCAATTGTCAATGCCCAGCGCATGAAACGCACTCATAAGGTGCTCTATCGTAAACACCTTTGCATTGGCCTCCTCCAGCGTGGTGGCACGCACGGTGGAAGCCACATTCGCTGCAATCGCCCGGATCATCGGAACCTTAGGAAGATCCGTCCGAACGAACACCAGCCCTGTTCCCGCCGGGGCAGGCTGCAATTCCATATGGACTTTCCTGCCAGAATGAAGTCCCACACCCTCATAGGCAACTGCAGAAGCTAATGTTGTCTGAAACTGCAAAAAGCCTTCCCCCTTTCCAAAATTCAATCTTATCCTATTTTACCGAACAATCTCCATTCATGCAAGAAGTCAATCTCCCTGAGTTGGTTTCCAGCGCTGTTCGCCTCGCATGGACTTCCAACGGTCATGCAGCCAGAACCATTCCTCTGGGTACTTGCGGATATGCTCTTCCGTAAGGCGTACAATCTCCTGGGTCGTGCGCCGGATATCCTCCCGTTTGTCCTTCGTGCGTTCCACACGAAGCGGGGGCAGGATGACAAGACGATGCGTCCCATCCGCATTGCGGTGCATGAACATCGGAAAAATCGGGACTCTCTTGAACCTTGCCATGGAAGCAGCACCAACAGCGCAATTTGTGGGGCGATGAAAAAAATCCAGAACAATGCCATCATGGATGCTCACATCCTGATCCATGATGAGGCCTATGAACCAGCCTTTCATGAGCATGTCATACATTTCCCGCACATTCGTCCGATAGGTAATATGCATGCCAATGCCCACACGTTGCTCATTGATGAACTTGTCCGGCCCCTCGGAATCCTGCTTCTTTGCAACGCCAACGAGAGGAAAGCCCGCCTGGGAAAGGGCACCTCCCATGAGTTCCCAGTTGCCGCTATGCGCAGAGGCAATAATACCGCCTTCCCCCCGTTCCATGGCCTCTTTCAGGTACTTGCCTCCCTCAATGGCAACATATCTCTCCATATGTTGCTTGAGCACCGAAAATCTCAAAACTTCCATGGTCATCGGACCGAACCGCACAACACTTGCCTTCGCGATGCGGTCTGCCTCTGCCTCGCCAACGCCAAGGCAAAGTCTGACATTTTCCCGTGCCATGGCCTTGCGCCATTTGGGAATGACCATCCAGGCAAGAGTTCCCAAGCCCCTGCCGATGATTTCCGCGAGACTGCCTGGCAACAGGCAGGCAAGGAAGCTTGCAAGACGGGCAAAATGATATGACAACATGAAGCTGCTTCTCCTACTTCTTTTCGTACTCAGACAACTTCTTTTCCAACTGTCTGATCTTCTTTCGCATTTCCGGCAGATGCTTCATGGCTGCCTGCATTCGCAGCCATTCTGCATGTGACTGCACGGGGAAGCCTGCACAGAAGACACCTTCCGGCATGTCGCCGATGATGCCGGAACGCGCCGCATAGACGGAATTCCCTCCGATATGGATATGTCCGACCGTCCCGACCTGCCCGCCGAAGGTCACGTTGCTGCCCACCGTCGTGGAACCGGAAATCCCTGTCTGTGCCACGATGAGGCAGTTGGGACCTATCTTGCAATTATGCCCGATGTGTACGAGATTGTCAATCTTCGTCCCATGCCCGATGACGGTCGATCCCATGGCGGCCCGGTCTATGCCGACATGGGCACCGATCTCCACATCATCCTCCAGCACTGCATTCCCCACCTGGGGAACTTTCGTATGAATACCATCCTTGGTGGTAAATCCAAATCCATCGGACCCAAGCACCGCCGAACTGTGAAGGACACATCGATTTCCTACACGACAATGCTCCCGCACCGTCACATTGGAATACAGGATGGAATCATCCCCCACTTCGGCGTATTGTCCGACATAAACATGGGGATAGATGGTCACCCTGTCCCCAATCACACAATGATCGTCCACCACGGCGAAGGGCATGATGATAACGTCCTTGCCGAGTTTTACATCCTTGCCGACATGGGCCTCAGGGCTCACACCTTTTTCAAACTCCAGTTTCGGTGTGAACAATTCCAAAAGCCTGGCAAAGGCAGCCTTTGGCTCCGCCACATGAATGGCGGGAAGGGGAAACCCTTCCACACCCTCTGGGAGCATCACGGCTGCAGCCTTGGAAGATTTTGCCTCCTCAATGTGGGGCTCCACGGCAAAAGTGAGATCCGAAGGACCGGCCCCCTCGATATTTTCCAGGCCGCAAATCTCAATGGAGTCATCCCCTGAAATCCGGCCTCCCACAAAGGCGGCAATCTCTTTTAACGTCTTCTTCATCTCGCCCTACCATCCTCATTGCAATTTTTGGATGACCTCATCCGTAACATCGATGCCACCCAACAAGACGGTCTTTTGCAGCCCCTCATTATCGACCACAACATCGAGTTTCTTTTCCTTTGCGATTTCTGCCAAGGCCACGTCCATTTTCTGCTGTACCTGTGTCATATACTGCTGGTTGATGCCCATTGCCTTGCGCTGGGCCTCCTGCTGAAGCTTTTGTGCCTCCTCCATGGTCATGTTCGGGTTCTCCTGAAACTTCTTCTCCAGTTCTGACTGAACCTCCTCAAGTTTCTTCGCGCCCTCCTCCATGGTTGTCTTGATCTGGGGGGCCTCCCCGGCCAAACGGGCCTCATCCACATAACCGACTTTCACTTGCCCGCAACCACCCAAAAGCATCGCGGACAACATGGCAGCTGCAAGCATAGCAGCAGATTTCTTTTTCAGTTTCATTGTCGCTATTCTCTTCTTTCCTTGATAGGTTTCATCTCTTAAGCTCTGCAACAAGTTCCTCTGTAATGTCTTCGATATCGCCGTCTCCGGAAACAATCACCTCAGAATGACGTTCAAGAGCAGGTCCTACCCTGTTTGGCCAAGGGATGAGCGGCTCCAGACGCGCAGCGGGATTTGCAATAACCATCGTGAAATGATGCAGGATTGCCAGCTTCGCCGCCTTGCCTGCCACATCATTAAAAATGTGTTTTTCCAGGGAAAGAATCTCATCCTGCTTCCCGTCAAGCTCCTGCCGCTTCTGCATCGTCTTCTGAAAACGTTCGGACGCTTCCATCCTCGCTTCCATTGCCAGTACATCCCTGGACTGCGCCTCAGACCGCCGCTTTACCGCTTCGGCCTCCAGCTGTTCCTTGGAAGCGCTGGCCTGGGTCCGCAGCTCATCGAGGTCTTGTGCCACTGCCTGCCGGGCATATTGCTCCATGGCATCATCCCACTGTTCGCGCAATAATGCCTGTTTCTCTCCGCGTTCCCTCTGTAATTGCGCCATCTGCTCGGACAATTGGGCAACGAGCTCCCTGTCGAGACCCAGGACATCCGCATTGTCCAGTTTCAATCTCAGGTTCGTGATATCACTGAGGTATTGTGCATCAATGGCATCTCTTTGTGCCATGTACTCTTCCTGATTCGTCTCATAATATTCCTCGGCAGCCCGCTTCTGTTTCCGCTCAATCTCTGCCCGCCTTCCGATGATATTTTGTGCGTTCTTTTGCCACACAGAATCATCGAAAGGTTTTGCTTCCACCTCCGGCGGCTTCACAATCGGCAAGGGTATGGAAGCTGCAATCTCCTCACGCAGTGCCAGGTATTCCTGCCGAAGTTCCTGGAGTCTCTTGTAATCCTTATGCGCCTTGACAGCCTCCTGAAGATTCAGGAAACCGATCTCCTTTCGTTCCACAACAGGAACAGGCGGTGGTGGAGCAAGCCAGGAATGCAGCATCCATCCGCCCAGCACAATCATCCCTGCTGAAAAAAGAATGCCTGCGCATATAGCAGCCTTCCGTCCTTTCCAAAAGGACTCTGCGTTTTCTGCTTCCGCTTGCTGCCCCGGCGGTGCCTTCTTCGCCATATGGCTCCTCCTATAGGGAAAAAACTGCACCTATGAAAATGCCGAGCACTCTGACGGGCTCGGCAACATCAATCCCTGTATAATGGATATCACTTGGAAAGCTTCTTGATGACATCCTGCGTGATATCCTGTCCACCATATACCACCGTGCTCTTATCGAGGACAACGGAAAGGCCTTTTGCATCCGCCACGCTCTTGACTCCATCCTCCACGGATTTCTGAATGGGCTCGAGAAGCTCTTCCTGCTTCTGCTGGAGGCGCTGCTGCGTCTGCTGGTAATAATCGCTCTTCTCCTGATCGCTCATGTTCGCAGATTTTTCCTCGAAGTCCTTCTGGGCATCAGTAACAGCCTGCTGCATCTGGCTGTTTGCACTCTGAAGATCCGGATGCTGGCTCATGATCTGACGATAATCCACCACACCCACATTCGAAGACCCTGCTGCCGACACAATGCCGGAACCAGATTGTGTGAGCGCAATGGCAACAACGCTCCCCACAAATACCAACGCAATAAGGATGCTGATAACCTTTACCTGAGTTTTCTGCAACTGTACCATACTAATATCTCCTTTTATCCTCCCAAGATCAACCCTTGAAAATGCTCAAATCGCTTTTATTATAACGCATTGTTCAAATTTTGCCAAGGGCAAAATATTCTTATTGTCGTTTCGACGGGCTTGCCCCGTCATAACGCATTGCGACGCGAAGCTAGCCCCCGGAGGGGGTTCAAATTTTGCCAAGGGCAAAATATTCTTATCCCCTCAGAACGTTCCTCCCACACTGAAATGCACACGCCCGCCACCGGACCTGCGACCGTAGTCCAGGCGAAGCGGTCCCAACGGAGTATTGAGTGCCAAGCCTATGCCAACGCTGCCATGCAGATCCTTCGGCTTGAATCCGCCATCCCAGGCTGATCCCCAATCAGTAAAAATAGCCCCCTGAACCTTGCTCACCAGAGGAAATCTGTATTCCAAAGTCCCCATGAACATCCGATTGCCCCGGAACTGGTCATCCCGATAGCCACGCAGGGTATCCTGTCCACCCACCTTGAACTGGTTGAACTCGGAAATATCCCCGCTGCCGATGCCATATGCCAATCTCGTCGCCACCACTTGAGAATGTCCTACCTTGTAGTATCTCTGATCCTCAATGCTTGCCTTGCGAAAACTGAAATCCCCGCCAAATCCCCCGATCTCAGCGGTAAGACTCACCCGACCGCCTTCCGTGGGCTCGTATATATTGTCCCTTGTATCCGTCACATGCTGGAAGGTAATACTGCGCGTCGTACCGAAATTGGCCTCCCGCCATGCATCTCCCGCCTCCGTGCTTCGATCTCCCGCATTGCCGCTCTCAAGATGCTTTTCATAAGAATCCTTGCGGTTCCTGAGTGTGAGATAGTTCGTGGAATACTCACTGATGGGACGGGACAGGGTAATCTCACCCCCGGAATATTTCCGCATATATTCTTCTTTCAGGTCCCCATCCGTATCATAATCATTGTAGTCATAGCTACGGTTATAGAGCCGCAGCGTCAGGGCTGTCTCCTTGCGGTCCAGCCACGGATGACGATAGGAAAAACTATAGCCCCGTGCATCTGTGTCATCGCCGCTCATCTCATAAATCACAGACACAGCATCCCCGGTTCCCCGGAAGTTCGTGTCGCTGACGCTCACCATGCCAATGATGCCATCCTGGCTGCTGTAGCCAGCGCCCACGCCAAAGGTTCCCGTGCGCTTCTCCTTTACATCGATCTCCATGACAATGGCATTCGGATCAACGCCCGGAAGTATCTTAACATTGACATCCTCAAAAAAGCCGAGATTCTGCACACGCTGAATGCTGCGTCTTGCCTGTTTTGCATTGAACGGTTCCCCCGGTTTCAGACGCATCTCACGAAGAATGACATACTCCTTCGTTTTCTCGTTCCCCTTGACCTTGAATCCTTCCAGGACGCCCTCATTGACCTTCACCTGGATAATGCCATCTGCCGTCTGGTGCATATCCACGATCCTAGCCTGGATATACCCCTCCTCATGGTACTTGTCCTCAACCGCCTGCATGTTCTTGTGGAAGGTAATCCCGTTGAACGATTCCCCCTCCCGCAGGGTGACCATCTTCTTCAGTTCCTCGGTGGACACCACCGTGTTCCCGGAAAACTCCACCCCACGATAAACAGGATACTCCTGCAAGTGATAGGTCAGAACGATTCCCTCCGGCACTTGCTCGAAACTGGGATAAAGATCGACGAAGTAGCCTGTGTTCATGATGGCTTCCGCATCCTTATCCAAAGCATCCGCTGTAAAAGCATCCCCTGCACGCAAGGACGTGGCTGCCTGCGCCGTGGCTCTCGTCTGTTCCGAGCCACCGGCGAAATTTATTTCCGCCAGGGTCAGCCCGTCAAACTTCTGGATGCTCTCACGAATGGCTTGGTCATCCGGACGCGCCTCCCCCTTTACAGCCCCCTCTTCCACTGCCACATCGGAAGCCGATGCGGGAACTTCCGAAGCAGGCTGTCCTGACAGATCATCGACCACTGCATCAGACACGACTGCAGCGTCTGATTCCACAGGATCGGCGCCTGCAGTTCCTGGAACAGCAGACATCCCGGCAGCCAGTGCCACTGCATATACCAGAAAACGACACTTCTTCTTGTTCAAAACGGAAACCTCCTACAAACAATTGCATATCTCTGCTGGAATCCTCCAATCCAGCCAACACTCTTCCCATGCCTTCCAAACTCCTTTATCATAGCAGAACTATACCCCTATGTGCAAGACTTTTCCTGCTTTTTCTGGAAGGAACCTCCTCATGGATCTAGAATTTGATTCTTGCCTCCAAGCCGACAATGCTCTCTGAGCCTGCCTGCTCTACCGTCAGACCGATGCGGTCGTTAAACTCGTACGTCATGCCGAAGCGATGCTTGTCGCTCCCGGTGCCAAAGCCTTGCGTATACCTCAGCAAAAGCTTGTCGCCAAAATACTTTCCAACAGTCAGGCTGTAATAGTCATCATCCTCATCCTTGCCGAAAGCCGATCCACTGCCATGGGAAACGGAAAAGACATCCAGATACAGAATCTCTTTCATGGAATTCTCCAGATCGGCAAGGATGCTCATTTGAAGTCCTGTAAGGAGCAAGTCACTCACATCAAAGGTGGCTTTCCCATCTTTATAGGAACTGCGGAAGGTAAGCATCTGGATGATTTCCGTCTGGCTCATTTCCGGAGAAGATGTCAGGCGCAGCTGCATCTGATCGCTCCCCAGCGGGCCTTTGCCCCAGAGGAAGATTTTCGTTCTACCCAGACGTGTATCCGCAAAAAAGGACATGCTGGGCACAAAAGAGTCCACCTGATTGAAGGAAATCTCTCCTTCACGGATATTGAACACATTCTTCAAATAGGTAAAGGTGCCCCCGCGCCGCACAGAAATCATCCCCGATGTCTTGGGATACCTGGTCGAGCCCTCAAAGTGCGCAGTTCCCGTCAGATACATATCATAAAGACTGGGACTGTAGAAATGCACCTTCTTCCCCAATTCAACAGAAACATCCAGGAATGCCTCCGGCATTTCCCCTTCTGTCTCCGGAATGGCAGGCACAGATATCAGGCAATGCTCCAGCTGGAGATTTCCAGTAAGTTTTGGACGGACAATTGTCCTGTCCAACCATTCGAACTCTCCCTCTCCCACATGGAACTGTCCCGAAAGCGGGCCACGGTAGAAATCGCTTTGTACATCAAGCTGATCCATGTCCACTTGGAAATCATATTTTGACAGGGATGTTCCATCCAAGGCCAAAGAACCAACCGCCCTGTAATTTCCCTCCCCCATGCTGCCGGAAAATTCCTCCAGATCCAAAACATTTCCCCGGAATATCATATTCAGCTGCATATCCGTTATGGGCTTTTCCAATTCCTTGATCTTCAGGCTGCCAGCCGGAACACGGATACTGCCATGAGCAAGCGGATGGGCCAGTGTCCCCGTAATCTCCACATTTCCGTCCATCTCTCCCAGAGCCCAATCCACATGATCAGACAATAGGGGAAGCAAACTCAGATCTGCCTCATCCAGGCTGAACCCCAACTTTATCTGCTCATAGTCATCAAGTTCTTCTCCGGCCGTCGCGAAAACCGCCCGCAGAGGAACGATTCCCTTGGCACTGGCCTGATAATTTTTCTCTGCGACCATCTTCTGCACCATGAGTTCCTGTACATCCACAAGGCCGTTTTTCAGCAGAAACACTCCGTGCAGATTGTCAAAGGTAGACCCTTGAATGCCTCCATTGCGCACATTCACAGAAACATTTGCCGACGGGTTCTGGAGAACATCCCCGATGCTTGCCTCCACATCAGCCAAACCCACAACCTCTGTGTCAAGTCCGGCAAGTTTCGTGAAAAGCCCCGCCTCCAGATCATGGGCAGAAATCGTTCCCTGAATAGGGCCATCCATGCTAATGCTGGCAAGAGCATCAAAATGACCGGTTTCCCCCTGGGATCCCGTGAGCTTTTCCACCGCCAATACCCTGTCGGCAATACTTGCCTGAAATGCTACATCATGAACGTCGTATCCGGCAAGCAATCCTGACAGGATGCTCCCGGACATGCGGACCGAAGGATTGTCCAACGATCCGCCCAACACAGCATCAGCATCCAGCCGTCCCTGTATCTTGTCATTCTTCTGGTCGAGCATGGCCAAAAGCGCATTGATATCCGCATTCCTGACAGAAGCGCTGCCGGACAGATTGTAAGCATCCATCCCCATTCCCACATTGAGACGATAGCGGCCTTCCTTCTGGTCGAATCCAAATTCCCTCAAGGTCACTTGATTTTTCGCATACTCCACCTCACCATGAACCTGCGTGATGCTCTGCTCGTTGAGAACAAGTTCCGGTGCATCAAGAATCCCTCGGAAAACAGGTTCATCAATGGTTCCCGATGCCTTTCCGGAAAACGTTCCATGACCGCTCACCTCGTATGGGAACCGATTCTCCAACCGCTTCATATCAATATCATAAACGGACAAATCCATATCCATCTGCATGGTTTTGTAATCCAACGTACCACTGACATCCATATCGATCATCGGAGTCCGGATACGTGCATCCTGAAGTCGCACCTTGTCCCCTTCCAGGAAATAATCGCCATCCATGCCAATGACCAGCATTCCCCGATAACTGCCACGATACATATGGATGTACCCGACTGCATGAGGATTGTCCAAGGTTCCCGTCACGCGAATCGTATTGTCCACATTGCCGGTGATTGGCTGGTCCGGAGCCACGAGAGCTGCAATGTCTTCCATGCGGGCCCCAACGGTATCTGCCTGCAGGTCAATGCGCTTCTCCCCCACAAAACCGACATAGCCTTTCACCTGCCAGACTTCATGGCCATCCTTTTCCATAAAGAATTCCCGGATGCCTATCCCATCAAGACTCCCGCCCATGGATGCCCTGAGGGAGTCAAAGGGCTGCTGGAAAAGAGTTCCCTTCAAACAAGAAAGACGAATCCCTACCTGAGGGTTCTCCATGCCCCCCTTGATCTTGCCCTCAAAATCTCCAAATCCAGTGATATCTGCCTGCGGAACAAGTTTCGAAAGCATGGAAAAATCCACATGCCCGCCATAAAAGGAAAGATCCAGGTCATTCCCATCTTTGATGGTTCCCTCCAGACCGATATCACTATGATTCGGCATTTGAAGGCTCAAATAGTCAATGGTGACATCCTGTCCTTTCGCATAGAAGGAAGCACTGAGATCCGTGATGGGGAGCTCCTGATAGAAAGCATCTTTGGCTCTGACGCTTCCATAAATCTCCAGGTTCTCCATGCCTGTCCCCTGACCGCTGATTCCCAAATCGGCCGACAATCGTCCCGATACCCCCGGAATATAATCCGCAAAATAAGCGGCCTCCACGTCCCCGGTCTTCACATGGGCAGTATAGGCCATATCATCCAGGCGGAGTTCTCCCTCCCCCTTGACCGTGCCATCAAGCATGCCTGCCGAAACATCCTGAAGATAGAGAGCATGATCAGCAAAATAAACATGTGCAGCCGCATTTTGGATCTGGATATCCTCAATCCTTCCGGATGCCACATGAAAATCCCCATCCACAGTGGGATTTGTAAACGAACCGGCCACATGCGCCTGAAAGTCCACGGCGCCCTGGAAAGGAATCGTGGGGAGAATTGCCCCCGGGTCAAAGGAATCCGAGTTCGCATAAAGATCCATGTAAGGCGCACCTGTATCCCAGCGAAGCTTTCCATGCACATGCGCCTTCTGCTCCATGGACTCCGCATCCGTGAACAGCATTAGCTCCGAATCCGTGAAGGTTGCAAAGCCATGGATATCCCGGATTTCCGTTCCCTCCACCTGCACGACACCCTTTTGATATTCCGCCTGGCCACTGAAACTGAGCACATCGCCCTGACGAAGGATTGCCGCCTTTGCCTTGGGAATCTCGCCGGAAACAATCTTCACATTTTCCGGGATGAGCCCCTCAGGAACAAGAGAAAAGTAGTTCTCCAAATCCACGCCTTCCACATGTGCCGTAAGAATCTGCCGTTCTTTTCCAAGTGTGCCGCCAGCCTGGATTTTCGCTCCCTGGTTCTCTGCAGAGGCCTCCACCTTCATGACAGGGTAATCCGCCATGTCCAAACCAGCCGTCACATTTTCCAGTACAAGCTCCTTCCCTTGCACATTTCCTCTGAGTGTACCATCTTCCACAACCACTTTTCCTCGAAAGGCATTCTCCCCGCCTTCCGAGGTCTCGATATCCTCTGCATTCCATGTGCCATCCGGCCTTTGCACGAGATTGACAGATACATGGTGCAATACCACCTCATCCACGGCTGCTGCCGGATTCTCCTGCAATGCAGAAAACAGGCGGAAGTTCACCCGTGCTTCCTCTGCCCGGGCGATACATTCTGCCTGTTTGTCATAAACAGCAATATCCCTGATGACAAGGGAATGAAAGGACTCCACTTCGATGCTCCCGACTTCCATGGGAACGCCCAGGAGCTCAGCAGCCTTTTCCGCTGCTGTCGCCCCCGCCCGTTCCATGAACGCCTCGGATCTCAGAACGAACCCGGCGGCCAAGAAGCCGATCAAAGCAATTCCTATGAAAACACTTGCCGCTATGCCCGTTCCTTTTCCTTTCATTCCTGTTCCCATCCCGTAAAACCAGTCATTCAAACACTCTTTCCATCACCCTGCCAACTCAGCTTCCACAGACTGTTCATCGACGTTTTGCGCAGTCATTCCGGAAACATCCGAGGTAGCCTTCACTTCCTCCGAAGTCACAGCACCAATTTCCTCTGCCGCTGGAACCGCAACACTGGTCTTCACTTCCTTCGAAGCCGCAATACTTTCTTGCAAACCGGGAACCGCAGGAGCAGGCGTCCCATCCTCATGCTTGATGGGGCTGTCAATCACCGTGCCAGGCTGGATCTCACCCGCTTCGCGAGCCTTCTGCACGGAGTTCGTCTTGATTTCCTCATCATAGTAACGAGACGTATCCACATCCACGGGAACACCCATGGCAGAATCCAATGCTGCCTTGCTGGTATTGTAAGAATACAAGGCACTATAATAGTTCATGCGGGCCGCATTGAGTTTCTCCTCTGCGTTCATGACGCTGAGGTTCGTGTCCACACCGGCACTATAGCGAACCTGATAGATCTTGTAGTTCTCCTCGGCCTCCTCCACGGCAACCGCCATGGTATGGATGTTCTTCTCCGCAGCCAACAGATTCAGATAGTACTGGCGCACGTCCAATTGTACATCCTCCTTTGTCTTGGCAGCGACCTCCTTTGCCCTTTCCAGCGCAGCCTTGTACTCATTGACACTGGCTGCCGTCACACCATTATCGAAAATATCCCAGCTCGCCGTGACACCCGCCGTCCAGTACTCCTGATGATCGTCGTCGAAGGGTTTGCCGCCATTGAGGAATTTCACTGCCTGGGCATTCACTTTCGGACGATAACCTGCCTTGGCAGTCTCCATCGCAGCCTCTGCTTCCTTCACGGCATACTCGGCTGCAATGTAATCGGGACGGTTCCGAAGGGCATACTCCTGGCAGCCTTCCTCGGTAAGATTATACTTCGTGTAGCTGAGGTCATCCTTGATATCCAGGTTCGTATCCGTGGGAAGGCCGATGAGATTGTTCAGGGCGGCCACAGCCACCTCATAGTTGTTCTGTGCCGTCACAAGGTCCTGCTGCGCATTGGCAAGCTGCACCTGGGACTGCAGGACATCGGACTTTGCCACCGTGCCCACACGGTACTGTGCCTGAACATTGTTGAGGTGCACCTCAAGGGTATTCACGGACTCCTGCTGCACATCAATATTGTTGCGATAACGAAGCACACTGTAATATTCTGCCATCGTATTGTAACGGATGCTCTGCTTTGTGCGCTCCAGGGTAAGATCCGCCTCATTCAGGGCATACTGCCGGTTCTTGATGGTGTTCTCATTCTGCCCACCCGTGTAAATAGGATAGGTTGCTGTCAGATTATTGGTGTAGCCTGTCGAATAGGAATTCTCATAATACTTTCCATCATAATGCAGGGCACTCCCCGTCCACCCCAGGTTGAGTCCCGTAGCGCGGCGCGCATTATGCAGCCGCCACTCTGCAGCCTTCAGGCTTGCCGCTGACTGCTTGATGGTCCGGTTGTTCTCCATGGCCATGCGGACACTGTCCGCAAGATTCAGTTCCACCGTATCCGCCGCAAAAGCAGTCCCCGTTGCAGCCATCCCCATAAGTCCCATTGCAACTAGGGACGACAGTTTTTTATAAAAACTTTTCGAATTCCTCAAAATAAACTCCTCCCAAAGATTACCTTCCAAACATTTAAGATTATAGCATATCTATAATAGCACATCTATGGATTTCTTAAAAGGTCTTGCGTATTCCCATATAGGCAGCCCGTTTGTCATGGTCTGTCACATCATTGAACTCTCCCATGAGATACGTCTCATCGCCAATCTCATACTGCGCCCGGAGCCTCAATGACACATCGTTGAGATCATAGGCGTCAGCGGAGAACTTCCACTTTTTCCCAACATAGCCATCCAGCCCAATTCCCGGCTTGCTGGCAATGACGCCAGCCCGGACGCCAAGATTCCCCTGACGTTTTCCAATCTGTGCATTGAACAGGTTGTCCTGCCCGATATCATCAACGCCAAGGCTGAGAAACGCGCCTTTTTCCTCCATGACATCCACATTGAAATTCGTGCGCCAGTCGCTGTTCTTGCCGCTGTAAAGGACATCCACCGAGGGCTTCACCTGCACCTTGCTGACCGATCCCATCATCTTGTCCGCCTTGTCGGTGAGTTCCCGTGCATTGTGGATGGTGGCCCGCAAATCCTCCGCCGTCTGCGGATCGGCAACGACTCCCTCGATATTTGCGGCCATGCGCTCAACCCTGGCACTGGTATCGGCGATGTTCTGCAAGGTAAGCCTCAGGTTTTCCGCCGTCTGCGGATCCCCTGCCACGCTATCCATGTTCTCCATCATGTGCTCCACACTGGCCATGGTCCTCTGCATACCTGCAGTAGCCGCTGCCAGGTTTTGCGCAATCTGCTGGACATTGCCCTGGTTCATGTAAACCATCTCTTCCAGCCCTGCCATGAGGCCGCTGATATGCGCTGAGGCATCCCGCATATTGACCGCCATATCCACCACAGTTCCCTTGAGCTGGGGATCGCTGATGATCTCGTTGATGGAGACCAGCATGTCCTGCACCTGCACGACAGCCTTGCTGATATTGGTGAACATGGCATCCATGCCCTCTTCATCATAGCCAATGATGTAGTCGCCGTCCTCAAAAAGATGCGTATCCCCTTTTCCGGGCATGATGCTGACGAATTTTTCTCCCATGACACCGCTGGACTCAATGGTCACTGTGGAGTCCCTCGGAATCCTCACGCCCTTATTGATATCCATGGTCACGGTCACGCCCGCGCCTTCATTCACGATGCTCTCCACTTTGCCCACAGGCACGCCGGAAAGACAAACCGTCGACTGGGGCACGAGGCCCACCGCCTTGGTGAAGCCGACATACAGCCGATAACCACTGCTGCCACCGAGCTGAAAGCCGCTGAGATGGGCCAGCACCACAGCCAGGAGCAGGATCCCTCCCAGAGTGAATGCCCCCACCTTTGCTTCTTTTGTCATCTACCTGCCTCCTTCATCGTCTGCAGGGTATGGAAAAACGCCTGCACCCGGGGATCTTCCGATTCACGGAAACGCTCCACCGGCTCCAGGGCAATGAGCTCTCCCTCATAGATCATGGCAATGCGATCAGCAATGCGGCAGGCGCTTGCCATATCATGGGTGACAACCACGGAGGTCACATCAAGTGCCTTCTGGGTGTTCACGATAAGCTCATCAATCTTCGTCGTCATAATGGGATCCAAACCGGAACTCGGCTCGTCATAGAAGATGACACGCGGATTGATTGCAATCGCCCTCGCAAGGCTCACCCGCTTCTTCATGCCACCGGAGAGTTCATTGGGCATCATTTCCTCCACATCATCCAGTCCCACAAGATGGAGCTTCTCTCTCACGATGGATTGGATCTTCCCTTCCTCATAATCCGTATGCTCCCGAAGCCCAAAGGCCACATTCTCACCCACCGTCATGGAATCAAAGAGTGCGGAATACTGGAAAACCATGCCCATGGAAAGGCGCAATTTGTCCCATTCCTTTTCGGAAATACGGGAAACCTCCTGCTCGTCAAACCATATCTCCCCACTCGTGGGGCGTATAAGGCCGATCAGCAGCCGAAGGAGTGTGCTCTTTCCCGAGCCGGAACCGCCAATGATTGCCAGCGTCTCTCCCCTTCGTATCTCCATATGGATATGCTTCAAGGCAGCCTTTCCCGAAAACTCCTTATTTACATCCACTAATTTTATCATATTTTCCCTCAAATTAAAATAAGATAAACGTCAATACCGCATTCAAGATGAAAATCACAACAATGGATGCCACTACCGTCCGCGTCGTCGCTTTGCCCACGCCTTCTGCCCCTGCCGGGGAGTGAAGCCCGTAATAGCAGCCCAGGACCGCAATGACGTTGCCAAAGAACACCGCCTTGATGATGCCCCCGGTAATGTCGAATACATCACAAAAACGGTCAATGGAATTGATATAAAGATAGGAACTGATGCCGGAATAATAGACCGCCACCGCCCAGCCCCCAAGGATGCCGATGATATCGCCGAACACCGTCAGGATCGGCACCACGATCATACAGGCAAGCATGCGCGGCACAATGAGATAATCCACGGGATTCACTGCCATGACACGCAAGGCATCGATCTGTTCCGTAACCTTCATCGTGCTGATCTCTGCCGTGATGGCAGACCCCACGCGTCCCGCACAGACAACCCCCACAAGCACAGGCCCAAGCTCTCGCCCAATGGCAACAGCAACAACCGCGCCAATGGTGGACTGTGCGCCAAAGCGGATAAACTGCGATGCCGTCTGAAGTGTCAGTACCACGCCGGTAAACAGCAGGGTAAGGCTGACAATGGAAAGGGAATCCACCCCCAGATGGGACATCTGCGCAATGATATGGTGAATGCGCGGCTTGTGCTTAAGCTGCCGCATGGTTTCTGCATACAATAGCACAATCGTGCCGAATTCTTCCAGCCGCCTCAAAACGAAGCGGCCCAGCCATTCCAGAAAACGGGTGACCATAATGCCCTCCAAAAATTCAATCTACCTTAAGATTTTAGCAACCATTCGCAAAATAGTAAATAGGAAGAAGAGATTTTTTTGCCGTTGGCAAACTTTGAATAGTGCTTTATGACACAGAACAAGCCCGCGTCGAAACGCTGATTGGAATGTTTTGCATATAGCAAAACCTGAACAATTGCGTTATAATAATGACCGGAAGGGAGCGAATTTATGAAGAACAAAGTATATGCCGTGAGACAGGGACGCAAAACGGGAATATTTTCCACGTGGGTGGAATGCGAAAAGCAAGTCAAGGGATACACCGGAGCGAAATTCAAAAGCTTTGCCACAGTTCCGGAAGCACTTGTCTGGCTGGAAGAAGGCACTTCCTCAAAAACGACGGGAAAACATTCCCAAGAAAAGGTCAATGCCGATTATGTCGTATATACAGATGGCTCCTGTCTCCGAAATCCCGGTGGTCCGGGAGGATGGGCAGCCATCCTGACGGAAACTTCCACAGGAAAATCCATTGAGCTTCACGACGGGGATCCCAGTACCACCAACAACCGCATGGAACTCTGTGCTGCGGTTGCCGCTCTTTCCCATATCGCGGAATCATCCTCCATAGCACTTTACACCGACAGCCAATACCTCAAAAACGCATTCACCAAACATTGGATCAAGGGCTGGAAACGCAACGGCTGGAAAACCTCCACGGGAAGCGATGTAAAGAATAGAGATCTATGGGAAAAACTCGATGTCCTTTTTCAAAAGCACCAGGTAGATTTCCATTGGGTAAAAGGACATGCGGGAATTGCAGAAAATGAACGATGCGACCAACTTGCAAAAAGCGAAGCAATGAAGCACGGAAAATAGAAATTTTTTTCATTTTTTCTTTGACGTACACGCCAACATGGCGTATAATAAAAATATAAGTGCATTGATGGCAAATTTATTCAAAACTAGGAGGAACGATTATGGCAAGAAATGTAAACATCGACGAACAGATTGAGGTTCTTGATGCAAAAATCGAAAAGGCATCGGCCCGTATCAGAGACTTGAAAGCAAAGCGCCAGGAACTGCTCGACAGGAAGGAAGCGATGGCCATGCAGGAGGTTTATGACATCCTGCAGGAGCGCGGCATGTCCGCTTCCCAGGCAGCAGACATCCTTCGCAACCATAACGGCTGAGAAGCTAAACGAAAAAAAACGCATCGGAAGATATCTCCCGATGCGTTTTTTTGTTGCCAAAACAGTCAATCTCAGTAATTCGCCGCAACCTTTTGGAAGAAGGACTGCGGGTGGTCGCAGACAGGACAGACCTCCGGCGCATTGGAGGCCTCGCAGACATAACCGCAATTGAGGCACTGCCAGATGATCTTCTCGCCCTTCTTGAATACTTTGTCCTCCTCGATGTTCTTGAGCAGGAGATTGTAGCGGGTCTCATGCTCCTTCTCGATCTTTGCCACGGCCTCAAAGAGTTTTGCAATCTTCTCGAAGCCTTCCTCATGTGCCGTTTTCGCAAATCCGGGGTACATGCTGGTCCATTCCTCATTCTCCCCGGCAGCCGCAGCCTTCAGGTTCGCCTTCGTGTCACCGATGCCCTCCACGAGCTTGAACCAGATCTTGGCATGTTCCTTCTCATTGTCCGCCGTCTCCTGGAAAATGTTGGAAATCTGGACATAACCGTCCTTCTTCGCGCGAGAGGCATAGTAGGAATACTTGTTGCGCGCCTGGGACTCTCCGGCAAAAGCCGCCCACAAATTTTTTTCCGTCTGTGATCCTTTCAGTTCCATAAACCAGTCCTCCTCCAAGATATAATACATCAGATATCCCTTCCGCCACATCAAAGGGACTCATCAAAATCCCCAAGGAACTGTTCATCCATAAATCTTGAATTCATTTCTTCACAGTTCCCTGGGATTTCTTCTAAAATCAATTCTTCCGGATGACTTCCACGCCGCCCATGTAGGGAACGAGTGCCTTTGGAATCACCACGGAACCATCCTCCTGCTGATAGTTTTCCAGAATGGCCGCAACCGTACGCCCCACCGCGAGACCGGAACCATTGAGCGTATGGACGAATTCCGGCTTGGCCTTCGCATCCCTGCGGAACTTGATGTTCGCACGGCGTGCCTGATAGTCTGTGCAATTGGAACAGGAGGAAATTTCCCTGTACCTGTTCTGGGCAGGGAACCAGACCTCGATATCATAAGTCTTGGCCGAGGTAAAGCTCATATCTCCCGTGCAAAGCTGCACCACATGATAGGGAAGCTCCAGAACCCGAAGAACATCCTCTGCGGCATCCACCATAGACTCCAGCTCATCCCAGGAATTTTCCGGCTTCACGAACTTGATGAGTTCCACCTTGTTGAACTGGTGCTGGCGAATCAGCCCGCGGGTGTCGCGTCCCGCGCTCCCTGCCTCGGCACGGAAACAAGCGGTATATGCGCTGTAGTATTCCGGCAATTTCGCCCCATCGAGAATTTCCTCCCGATGATAGTTCGTGGTCGGAACCTCCGCCGTGGGCACAAGATAGTAATCCATGCCTTCCAGCTTGAACATATCCTCGGCAAATTTCGGCAGCTGTCCCGTGCCGATCATGCTGTCCCTGTTGACAATGTAAGGCGCCAGCATTTCCGTATATCCATGCTTGTTGGCATGGATATCCATCATGAAGTTGATGCAGGCGCGCTCCAAACGCGCTCCCAATCCCTTGTAAAAAGTAAAGCGGGCACCCGTGACCTTCGCTGCACGATCCGCGTCCAGGATATCGAGATCCGCACCGATATCCCAATGCTCCTTCGGTTCAAAGGAAAACTCCCTGGGAGTTCCCCATTTGCGTACCTCCGGATTCTCCGTGTCATCCTTGCCGATAGGAACATCTTCCTTCGGCATGTTGGGAATGTGCAGGAGAATGTCACGCAGCTTCTCTCCCACTTCCTTGAGTTCCCCATCCAAAACACTGATCCGGTCTCCCACAGAACGCATTTCTGCAACAATCGCATCGGTATTCTCACCATTCTTCTTCATGATGCTGACCTGCTTCGACACGGTATTGCGCTTTCCTTTGAGCTGCTCCACCTCTGCGAGGATATCACGACGCTTTTTTTCCAACGAAGAGAAATCATCCAGATTCAAGGAATTGTTCCTGTTCACCAGCATCTGGCGAACCTCATCGAGATGATCCCTGACAAATTTCATATCCAGCACGATACATTCACTCTCCATATCACTATCATTAAATACACCTTTTATTATAACGCAATTGTTCAAATTTTGCCATAGGAAAAAGCAGCTTCCGGTTATCGCCTCCGGAAGCTGCTCACGCCTATCGTATTCGCATAAAAACCGACAACCTCATCAAAAACTTTCTCACCGTACGAATACGACATTCGTCTTATCAAGGAATCCCGCAGCCCCATTCTTGATGATGATGCAATTTTCATCTGCCATAGCAGGCGGGGATTGGTCGCCCAATTTCATCCTTGCACCTATATTATCGTCAAGTCTTTCAAAAAAATAAATTAAAATACGATTAAATTGACGAAAGCAACTTTCTGGTCATACAAAAGGCGTTGCACCAGAAAGGTGCAACGCCCCAATCCTTACTCAGCAGTAAAAGGCAGCAATGCGATATTGCGCGCCCGCTTGATTGCCACAGTCACCTGGCGCTGATGCTTTGCACAGTTGCCAGAGATGCGGCGGGGCAGAATCTTGCCGCGCTCCGTCGTGAAACGGCGAAGCTTTGCAACATCCTTGTAATCGATATGCTCAACCTTATCTACGCAAAAAGAGCAGACCTTCCTGCGAGGCCTCCTGCTTCTGTCACGTCTTATCAAGACAGTTCCCTCCTATCAAAATGGGATCTCATCCTCAGGGATGGCCGGTCCAAAGGAATCTGACGGTGCCTGCGGTGCGGAGGCCGCAACAGAAGATGCCTGCGCTCCCGGGGAATATCCCCCGTCCCCTTGTCCGCTGTTCCTGGAATCCAGGAACTCGATCTCGTCCGCGATAACCTCAGTGACATAGCGCTTCGTGCCGTCCTGAGCCTCATAATTCCGCACCTGCATGCTGCCTTCCACGGAAATGCGGCGTCCCTTTGTCAGGTTGTTCCCGCAAATTTCCGCCAGCTTCCTCCAAGCCACGATGGGAATAAAATCCGCCGTCGGCTGTCCGTTGTTCTCCGCCTTGCGTGCGTATCTCCTGTCTACCGCCAGAGTAAAGGTGCAGACAGCTATACCGGACTGGGTATAACGAACCTCGGGATCACGCGTCAAACGTCCAATCAGTATTACCTTGTTCATACCGTATCCTCCCTGCCACCTGGCATCCTTAGATGCCCGTGTACTTCTCTTACTCTTACGCTCACTCTTCCTCGTCGGACTTGACGATCATATGCTTCAAGAGCTCATCCGTGATTTTCATCACACGGTCGCACTCAGCAACGCAAGCCGGCTCGCACGTGACGTTGAACAAGCAGTAGTAGCCCTCAGTCTCGTCCTTGATCTCATAGGCCAAGCGCTTCTTGCCCCAGCGATCTTCCTTGTCAATCGTGCCGCCATTTGCGGTAATGAGCTTGGAGAACTTCTCGATGACGGCGTTCGTCGCCTCTTCCTCCATGGGCTTGACAATGAATATGACTTCGTACTTTCTCACGAAACCACCTCCTCCTTTGGTCTATTGGCTCCCCACTTCCGGGGAGCAGGGAAGGCTCCATATGGAAACCTAACTGTCTTATGACCTTAAAAGTATACCATGTCCACCCCACATGTGCAAGACAAAACAGGAAATTTCTTTATTCCAGATCAATCCCCTGCCTTGCGCTCTTCCTCCTGCGGTAGCGCACATAGAAAACGGCAAGGGCAACGGCACAGACGATGACGAAAACGATGCTCGCCTCATGCCCGATCTTCGTGAGAATCTTCCAGCTTTCCCCCAGCATCATCCCCGCGAAGAGGATCAATGCCGTCCAGGGAAGGGAACCCGCAAAGGTCATGACCAAAAACTTCTTCATGTCCACATGGGCAAACCCCGCAGGCAGGGAAATGAAGGTGCGCACCACGGGAAGCATGCGGCTGAAGAAGACCGCCTTGATACCGTATTTGTCGAACCACCTCTGGGCAATGTCCACATGGGACTTCTTCACGAAGAAATAATGCCCGTACTTGTCAACAAAGGAACGCCCTCCCTTGTGCCCCACCACATAGGCAAAAACAGAACCGACCATGCCTCCGATCATGCCCGCAACCAGGGCTCCCCCAAAGGTCATCTTCCCCGCAAACACGAGATATCCCGCAAAGCCCAGAATGAGCTCGCTCGGAATCGGGATGCAGGCATTCTCCATCGCCATAAGCACCGCCACGGCAAAATATCCCCAGGACGCAATGAACTCCAAGAATACCTGAGAAAGCTGTTCCATGAAATCTTCCTTTCCAAAACACAAACAATTCTTCCTGCCCACGATGATACCACAACTGCAGTCTCCCTGCAAACAAACTTCGTGCGAAACGGTGTTTCGCACTACGCCCTTACACGAAAACTAAGTTCATCTGCGCCCTTACGGGCTTGACTCACTAATTTTTCGTAGTAAAAAAAGCCTTCAGAATATTATCTAAAGGCCTTTCCTATCCAAGTGGTGCCTCAGAGCGGAATCGAACCACTGACACGGGGATTTTCAGTCCCCTGCTCTACCAACTGAGCTACCGAGGCAAAATGGCGACCCGAAGGGGACTTGAACCCCTGACCTCCGCCGTGACAGGGCGGCATTCTAACCAACTAAACTACCGGGCCGTATGGTGACGCGTACGGGATTCGAACCCGTGAAGCCGCCGTGAAAGGGCGGTGTCTTAACCACTTGACCAACGCGCCATGGTGGCTCACCCGGGATTCGAACCCGGGACACCCTGATTAAAAGTCAGGTGCTCTGCCAACTGAGCTAGTGAACCATGTGAGATGAAAATTCTGCTGCAACTAGGAAACATTCAATAATGCGTAACTCACAGAATAAGATTATACTGGAAAGCACCTGTCTTGTCAATATAAAGTTTTTACTTTCCCGCTTTCATGCGATTGATGGCACTGAACAGTGCCTGAATGGACGCCGTGATGATATCTGTGTCCATGCCCGCACCCCAGGAAATCTTGCCATCCTCTCCCGTGATGCCGATATAGGCAATGGCACGAGAAGACTGCCCGATCTCCAGGGCATGCTCGCTGTAAGTAAGGTTCGTGTACTTCACGTTGAGGTTTTCCTGCAGGGCATTGCTCACGGCATCGAGACGGCCATTGCCCCGCGCCACAAAGGTCCTGTGCTTGCCATCAGCCTCCAGGTCCACACTGCCGCTGCGGGTGCCGTCCGGCTCCTTGCGGAGCAGGAAATCGATCAGCTTGTAAGGCGTCTCCACATTGACGTACTCGTCGATGAAGATCTGGTAGATCTCATCTGGCAGCAACTCCTTGTGCTTGTGGTCGGACACGCCCTTGACGCAGTACCCGAAATCCTCCCGCATCTTCTTCGGCATCTCGATGCCATATTGATGCTCCATGATAAAGCCGACACCGCCCTTGCCGGACTGGCTGTTGATGCGGATGACGTTGCTCTCGTACTCGCGGCCCACATCCTGCGGATCGATGGGGAGATAGGGAACCGTCCAATGCTCCGGATCCTTCTCCTCCCGCCAATGCATGCCCTTCGCAATGGCATCCTGATGGGAGCCGGAAAAGGCCGCGAACACCAGGGAGCCTGCATAGGGCTGGCGGTCATGGACATGCATACGGGTCACCCGCTCATACATCTCCACCAGTGCCGGCATATCCGAGAAATCCAGCTTCGGATCAACACCCAGGGCAAACATGTTCATGGCAATGGTCACGATATCCGCATTGCCCGTGCGCTCGCCATTGCCGAAGAGGGTTCCCTCGATGCGATCCGCCCCTGCCAGGATTCCCATCTCGGAATCAGCAACGCCGCAGCCCCTGTCATTATGGGGATGGAGGGAAAGCACCACATTGTCACGGTACTTGAGGTTCTGGGAAATATATGCCACCTGCATGGCATAGATATGGGGCATGGACATCTCCACGGTCACAGGAATATTGATGATGGCCTTGCGGTCCGCCTTCGGCTGCCAGACATCCAGCACGGCATTGCAGACCTCAAGGGCATACTCCGGCTCCGTGCCCGTGAAACTCTCCGGAGAATACTCAAAGCGGTAGTCCGCACCTGCTTCCTCCGTCAGTTCCTTCAAGAGCTTTGCCCCATCCACGGCAATCTGCTTGATTTCATCCTTCGACATGCGGAACACCTGCTCCCGCTGCGCCACGGAGGTAGAATTGTAGACATGGACGATGGCATTCTTGACACCCTTGAGGGCCTCGAAGGTCTTGCGGATGATGTGTTCCCTTGCCTGCGTCAGCACCTGCACTGTCACATCGTCGGGAATCAGATTGTCCTCCACCAGACGGCGAAGGAGCGCATATTCCGTATCCGATGCTGCTGGAAATCCCACCTCGATCTCCTTGAAGCCGATCTTGATGAGCATCTTGTAGAACTCGATCTTCTCGTCAAGGCTCATGGGAATCACAAGGGACTGGTTCCCGTCCCGCAGATCCACGCTGCACCATACGGGTGCCTTCTCCGGATACTCTTTCTGAGCCCAGCTCATATCGATGGTCGGCGGGAGATAATACCCCTTGCGGTATTTCGTGTAATTCATCATATCGTAAAATCCTCCTGATTGACAATAGGCTATAATAGCTTTAAGTATAACACATGCACCGAATTCCTTCAAACTAAAAGTGCCGGGAAAAACATTCGCCCGGCACTTTCCATGATTCAAGGATTATTCACTTTGATCAACGGCCCCGTATCTCTCACAGAATGATGGATATCGGACTCAAACATGCGATTCCAGGGAAAGTCAACCTCTATCTGCTCCAGGTCATCAAAGGGCGGAAGATTGTCTTCCACAAAACGGGAGAGCAGCCGGGCTGTCCTCTCGCTTACCGTTCCGCGCTTCTCGTCCAGGCTTCCGTACACGCCATCCCCCCGCAGCCAGGTGAGCTGGCGGGCAATGACGTTGCGCACATTCGCCTGATAGGCCCAGTCATCGAGGTAGCGCGTAAGAAGCAGCTCATCCACATCCTCCCTCTTCATCTTCTTTGCAAGCATGCCTTGGGCAATCACAAAACCCGTGCTGTTCGTTGCCGTATTCCAGCCTGCATAGCCCTGCAACCGGAAAAGCAGGTCGCGCTTCCGCATCTGCTCCATGACGGCATTGTCGGAACCGTTGGCATAAGCCACATCGGCAACGGCCACAGGATATCCCTTGCCGAGATATTCCTCCACGATATCGACAAAATATTTCGTGCCTTCCCCTGGCCGCCCATCATTCGACCGATCCGGTGCCTCATAGGTCTTGCCGTTGGGGTTCGTGTTCACCGCAAGGACCAGATCCGCCGCCTCCGGCGAGTCCACCTGGAGCCCTCCTGCAACCACTATGGCATCCTCAATGGAACTGCTGATGCGTTCATCGGAATACAAGGGCACCGTGTATGGCCCGGAGCCCCAGTTGTAACGCACAAAGACATAGGGCTTGTTCCTGGATCTCTCATTGACTGCCCGGGCCAAAAGCAACATGGCCGCCTCGTCAATTCCCGCCATGGACTGAAACGAGTTCTCTCCCAGATCCTTGCTGTAATCGGAAATGCGCCTGCTCTCCATATGGGTTTGGGAATAAGGAGCATTGTCGTCCTTTCCGATCAAAAGATAATCAAAGGTCTTTTTCTTTGCAAGGTCAATGAGGAACTTGCTGGCCTCCAGATTCTTCTCCCGTCGTCCCGTCCAGTCCTGCAATGCAGTTTGGGGAACAAGTTCCTGAAGGAACGCCAGCTCCTTCTTCTCGCGGGGCTCCAGTCCCTCCACTTCCTCCTTGTCCTTCAATGCCGTATAGCGAAAGATATCGGAGCCGTAGCTGTCATAATACTCCGGTTCCATATGTCCCGAAGCTTCACCAGAACGCGGCGTGCGCATGATGGAGCCGAACACATAGATAGGAAGTTTCGGGTTGTCTTTGCGAAATTGCTGAAATCTCGCCGCCCTGCCAAGAATTTCCCCCTTGCTGTAATCATGCTTTCGGGAGCCCACCAGACTCCCATAGAGCATGGCATCCGAGGATACAACCACTGCCTGGATTTCCTCATTCTTCTCTTTTTTGTCGGCAAGAATCTCCTCTTTCAGCCATTTCCAGAGCTCGTCGGGATGCCCCAGATCCTCCCGGCTTCCCAGGATCTCATCAGGCGGCACAACGACCTCGTACCCCAGCCTCTCCACGACATCAGCCGTCTGTTTGTCGGAAATCGGTCGATTGTCGTGGGGCACGAACACGATTTTCTTCACCTGTGGTTCTTTTCTCGCCTCCGCCGAAGGCATTACCACGAGCGCGGAACATAGAACCGTTACAACAACCAGGACACACTTACGAAACTGCAAAGAACTTTCCCTCCATTATTATCTTCACCGAACCATTCGTTTCAGAATGGACTTTATATTGTCATCGACATGGAAATCCACGTCAATCTCCAATCCGCCTTCCTTTGGCTTTGCTTCCTTGATTTCCAGCATATCCAGCAAGCGGGAGCCCTCCAGCTCTGCCCTGCCGAACTTTGATTCCGCCAATATCCTGGAAAAGTCCACTGTGACGGTATTGTGCTGAATGCTTGTGGGAAGGTTCTCCGGTGTTTCCACCTTTCCCATGAGACGCTGCGCCATGGCAAGGGATACCTGTGAAAAAAGCCACGAACTGATGCCATGCCCGGGAAGCCGATGCTTCTTGACCCGATAGACGAGACAGGACGTGTCTCCCTTGTGGATGAATTTTTCTATGGTGCCTGAAAGCTCCACCTTGTCACCCTTTTTCGTCATGGCATCGATATCCATGATCCCGTTTTCATGACAGGTCAGCCGCAAAGAAGACAGGGGGGTATTTTCCCTGCCGGTGACACGCTCTGCAAGCATCTCATTGAGCACGTCATCCGGCAGGTATACCCTGCCCTCCAGGATTTCTCCCAAAGTCTGATGATCCCAGGTATCCCTCACCACCTGAATCACCGGGGAGAAATCCTGTACCCTGTCCTTTATCTTGTTCAAATCAAACGAAAGAAACTGCTCCTGGAAATGAGCAGACATATCCACCATCCATTACCCCTTCTTCTTCGCGGGCTCCTCATCCTTCTCCCCTTTGGCATCCCGCACATCCTGCCAGAGGTCCCTCGCCTTCCTGTAAAGCTGGGCATCCATATCCCTTGCCTTCTGGTCGCCGATGATGCGGCTCAGGTATTGGGTTGCCTTGTCCATCTCTCCCATGCGGAAATAGATGGCGCCCACGAGGTAGATGACCGTATTGTCCGTCATCTTGCCAATGGGATAGCGCTCCTTCACCAGGGAGGCATCATAGAGATCCGCTGCATGCTGCATCGCCTCCATTTCCTTCTCCCGCTCGCCCGTATCGCGGTAGACCCAGGCCAGGGAAAGCCAAAGTCCCGCACGGGTATTGAACATGCCGCCGATAAGCTCCTCGTAATAGATGGCGAGCTTGTAGGATGCAACGGCCTCAGGCACCCCTCGTACCTCTGTGAATTCCATGCCCAAATTACGCTGTTCCAAAAATTCCCGTATCTTTTTCTTGGAACGGGCCGGTATCTGCCCCAAAAAATGCTTCTCATCGGCGGCAAACCCGCAGTGCTCGCAAAACCAGACACGATAGAAATAGGGATTGAATCCCTTGTAATGAACACAGAAATCCTCATCCGTCTTCTCCGCCAGAAGGCGCGATTTCGTCTTCACGACCCGCGTTGTCTCCCCGCAGATCGGACAGGTCTTCTCAATCACAAAGGTAAATTCTCCCACAAAGATCTCCCCCCTCCATATCCACTTGCGCTATCTCATAGGATACCACAGAAACCGAAAAAAGAAAAGAAATCGTTAGTCAACCAATCGCCCGTTTTTTTTGCAGAGCTCTTTGAGTCTTGCTGCATCAAAGTCCTTCGCATACTCTGTTTTCAGGCACCATTTCCAGTTGAGTCCCACCGTGCCGGGCACGTTCATGCGGCTTCGGCTGTCCATGTGCAGGATGTCCTGCATGGGGATGATTGCCATGCGGGCATCGGAGGCATAGGCGAACTCGATGAGCTTTTCGCACACATCCTCGGGATTCTTCGGATCCGCATGCAGAAGTCTGGCAATGGCCACCTTGCTGCGCTCGTCCACTTCCTTCTCATACCATCCCACCGTCGTGTTGTTGTCGTGGGTGCCCGTATATACGATGCTGTTTTCCGGCGGCACAATGCCGATTCTCCCCTGCTCATTGAAATAGAGGGTGAAATGCAGCACCTTCATGCCCGGGAAATCGCATGCCGCCCGAAGTTCCTCCACCGCATCGGTGATGATGCCCAGATCCTCCGCCACGATGGGAAGGTCACCCAGTTCCTCTTTGATGGCCCGGAAAAAAGCCTCCCCGGGCCCTTCGCGCCAATGCCCATGAATGGCGGTCTTCGCCTTGCCGCTGATTTCCCAATAGGACTCGAAGCCGCGGAAGTGGTCGATGCGCACGATGTCCACCTGCTCGTAGAGCTTCTTGAAGCGCCGCTTCCACCATGCGTAATTTTCCCGCTTCATGGCCTCCCAATCATACTGCGGATTGCCCCAAAGCTGCCCCGTGGCACTGAAATAATCCGGCGGAACCCCGGCCACCGTCTTTGCCGACCCGTCCTCATTGAGATCGAAGAGACTCTGGTTCGCCCATGCGTCCGCGCTGTCATGAGAGATGAAGATAGGCATATCCCCAAGGATGTTGATGCCCTTGGATTTGGCATATTCATGCAGGTGCTTCCACTGACGGTCGAAAAGATACTGCATGAACATCTCCAGGGCGATATCGTCCCTGAGACGCTCCCGCAAGTCCTCCAATGCCACCTTGTCTCTCCGCCGCACCGCATCCGGCCATTTCGGCCATGCCTCTCCCTTGAATTCCCTCTTGCATGCCTCGAAGAGGGCATAATCCTCCAGCCAATAGGCCTCATGGCGGTAGAAATTCTGATAATCCTCATTTTTTTTCGCTGTCTTCCGAAAAACCTCAAAGGCCTTCAGGATGCATTCCTTCTTGAAGGACCATGCCTTTTCGAAATCCACAAGAGAGCTGTCGCCCGGCTCGTCAATCTCCGTGTCTCTCTCCGCAATCCATCCTTCCCGGACAAGCCCCTCCATATCGATGAGCATCGGATTCCCCGCAAAAGCCGACGGGGACTGGTAGGGAGAATAGCCGAAAAAGTCCACCGGTCCCATGGGGAGTATCTGCCATACGGACTGCCCTGCCTCTGCCATAAGATCCACAAACTGATAGGCAGCCTTTCCAAAATCCCCGATGCCGTATTTCGACGGAAGCGAGGTGGGATGAAGCAACACCCCTGCCATGCGCGGATATTTCCTTGCCTCCTTCACCCTGCGGAGCAGACAGCCCTGCAAGGGCTCCAATTCCAGATGAATGCGTCCGCGTTTCACGGGAATCTTTTCGCCCTCCTGCAACAGGGATTCAAAAACACCATCGGAAAAGTCACTGACATCGAAGGAAACCTGGCGTTTTTCCGTTGTGCTGCGGTTGAACGCCACAATATAGGCGTCGTTTTCCGCCTCTTTGCCGAAGACATCCCTGCCCTCCCGGATGACACGGGCATAGGCAGCCACATCCCCTTCCGCGTAAAGCGGCAGAAGTTCCCCTGTCCGCAAAGCCGCGTGCCGGTTGCGCTCGGCAATGCATTTCTTGTACCACCGGCGGATGTTCTCGTCTCCATCCTTCCAGGGATAGGGGCGCCGATTGTAGGGATCCTTGAACCCCTCCATGCCGATCTCGTCACCGTAATAGACAGAGGGAACTCCCGGATAGGTCATCTGCCAGAGGACCGCCAGAAAGAGCCGTTTCCTGCCGAGCTCATAATGTTCCTGATCCAGACGGCTGCGCGCCTGCTCCACTGCCGGCATCCCGTCATAGTAACCGGCCTCCCCGAAAAGGGTAATAGCGCGATGCACGTCATGACTGCCAATGAGATTCATCATGGCATAGAAATTTTCCCTGGGATAATTTTCCCGGAGACTTTCCATCCTGCGACAGCAAAGCCCGGCATCCGTCCTGCCCATCAGGAAGTCCACCACATGCTGGCGAAAGGGATAGTTCATGGCAGAGTCCATCTCCTGCCCGCAGAGGTATTCCCTTGCCACATCATAGGCCACCTTGTTGGAGGCATCGTCCCACACCTCGCCGATGACCACGGCCTCCGGATCCCTCTCCTTGAGTTCCTTGTAGAAGCTCTGGGAAAAGATGGGGGGCAGCTCGTCGATGACATCCATGCGCCAGCCGCTGGCTCCCCTGTCCATCCAGTAATGCAGGACACTGTCCTTGTTATGGATGATGAAATCCATATAGGAAGGCGTTGTTTCCCTGACATTGGGCATATTGCCGTTGTTCCACCAGCAATCGTATTCCGTGGGGAACTTGCGGAAATCGTACCACTCATGATAGGGCGAGTTCTCGGACTGATACGCTCCCACCGAGTCATACATCCCCTTGCGGTTGAAATAGCGGCTGTTGCTGCCCGTGTGGCTGAACACGCCATCCAGGACGATCCGGATGCCCATTTCCTTTGCCGTCTCGGCAAGATGCCGAAAATCCTCATTCGTTCCCAGAATCGGGTCAATCTTATGATAATCCCCCGTATCATAATGATGGTTGCTCTCAGACTCAAACACGGGATTCAGATAGATCACGGAAATGCCAAGTTCCTTGAGATAAGGGAGCTTCTTCTCGATGCCCTTGAGATTCCCCCCAAAGAAATCGTAGAACACGAGTTCCTTCGTGTCCACATCCTTGCAGTAAAAGGGCTCGTCCTCCCAGCAGGCATGATACACCGCCCCTTTCTTTGGAACAACCTCGCTGCCCTCCCGACAGAACCGGTCGGGAAATATCTGGTAGATAACGGAATGCTTGAACCAGTCCGGCGTCTTTGCTCCCTCGTTGAAAACGGTGATCTGATAGGACGGCGGCACATGGTCGTAAAGGTCTCCCATGCCTCCAAGCTGTTCCTGGTTGTTGCCGTAATAGAAAGTTTCCCCGGCGGAAACGATGATGAAATAATACCAGAGCAGGCAGCCCTTCTCCGGCATTTGGATATCTGCAAAATAATAGCATTCCCGATCCGCAGGCTGTGCCTCCGTCCTCAGGGTCACAAGTTTTTCACCCGTTTCTCCCCGCCAGAGCCGCAGGAGAACTTTCTCCACCGCGTCCTCTGTGCGCACCTGAATTCCCAGTCTCACCTCGCTGCCTGCCTCAGCAGCACCAACGGTGGAGCGATAATAGATATCATGGGAATTGTGTTCCACATTTCCTCGTTCCAGCATGTGATTGCTCCTTTCCAAAAAAACTGACCCGGCGAAGGGGGGTTCGCCGGGTCAGGATTGACTGGCCGACTCCTATTTGGCCAGAAGCTTGTCATAGAGCTTGCGGTATTCTTTTGCGGATTCCGTCCAGCTGTAGTCGGAGTTCATGGCATTCTCCACGATCTTCTGCCAGACCTCGTAATTCGCATAGCACCCCAAGGCACGCTTCAACGCATACATCATCTCATGGGCATTGTAGCTGCCAAACACGAAGCCGTTCCCTGTCTCCGTGTACTTGTTGTACTGCTTCACGGTATCCTTGAGGCCGCCCGTCTCGCGAACCACAGGAATCGAGCCGTAACGAAGGGCAATGAGCTGGCCGATGCCGCAGGGCTCATAGTTGGAGGGCATGAGGAAGATATCCGATGCCGCATAGATGCGCTGTGCCAGTTCATTGGAGAAGCGGATGTTCACGGAAACCTTCGTCGGGAAACGCCATGCCAGCCCCTTGAACCAGTCCTCGAACACCTTATCGCCCGTGCCCAGGAGCACAAACTGGATGTTCTCATGCTGCAGGATTTCGTCCATCATGCGGACGATGAGATCCATGCCCTTTGCCGCCACGAGGCGGGATACCAGTGCCACCATTGGAACACGGCGCCCTTCCGGCAGGCCCAGCAGCTTTTGGAGCTGCACCTTGTTGTCCTGCTTGCGGTCATAGGACTCCAGATCATAGGTCTCAAAGAGATTCTTGTCCGTCATGGGATTGTAGACATCGTAGTCGAGGCCATTGACAATGCCATAAAGGTCATCCTTGCGGCTCCTGAGAAGCCCGTCCAGATGCTCCCCAAAGTACTCGTACTGGATCTCCTGTGCATAGGTCCGGCTCACCGTGCTGATGAAATCGGCATAGATGAGGCCGCCCTTCATGAAATTCACCGCATCATAGAATTCCAGATCCCCATTGTTGAAATACTTCCAGTCGAGCCCCAGGACATCACTCATGACATCCTTCGGGAAAACCCCCTGGTACTTGAGGTTGTGGATCGTATAGAGGGTGCGGATGTTCTGATAGCGCTCATCATCCTGATGCTCCAGCTTCAGGAAGACATTCACGAGACCGGTATGCCAGTCGTTCGTATGGATGATGTCCGGCCAGAAGTCAATCGCCGGAAGGAGGTTCAGCACCGCGCGGCAGAAGAAGGAAAACCTCTCCGCATCATCATCGTAGCCATAGAAGCCTTCCCTGTCATAATATTCCTGATTGTCGATGAAATAATAGGTAACGCCATTGTACTCATACTTGTCCACGCCGACGAACTTGGAACGCCAGGAGACATTGATTTCCCCGTCATAGACATGTTCCATGTTGTTCTTGAATTCATCGGAAATCTTACCGAACTTTGGCATGATTACGCGGATGTCAACATCCTCGAACTTCAATGCCTGGGGCAGCGAACCGGCCACATCTGCCAAACCGCCTGTCTTTGCAAATGGCACAGCCTCAGATGCTACATATAGAACCTTCATTCATAATCTCCTCCTCATGGCTATACGATTTATACTCGCGAGCAATAAAATTTTTCTCTCGTTACAGCTCGTCCACGATATATCTTCCAAACAGCTAATTTCATGATAATCTCAAATACACAGTCGCAAGAGGCGGCACCGTAAGGACAATGGACTGCTCACGGTCGTGCCATCTGACATCCTCCGTCACGAGGTCCCCTGTATTCCTCACACCGCTTCCGCCATATTCGGCGGCATCGCTGTTGAATACCTCCAGGTACCTCCCCTTCTTCGGGACGCCGATGCGGTAGTCATGGCGAACCTCCGGCGTGAAATTGCAGACAACGACAATGAAATCATCCATATCCTCCGCCTTTCGCACAAAGGAAATGATGCTGTTCTCATTGTCCTTGCAATCGATCCACTGGAAGCCGTTCCAGTCGAAATCGACCTCCCAAAAGGGCTTGTTCATGCAATAAAATTTATTGAGGGCACGGGAATACTCCAGCATCTTCCTGTGCATGTCGTACTCCTGCACGAGCTTCCAGTCAAGGCCGTCCTCATAGTTCCACTCGATGAACTGCCCGAACTCCCCGCCCATGAACAGGAGCTTCTTGCCCGGATGCGCCATCCAATAGCCAAAGAAATTCCTGAGGCCCGCAAATTTCTGCCAGTAATCCCCCGGCATCTTTTCGATGAGGGAACGCTTGCCATGCACCACCTCATCATGGGAAAGAGGCAGGACGAAATTCTCCGAGAAAGCATACATGAAGGAAAAGGTCACCTTGTCGTGGTTCCACTTGCGATAGATGGGATCCAGGCTCACATAGGTGAGCATATCGTTCATCCATCCCATGTTCCACTTGTAGTTGAATCCCATGCCGCCCATGTAGACCGGCTTGGATATGAGGGGCCAGGCAGTGGATTCCTCCGCCACCATGATGGCCTGGGGATGGTACTTGAAGATGGCCGCATTGAGCTTCTTCAGAAAATCGATGGCCTCAAGATTGCCCGTATCGCCGTAACGGTTCGGGCACCATTCCCCCTCCTCGCGGCCAAAGTCCAGGTAGAGCATATTCGCCACGCCATCGATGCGCAGCCCGTCGATATGGTATTCCTCGAACCAGAACAAGGCATTGGAAATCAGGAAACTCTGCACTTCCGTACGACCATAATCAAAATTTATGGTTCCCCATCCCTTATTGTCAGCAAGCTGTGGATTATCCGATTCGTAAAGATTCTGCCCATCAAAATCCCTGAGTCCCTGATCATCCCTGCAGAAATGCCCCGGCACCCAATCGATGATGATGCCGATGCCGTTGGCATGGGCCGTGTCCACAAGGTAACGGAAATCATCCGGGGAGCCATAACGGCTCGTCACCGCATAATATCCCGTGGTCTGGTACCCCCAGGAACCATCAAAGGGATGCTCGCAGAGAGGCATGAACTCGATATGGGTATAGTTCATGTCCTTCACATAGCCGATGAGCTGATCCGCCAGTTCCCGATAGGTCAGATATTCCCCATCGGGATTCCGCTTCCAGGAACCCGCATGGACTTCATAGGCAAGCATCGGCTTCCCATAGGAAATCTCCTGCCGCTTGCGCTGCTGCCATGCCCCGTCCTTCCAGTCATAATGGTTGAGATCGTAGAGACGTGATGCCGTTTCGGGCTTTTTCTCCGCATAGAAGCCATAGGGATCCGCCTTCATGATATGAGGGCCGCCCCATTGGGGCTCTATGGCATACTTATAGATGTCCCCTTCCGAGAGTCCTTCAATGAAAAGCACCCAGATCTCGCTCCAGGTTCCCTCTTCATTCTCGACGCGCTCCATGTAGTTGCAGCGCGTATCCCAGTTGTTGAAATCCCCCACTACGCTGACAGATTTCGCATGGGGAGCCCAGAGGGCAAAGCGGACGCCTTTTTTCCCGTCCTGCTCGACAAAATGGGCTCCCAGCATCTCATAGGAACGGTAATTCGTTCCCTGATGGAACAAATACAGATCAAAATCCTTCAATGCAGATGTTTCCACAAATGCAGCCTCCTTCTGGATTGCAGACTGTGCTGTCCCTGTGCATCAGGTAATCATAACAGGCTTGACCTGCCAGATCTCATTCGCATACTCGTCAATCGTACGATCCGAGGAGAACCAGCCGGAATTGGCAATGTTCATCGCCGAGGCACGCAGCCATTCAAACTTCTTCTTGTAGCGGCGCATGATCTCCTCATGCCCCCATGCATAGGAATCGAAATCCTTCAGGATGAAGAACTCATCGTTTCCGTGAATGAGGTAATCGTAAAGGGAATGGAAATCCCCGTAAGTGTTGTCCACCAGCTGGTTCATCACCAGGCGGACATTGGGGTTCATATTGTACTCATCCCAGGCGGAATAGCTGCCGTTGGCATAATAGGCCAGAACCTCCTCGGAACGCAGGCCGAAGATGACGATGTTGTCATCCCCTACCGCCTCGGAGATCTCCACATTGGCGCCGTCCATAGTTCCCAGTGTAATCGCACCATTCATCATGAACTTCATGTTGCCCGTTCCCGATGCTTCCTTGGATGCCGTGGAAATCTGCTCACTGACATCCGCCGCCGGATAGACGATCTCACCGATGGAAACGCCGAAGTTCTCGATGAAGATGACCTTGAGCTGGTCACGCACCGCAGGATCGTTGTTGATCTTTTCCGCCACGCTGTTGATGAGGCGTATGGTCTCCTTCGCGATGTAATATCCGGGAGCCGCCTTGCCGCCAAAGAAGTAGGTCGTCGGCAGGATCTCGAAGTCGGGATCCGCCTTGAGGCGATGGTACTGGTACATGATATGCAGGATATTCATGAGCTGGCGCTTGTAGGAATGGATGCGCTTGACCTGGATATCAAAGATGGTATTGGGATCCACAACCGTACCATTATGCTCCTTGATGTAATTCGCCAGACACTGCTTGCGGAGGAGCTTGATCTTTCCAAGCTCCGTCAGGAAGGGCTTGTCCTCCACGAAGTCATTCAGGAGGTCCAGCTGCTCGGGATAACGGTGCCAGCGACGGCTACCGATGGTAGTGTCGATGAGGTCCTCAAGCTCTGGATTTGCCCCCATGAGCCAGCGGCGATGGGTGATGCCGTTGGTCTTGTTGTTGAACATGCGGGGGCTGTAATCATAGAAATCATGCAACGTGGAATGCTTCAGGATATCGGAATGGATCTGCGCCACGCCATTGACGCTGTGGGAGCCCACGATGGCAAGACGCGCCATATGGACCACACCGTCCTGAATGATGGACAGGGCACGCACCTTGGCATCGTCGTCGGGGAAACGCTCCCGCACATCCTCCAGATGGCGATGGTTGATCTCCTCGATGATCATATAGACGCGCGGCAGCAGCTCGCGGAACATATCCACCGGCCAGGTCTCCAGGGCCTCCGGCATGATGGTATGGTTCGTGTAAGCAATGGTTCCCTTGGTGAGTGCCCATGCCTCGGACCATTCCAGCCCCTGCTCGTCCACGAAGATGCGCATGAGCTCTGCCACGGCCACTGCCGGATGGGTATCGTTGATATGGATCGCAATCTTCTTGGCGAAGTTGCTGATGCCCATGCCTGCCTTGCGATAATGGCGCACGATGCTCTGCACGCCGGCCGAGGTCATGAAGTACTCCTGGATGAGACGCATGCGCTTGCCCTCATAGGAACTGTCATCGGGATAGAGATACTCCGTGATGCTTTCCACGAATTCCCTGTATTCCTTCTTTGCGCGGCGCTGCTCCTGCGTGAGCGTCCCGTAATCGGAGAAATCGCGGTTCACCTCTGCGTTCCAGAGGCGCAGATTATTGACGGTATTGTTGTGGTAGCCCACAATCGGCACATCATAGGGCACCGCCATGACAATCATGGGATGCTCATGAACCAGTTCCAGCTCGCCATTCCCAAGGTCTTTCATGTAAGCGTTGCCATAGAACTTGACCTCGATGGCCTTATCCGGCTTGCGGTATTCCCAGGCAAAGCCGTTCTTGAGCCAGTTGTCGGGAATCTCTACCTGGTTGCCCTGGATGATCTTCTGCTCGAAGAGGCCGTACTGATAGCGGATGCTGTTGCCATGTCCCGGCAGGCGGTGTGCTGCCATGGAATCGATGAAGCAGGCGGCAAGACGCCCCAGGCCGCCATTTCCAAGACCTGCATCCGGCTCCTCCTCAAAGGTTTTGGAGAGATCAATCTTGAGGTCGGCGAGAACTTCCTCCACGGCATCCTTCAATCCAAGATTGATGAGGTTCGTCTTCAGGAGACGGCCCATGAGGAACTCGATGGAGAAATAATAAATCTGCTTCTCCTGACGCTCCATATATGCCTTGTTTGTCTTGATCCACTTCGACGAGATATACTGCTTCGCTGTCGCCGCCACCGTCTGGTAGATCTCGTTCGGCGTGAGCTCATTGAGATCCCGGCCCCACATGACATGCGCCGTCATGACAAAGCGGTTCTTCAATGTCTCCTTCAGCTTATCATACTCTTTGTCCTTTTTTACCTTTTTTTCCTTTGCCAACAAAAACACCCCTTACTTGCCTGGCAGGCTGTTCATTTTCTCCAGGAGCCAGGACGGGAATCCGCCTGGCTTCCTGGGATTCAAAAGAAAAGCCGTTGCAAATACGACACACCCGGCCACTTTACAACGGCTTCCTGTTGATATGGGAACTCCGTCCCTCAAGGAAACACTGATTAATTCAGCGTTTCCTTAAATCACCATATTCTTGGCAACAATCAACGGATAATTCGGTGCGCCCTTCAGCCACTTGTCCTTGGTGATGAGCACATTCTTGTCACAGATGACATTCTCGATGAGCGCCCCATCCTGAACATCGCATTTCTGCATGATGATGCTGTTCCGGATCTTCACGCCCTTGCCGATCTTGACCCCACGGAAGAGGATGCTGTTCTCCACCTCGCCCTGGATGATGCATCCATTGGCGATCAGGGAATTCTTCACATCCGCATTTTCCTTGTACTGGACGGGAACACCATCCAGCACCTTCGTATAGACAGAATTCTGTCCCATGAAGAGCTCTTCCCAGATCTCCGGACGCAGGATGTCCATGTTCGCCTTGTAATAGGCCTGCTCGGAATCCACATGGGCCACATAGCCATTATGCTCGCAGGCGTACATGGTGTATTCCTCTGCCTTGCGGATGATACCGTCCAGCAGGAAGTCCTGCCCGCCGTGCTCATAGGCGGAGCGCACGAGATCCACAAAGACGGTCTTCTCCATCAGATAGATTGCCATGCAGATCTTGGAACCATCATAGATAGCGGGCTTCTCCGAAATATCGGATACCAATCCGTTCTCCGCAGTCTCCAGGACGACATTCTTTCCCGTTCCCTCGCCCTGGGCCGTATAATACACCATGGTGATATCGGCGCCGGTATTCTGGTGGAACATGAGAATCTTGTTGAAATCCATGTTGTAGATGAAGCTTCCGCTGGTCAGCAGCACGTACTTCTGGGAACTGTGCTCGATGAAATCGAGATTGAAGTAGAAGTTCTTGAGATCGCCCTGACGCGCCTCCTTCTCCACCCTGGCCGACGGCAGATAGTAAAGGCCGTCATGCCGGCGGGCAAGATCCCAGTCCTTGCCGGAACGAAGGTGATCCAACACGGAACGCTCCTCGTCCGGCAGCATGATGCCCACATTCAGGATTCCGGAATTCACCATGCTGGAAAGGGCAAAGTCAATCATGCGATAACGACCGGCAAACGGGATTGATTCGACAGCCCTGCGGTCCGCCAGATTGCGAATCAGGCTGCTATCCTCATTCAGGTTGATAAGCCCCATTACTGTTTTCACTTTTCACCACTCCGTTCATATATTCGCAATCAGATCAGCCGACCTGTTTTCCCTCTGCATCCGCCTTTACCGTCTCGCCTTCCGCAATGACCTTGATGGCGCCCAGCTCCCCTGTCACGGAAGCGCCTGCCGCAACCTCACAGTTCTGCGCGATGATGGCATAGTCCACCACGGCATTCTCGCCAATCACCGTATCCGGCAGAATCACCGAGTTCGTCACCTTCGCTCCCTTGCCGACACGCACGCCGGAGAAGATAACGGAGTTCGTCACCTCGCCGAGGATCATGGAGCCCTCGGTAATCATCGACTTGCAGACCTTAGCCTCAGGACCCACATACTGGGGTGGCATGGACGGGTTCGAGGAATAGATCCTCCACTCGCCGTGGAGCTCGAAGGGCGGCTCCTCCTGAATGAGATCCATGTTCGCCTGCCAGAGGCTCTCAATCGTCCCCACATCCTTCCAATAGCCGTCAAAGGCATAGGAATGCAGATGCAGGCCGTCCGCCAGCATCTTCGGGATGATGTCCTTGCCGAAGTCATGGCTGGAAGTCTCGTTCTTCGCATCATCCTCCAGATATTTCTTGAGGACGCTCTTCGTGAAGATGTAGATGCCCATGGAGGCAAGGTTGCTTTTCGGTTTCGGGGGTTTCTCCTCAAATTCCTCGATGCGGCCCGTCTTGTCCGTGTTCATGATGCCGAAACGGGGAGCCTCGTCCCAAGGAACCTCAAAGACACCAATGGTTGCATCGGCCTTGTTCATCTTGTGGGACTCCAGCATCCAGGAGTAGTCCATCGTGTAGATGTGGTCGCCGGAGAGTATCAGGACGTATTCCGGATCCGTCAGGTCGATGAAATTCAGGTTCTGGTATATGGCATCCGCCGTGCCGCGGTACCAGTCCGCGCCCTTCTCCCGTGCATAGGGCGGGAGAATGAAGACGCCGCCGCCTTTCCGGTCCAGATCCCACGCACTGCCGGTTCCCAGATAGTTGTGGAGCTCAAGCGGCTTGTACTGGGTGAGGACACCCACCTTGCCGATTCCCGAGTTCGCGCAATTACTGAGAGGGAAGTCGATGATGCGATACTTCCCGCCAAAGGGAACCGCCGGCTTGGCGATCTTCTTCGTCAATGCCCCCAGACGGCTTCCCTGCCCGCCTGCCAAAATCATTGCTAAGCACTCTGTCTTTCTCATACAAAATCCCCCCTGGATATTTTGCTGTAAAGCAACGCATCCCGTACATGAACATTACCTCTAAAAACCCTTATTCAGTTAATTCTACAAATTTTATAATAATCCTGCATTTTTTTTGAGCAAATCCGTTTTTTTTAAAAAAAAGCCAAAAAAACCGCTCCCAGGAACAAAGCGATGCTGAACCCCCAGAGAAGATTGGCAAGGAACGACCCGAAAGGCTCCCCCAGCATCAATGCAAAGGGACGTATCGCGTTCAGGAAAAATGCTGCCGACAAGTAGAGAAGGGGAATGTCCTCCGTCGCCAGCCCATAGAGAAAGACTCCGACAGCAATGACGGAGGCAAAAAGCTCCGTCCTCGCAAGGCGCCGTTTCTTCCACGCCGCAGGGCTTCCCGGATCCTCCTTCGGCAAGGCTTTCCCCTTCCTCTTCCTTTCCTCCTCATCAAACCACCGATACCGCATATATTCCCGCTCCTATCCGCTATCGTGTGCACAAGGAATACTTTTCCTTCACCCTCCGGGCAATCCGTTCCGGCGTCATACCACAAAGCTCCAGGAGTTCCTTCCTGGTTCCCTGTTCCACAAAACAATCCCCGATGCCGATCCGCAGAACCGGAACGGAGAGTCCCCTGTCCGCCAGGAATTCCAGCACAGCGGCACCGAAACCGCCGGCCAGGACATTCTCCTCCAGTGTCACCAGCAATTTCTTTTCCTCTGCCCAGCGGCAAAGCAAATCCTCATCCAGGGGCTTCACGAAACGCATATTGGCAAGGGCAGCCCTCAAAGACGGCGTTTCCTGCCCCAGGATGTCCGCGGCCCTGGAAGCAGCATCCACCATGCTGCCGACAGCGAGCATGCCGATCTCTCCTTCCTCCCGAAGGATCTCCGCCTTCCCCTTGGGAATTGCCGCAACTTCCCCAGCGAGGTCCACGCCAAGACCTGCGCCCCTCGGATACCGCAGGGCAACCGGCCCTTCCTCTTCCATGGCAAAGGCGAGCATCTGACGGAGTTCCGCCTCGTCCTTCGGAGCGAGAACCGTCATGTTCGGCATCTGCCGCAGATAAGAGAGGTCAAAGACGCCATGATGGGTCGGGCCATCCTCCCCCACCAGTCCCGCCCGGTCAAGGCAAAGGGTCACAGGAAGGCCCTGCAGGCAGACATCGTGGAGCATCTGGTCATAGCCCCTCTGGGCAAAGGTGGAATAAAGCGCCACCACAGGCTTCTTTCCGGCGGCAGCCAGCCCCGCCCCCAGGGTCACCGCATGCTCCTCGGCAATGCCCACATCAAAGAAGCGATCCGGGAACTGCCGTCCGAATTCCTTGAGCCCGGTCCCCGAGGGCATGGCAGCGGTGATGGCCACAATGCGCTCGTCCTTTGCCGCCATTTCGATCAATGCCTTGCTGAACACCGAGGTATACGTGGGCGGCGTCCCCTGCGCCTTGATGCCCGTCCCCGTCGCCACATCAAACTTTCCGATGCCGTGGAACCTTCCGGGGTCCTGCTCCGCCGGGGGATAGCCCTTCCCCTTTTTCGTGCGGACATGGATCAGGATCGGCCCTTCCATCCGCTTTGCCTGCAGGAAGGCCGACTGCATCACGGGAATATCATGCCCATCCAGCGGCCCCACATAGTGGAAACCCAGCTCCTCAAAAAGCCCTCCCGGAGTCAGGACGGATTTCACGCCGTTCTTCCATTCACTCGCCGTCTTCAGCATCCGGCCGCCAAAGTGGGGAATCCTGTGCAGCAGCTTCTCCACATCCTTCTTCGCCCTTGCGTAGCCCGGCGCGAACCGGATGCGGGAAAAGTAGTCCGCAAGCGCACCCACGTTCTTGTCAATGGAACGCTCATTGTCATTGAGCACCACGATGAGGTTCCGTTGCAATGCCCCGGCATGATTCAGCGCCTCGAACACCTCTCCGCCGGTAAAGGCCCCGTCTCCCAGGACCGCCACCACATGGGACTCTTCCCCATCCAGGTCCCTGGCCAGAGCCATGCCGAGAGCCGCCGAAACGGAAGTGCTGGCATGCCCCACCCCGAAGGCATCATATTCCGACTCCGCCCGCTTGGGAAAACCGGTGATGCCCCCCATCTTCCGAAGGGTGGAAAACCTCTCCCGCCGTCCCGTCAGGATCTTGTGCACATAGGCCTGATGCCCCACATCCCAAACGATCTTGTCTCTTGGGCAGTCAAACACACTATGCAGTGCAAGAGTCAGCTCCACCACCCCAAGGCTGGGTGCCAAATGCCCCCCATTCGACGCCACCGTATGGATCATGAGATCCCGAAGCTCCCCCGCAAGCTGCCCCAGCTTTTCCGCGCTCATATGCTTCAGCTGCTGAGGGGAGTCTATTGTATCCAATAATTTCTTCACGAATCATTCTCCTGTCACTCGTTCTGCTCCATAATAACGCTATCCGGCTTGGTTATGTGTATTCTACCCGTCCCCTGCAGACTCCTGCAAACGAACATAAAAATAAAATGGGTTACCAAAAAATGGTCGTTTTTTCCACATACCCATGCCAAAAAAGAAGAAAAGAGCAGCCATTCATCGGCTGCTCCCTCTGGCTACCCCTGCTCCATCCATACCTTCTTCCCGCAAAAGGCAATGCCGTACTTCCAGACCTCCTTCACTCCCTGACGATCGAGTTCCGCAAGATAGGCCTTCTCCTCAATCTGGTGGAGGGCTTCTTTTGCCGCTCCCTCCATGGCCTCCTCGGACTTGGCGGATTTGAGTTCCAGGATTACCCCCGGCGTGCCATCCTTCAAGGGGAAGAAAGCGATGTCGAAGCGTCCGTAGCCGCTCTCCCGGTTGGACTCCACGCGATAGGAACCGCTCATGAGGACAGCAAAGCCAAGCATCAATCCGTGGTAAAAGTTCTCCGGATTGTTGGCGGCATCGTGATAGCTTACAATGCCCGTCAATATCTTCTGCAGACGGTTCTGGAAGGTTGCCGCATCCCCCGACACCATGGCACGGAGCATATGGCGGAGCTGGATGCTGTCCGATTTTGTTGCCATCCAGCCCAGGATTTCCTTCCGGTAGACCATGCGGATTTCCTTGTTGGGAATCAGGAGCTTGCAACTGGGAAGCTCTTCCCCCGTGGGATCCCAATCGGTTTCCACGGCCTTCAGGTAGCCCGTGGTCAGCATCATCATGTAGAGGGCATTGCTGCTTTCGTGGATGTCCGGATAGATGACCCCCTCGTCAATGACCGCTTCCACAGGGGAGTCCTTCATGAGTCCCTCCAGTTCCTTCCGGCGGTCCTCGTCCACATGTTCCAGCAGGACATGGAGAATGCTGTTGCCCGAGACATTGAGCCAGTAGGGCTGGAATTTGCAGCCATTCTTGATAAAGTTGATCACCGACCAGGGATTGTAGATTTCCACCTGCCCGAACAGATAGCCGTCATACCATTTCTTGAGTTCCGGCAGTTTGTCCCCCACACCACACTCCTCCATAAGCCTTGCCGCTTCCTCTTGTGTGAAGCCAAAGGCATCGGCATAGGTGTCGGACAGGACGCCGCACACATCCAGATTGTTGAGACCGGAAAAAATGCTCTCCTTGGAGACTCTCGTCACCCCCGTCAGAACAGCAAATCCCAGGGATGGATTCGTTTTGAGGGCAGAACCAAGGAAGCCCCGCATGAAGTCGATGCCTTCCTTGTAATAGCCATTCTCCCAGGCAGAGAGGATGGGGGCATCGTACTCGTCCAGAAGGAGAACGGGCTTTTTCCCGTGATGCTTTTCCAGCAAACAGCACAGGTTCGTAATGGCATCTTCCATTTCCGACGTGTTTGCTGTTTTCTTCCATATAGCAAGAAAGGCCTCTCGATCCACTTCTGCCAAGGCAGGGGATTCCAATAAAAACAAATAGTTCCGATACAAATGTGACAAACGCAACGCGAATTTTTCCCGTTCCCCTTCCCAGCAGTCACTTCGGATATCCTTCAGCGTAAGGAACACCACGGGCCGGGTGCCCTGCTCCCGCATGTACTGGGTCCCCGCTCCCTCGATGTCCAACCTGCGGAAAAGTTTCCTGTTTTCCTCGGCATTCTCCAAGGTGAAAAAGTATTGAAGCATGGAAAGCGTCAGTGTCTTGCCGAAGCGGCGGGGACGAGTAATCAGGGTAATCTTTCCCTGTGCATCCAATAATTCCCGTATAAACCGAGTCTTGTCAACAAAGTAATATTCCCTCTGG
>CADCIX010000001.1 GCA_902801565.1 uncultured Veillonellaceae bacterium | reverse complement strand
TCAAGTCCCGAAGGAATCGGGTCTTGTCAACGAAATAATACTCCCCCTGCACCAGTTTCTTGAAATCCTCAATACCCACAGGCATGGGGCGTTTTCTTTCCTGCATGGCAAACACCTCCATATTGCACTTTCTCTTGCCTTCAGTATAGCATAGTTCCTGAAGACAGAAAAGGCACGGCCTGCGCCGTGCCCAAAACTGCTTCTCACTACTCACTTGCTTTTCAGCGAGGAGACCGCATAGTTCTTCTTTTGTCCGGAGGCATCGATGAGATGGACGGTGGATCTGCAGACGGCACCACCACCGCCCGCGACGATCCTGCCAGGTCTCAATGGACTTCAGGTAGCCCGTGGTCAGAAGCATCATATAGAGGGCATTCTCGTCCTCCCGAATATCAGAGTAAACCGTGCCCTCGTCCACCAATGCCTCCACCGAGGCCTCTCCCAATTGGAGCAGTTGATGAAGTTCCTCCCTGCGCTTCTCATCCACATGCTCCAACAGGACTTTCAGGATGCTGTTGCCCGAGACATTGATCCAGTAACGCTGAAACTTGCAACCATTCCTGATGAAGTTGATCACCGACCAGGGATTGTAGATTTCCACCTGCCCGAAGCGATAGCCGTCATACCATTTCTTCAGTTCCGGCAACTTGTCCCCCACGCCGCATTCTTCCATGAGCCTTGCCGCTTCCTCCTGAGTAAAGCCAAAAGCATCGGCATAGGTATCGGACAGGACACCGCACACATCCAGATTGTTGAGGCCGGAAAAGATGCTCTCCTTGGAGACCCGTGTCACCCCCGTCAGGACAGCTGCCCACAAGGATGGATTTGTTTTGAGGGCAGAACCAAGGAAGCCCCGCATAAAATCGATGCCTTCCTTATAATAGCCATTCTCCCAGGCAGAAAGGATGGGTGCATCGTACTCGTCCAGAAGGAGGATGGGCTTTTTCCCATGATACTTTTCCAGCATGCGGCAAAGGCTGGTTATAGCACCCTCCATCTCCGCACGGCCTCCAGTTCTCTTCCAAATGTTCCGAAATACTTCATGGTCTACCTCTGTCAATGCAGGAGATTCCAATAAAAAAAGATAATTCTGGTATAAATATGACAGGATTAGAGCGAATTTTTCCCGTTCCCCTTCCCAGCAGTCACTTCGGATATCTTTCAACGTGAGGAACACCACGGGCCTTGTTCCCTGCTCCTTCATGTACTGGGTCCCCGCCCGCTCGATATCCAGCCCTTGGAAGAGTTCCCTGTTTTCCTCTGCGTTCTCCAAGTCAAAGAAATACCGCAACATGGAGAGTGTCAGTGTCTTGCCGAAACGACGGGGACGGGTAATCAGGGTAATCTTTCCCTGGGCATCCAATAATTCCCGGATGAACCGGGTCTTGTCAACGAAATAATAGTCCCTCTGGATCAATTCCCCAAAATCCTCGATGCCCACAGGCATGGGACGCTTTCTTTCCTGCATCGCCAGCACCTCCCGTTGAACGAGGGTTTACACTACTATGCATATCAGCACAGTGCCAGCAATTTGTCCCGCAGTTCCTTGACGGGCTTGTACATGGCAGCATACTCTGCCACCTTGCGGGCACGCAGGAGCTCCGTGATTTCCGACAAGGGCTCATAGAGCGGCGTCAGGGCAAGATTTCCCATCACGCCTTTCAGGGCATGGGCTGCCTCGAATGCCTCATCGAGCCTGCCTTCCGCCAAAAACGTCTCCAAGGACTCAAAATATTCATTCCCAAGCCCCATGGCCAGCATCTTATAATAGAACGTCTCATTGTTCATGCATCGTGCAAGGCCCTCCTTGGTATCTATGCCAAACTCGGCAAGTTTCTCAATGGTCAGCATGATGACCGCCTCCTTTTCGAAATGTCAATTTGAATATTTTGCCTTTTGAATATTTTGCCTTTGGCAAAATTTGAACAATGCGTTATAATAATCTTAAGAGCCGGTGAAGGAGCGAATGATATGAAAACGATACTCGTTGTTGACGATATGAAAGTCTCCCTGCTTATAACGGAAAACATCCTTGCCAGCCAGTACAAGGTCATCTGCGCAACCTCAGGCAAAGAAGCCATCGAGGTCTATCAGCGCGAAAAGCCCGACATGGTCCTTTCCGACCTTCGCATGCCCGGCATGTCCGGATACGAGCTCCAGCTTGCCTTGCAGGAGAAATACCATGATACCATTCCCTTCATGTTCATGACAGCCGATCAGGACGAGGAAGTGGAAAGCAGAGGGTTTGACAATGGTGCCATGGATTTCATCCGCAAGCCCTTCCGTGCCGATGTGCTCTTGCGCCGTGTGGGGAATATCCTGCAGACCATGGACCGCATCCAGGGGCTCAAGAAGCATGCCAGCACCGATGCCCTGACAGGACTCCTGAACAAGAGTTCCTCCGAGCAAGAACTTACTGCTGTCTGCAAACGTGCCAGCGGGGCGCTCCTCATGATCGATCTCGACAGCTTCAAGCTGGTCAATGATATTCATGGGCACGCCATGGGCGACAAGGTGCTCATCAGCTTTGCGGACATCCTCCGTGCCGCTGTGCGCCCCACCGACATCGTCGGACGTCTGGGAGGCGACGAGTTCATTGCCTTCTGCCACGGCATGCTGGATGAGACGGGCATTGCCCATAAATCGGAATTCATCAACAAGAGCGTCCTAAAAGCTGCCAAGGCACTGATGGGAGAGGATATGAATATCCCTCTCGGCGCCTCCATGGGCTGCGTCTTTGTCCCTGCCGGCGGAAAGGATTTCGACGAACTGTACAAGAAGGCGGACAAGGCGCTCTACACCGTAAAGCAGAACGGAAAACACGGCTACTGCATCTTCAAGGAACAAGAAGATGCGGATGCCGACACTGCAAACAATGCAAGCATCTCCCATATCGAAACCATACTTGGTGAGCGCAACCAAACCGAAGGAGCGCTCCAACTTCCCTTCGACGGCTTCCGTGCGGTATATCGCTACCTCAAGCGCACCCTCAAGATCTACAAGAAATCTGCCTGCATCCTGCTCCTGAACCTGAACCGCTATGGAAATCCCAAGGTTTCCCATGCCGAGGCAGAGGAGCAATTCATCTCCGTCCTCTGCTCCACCCTCCGCAAAGGGGATATGGTCACAAAGAACGGCACGAAATTCATCGTGCTCCTGTCCGACATCGAAAAGGAACATCTCACCAATGTGTCTGACCGCATCCAGGAAAACTGGGAGAAGACCACAGCGAGCTCCTGTTACCTCTTTTCCTATGAATGGGCCATGCTGGAACCGTGAAAAACAACTCCCTGTTTTAATATATACGACATATTTCCATAGTTTCCTGCTTTTCAAAGAACGGTGAAGAAATCCTCAGAGGCATTGTCCTCCAGGATTTCCACCGTTCCTTTCATTTCTGCCAGTTCTTTCTTCAAACGTGCCGCCAATGTGGAAACGATAGGAAATTCCGTGCCAAAATGCCCCGCATCAATGACGTGCATGCCATTCTCCAGCGCATGCTGGGCATCATGGTAGCGCACGTCGCCGGTGACATAGGCATCTGCCCCAAGGGATGCGGCCTTCGAGATGAACTCGGCCCCGCTGCCGCTGCACAGCGCAACCTTGCGGACCATCCTGTCCCCGGCGGACACCAGGCGCACATGGGATACGGGAAGCGCATCCCGCACCGCAAGAGCAAATTCCTGCACCGTCAAGGCTTTTTGGAACCTTCCGATACGCCCCATACTCCCAAGAGCATCCCCATCCCGGGAAAGCACCACAAAAGGCTCCGTCTCCGTGAGGCCAATCTTTTCGGCCAGCACATCGTTGACGCCTCCCTCTGCAATATCCAGATTCGTATGGGCAGAGAACACAGCAATGTCATTCTTCAGGAGCATCTGAAGGCGATGTCCCAGCGGAAGGTCTGTGCGCAGTTTCTTGAGGGGCTTGAAGATCAGGGGATGATGGGACACGATCATGCCCGCCCCCATCTCAATGGCATGCTCCACAACATCATCACTCACATCCAGGCAGACGAGGATCCTGTGGATCTCCTGCAGGGGGCTTCCTACCAGCAGCCCCGGGTTGTCCCATTCCTCGGCAAGGTGCCTTGGTGCGATACGCTCCATGGCATCCATGACCATCTGGCATTTCACCATTTCAATCTCTCCTCCAGAGCCCTGATGTTTTCCAGGGCTTCTTTGTATTTTCGCGTTCTTTTTGCCCGTTCGCTCTTTTCCATGCCTGCCGCTATGCGCCTGTTCTGGAAAAGCAGCGCCTCGATATGGTGCTGCAGGAGTTCGCCTTTCTTCTCCCAGAGCACAGGGCCGATATCCAGCATCAATGGGGATGGCCGTTTCCTTCTTCCTCGCCTGGCCAAAATGATCTCATAGATCCTTCCATCCGCCAGGGCCAATTCTTCATCCTCAATGTGCCAGTAGTGCTGGTACAGCCATTTCCGAAGCCCCGCGGCATCATTCATGGGCTGGAGCACCAGGGAATCCGCCGCCTTCAGCACATCAGGGCAGGCCCCAAGAATCTCCGCCATAAGCGTTCCGCCCATACCCGCAATGCAGATCGTGTCCACCTCCCCGGGCCCCAGCACCTCCAGCCCGTCTCCCTGACGCACGGAAATCTGTTCCCCCAGCCCGTGCTCCTGCACAGTGCGTATTGCCGCATCGCAGGGGCCTGCATTCTTGTCTCCCGCAACGGCAAACACAGCCTTGCCATTCTCCACCAAATACACAGGCAGATATGCATGGTCCGTTCCAATATCTGCCACCCGGCTCCCCAACGGAACAAAATCTGCCACAGTCTGGAGTCTGCTATCCAGGCGCATCGTCATTCCCTCCATGCAGATGTATAGAAAAAAAGAGTGCACGCAAAGCTGCGTTGCACTCGACTCTTCAAATGGCTCCCCGAACAGGACTCGAACCTGTGACATTCTGATTAACAGTCAGACGCTCTACCGACTGAGCTATCGAGGAATGATATCAGCATCTCGCTGACAAAACTATTATACGCATCGCTTTGGCCTTTGTCAAGAACTTCCTGCCTTCAATCAAGAAAATCTTTGAGCTTGCGGCTGCGGCTTGGGTGGCGCAGCTTCCTCAATGCCTTGGCCTCAATCTGGCGGATGCGCTCACGGGTGACACCAAAATTCTGGCCCACCTCTTCCAGCGTCCGGGCCCTTCCATCATCCAGCCCAAAGCGCAGGCGAAGGACTTTCTCCTCCCGGGGTGTCAGGGTATCCAGCACTTCCTCCAGCTGCTCCTTCAAAAGCATGAAAGAAGCAGCATCCGCCGGCGCCGGCGCATCCTGGTCCTCAATGAAATCCCCAAGATGGGAATCCTCTTCCTCGCCGATTGGCGTCTCCAGAGACACAGGCTCCTGGGCAATCTTCATGATTTCCCGCACCCGCTCAACGCTGATGTCCATCTCCTTGGCAATCTCCTCCGGCGTAGGCTCCCGGCCAAGCTGCTGCAGGAGCTGCCTGGAAACCCGGATGAGCTTGTTGATGGTCTCCACCATGTGCACCGGAATGCGTATGGTGCGCGCCTGGTCGGCAATGGCACGGGTGATGGCCTGACGGATCCACCATGTGGCATAGGTACTGAATTTGTACCCCTTGTTGTAATCAAACTTCTCCACGGCTTTGATGAGGCCGAGATTGCCTTCCTGTATCAGATCGAGGAACAGCATGCCGCGTCCGACGTAGCGCTTTGCAATACTGACCACCAGACGCAGATTGGCCTCTGCCAAGCGCTTCTGGGCTTCCTCATCCCCTTGTTCCATGCGCTTGGCCAATGCAACCTCTTCCTCCGCTGTCAGAAGGGGAACCCGCCCGATCTCCTTGAGATACATGCGCACCGGGTCATCGATGCTGATGCCCTCCGGCACACTCAGATCAAGCTCGATTTCCTCGATTTCGTCTTCGCTTTCCTTTTCCAGATCCAGCTCGTCATCCGCCTGCCCGGAATTGGAATCATCTACAATCTCGATGCCCTTCTTGCTGAAGACATCGTACATATCATCGATTTCATCGGGAGACAGATCCTTGTCCTGCAATGCCTCGACGAGCTCGCCATAGGTCAGGGTACCCCCGTTCTTGCTGCCTTTGCTCAGGAGGGCTTCTATGAATTCCGAGCTGCGATTCTTGCCGGATGCGGCGCTCTTCTTTTTCGCCTCAGCCATTCCTCTGCCTCCTCTTCTTGAACATCACCATAACATACCTATCAGATAATCTAGCCAATCTGCAATCCATCCATTTCTTCTTTTATCTTCTGCACTTCAGCCAGTTCCTCCCGATAGCCGGGATTCCCTGACCGAAGGTATTCCTCCGCCTTGCGGCTGTGCTGCATGTAGAGCGTGTTGAGATATGCCTTGCGAAGCACATGAATGGAATCATGGTAGGCCTCTGCCTCCTCGCGTCCGCCCAAGGTCTCCACCATTGCCCGCGATAATTCCGTCGCAGCCGCCTCGCTGAGGGATTCCGTTGCCGCAACATCATCCAGGGGTTTCCCCTGCTCCTGGCAGGAAAACAGGAACTCCATGATTTCCCGCTGGGCTTCATCATGAATGCTGTCCAGCGGCAACATGGCGCGAACATGTGCCAAAACAGACACATCCTGCCATGCCGTCCGTATCACGATGCGTCCCGCCCGCCGCAGAGCATTGTCCTGGGATGCTGCTGCAGGGCGGCCTCTCGTCTGCACCTGCGGCCCCGGATCCCGACTGCCTGCATAATGCCCAATCTCGCTGGCAACAATGCCCTCATCCAGCATCAGAACTCTTGCGAGCTTCTTCCTGTATTCCAAAAGCTCCGCCGCATCCCTGATCCCACTGAGCACGGGAATCATCTCATGCAGGGCCCGCACCTTTCCCTCCAGGGTATCATAGGCAGTATGCCCAAGGACGTATTGCAGCCGATACTCCACCAGGGGCATCGCTTTCTTTACAAGTGCCTCAAACGCCTTTGCGCCATGCTTCCGGATGTATTCATCCGGGTCTTTCCCATCGGGAACGACAATGACATGGACCTCCGCCCCCGTCTCCCTGACAATGGACAGGGCCCGCATGGTGGCAGCCTGTCCCGCCTCGTCGCTGTCATAGCAGAAATAAATGCGTGGCGCATAGCGCAGGAGTTTCCTGCAATGCTCTACCGTAAAAGCTGTCCCAAGAGACGCCACCACATTTCTGACACCAGCGCCAAAGACGGAAATCGCATCCATATAGCCTTCCACCACAATGGCATACCCCATCTGCTGTATGGCGCGATGAGCCCTGTCCATGCCGAACAGGAGTCTTCGCTTGTTGAACAGCAGGGTTTCCTGGGTATTCAGATACTTCGGCGTGCCATCGTCGAGGACGCGCCCGCCAAACCCCACGACTCTTCCCCGCTCATCTGCAATGGGAATGATGACGCGGTTGCGGAACTTGTCATACACCCTGGAGGAATCCTTGCCCGGGGACACAAGCCCCGCCTCCAGCAGAAGCTCCTTGTCCACGCCCCGGCGCAAGAAAGCCGTTGCCAGCTTATCCCATGCATTGGGAGCAAAGCCCAGCCTGAACTCTTCAATGGTCTCATCCGGGATGCCGCGCCCTGCAAGATATGCCTTGCCCGCCTCCCCATACCGTGTCATCGTGAGACAGTTATGGAAGAAATCCCTCGCCATCTCATTGACCTTCCTAAGCTCCGACAGCTTCCTGTCCCGCTGGATCTCCTGTGGTGTTTTCTGGCGCTCCGGCAGGGGGATATGCAATTTCTCCGCCTGGAGCTTGATGGCCTCAAAATAGGAGACATTTTCTACCAGGGAAAGGAACTTGAAGACATTCCCCCCCACATGGCAGCCAAAGCAATAAAAGAATCCCTTGTCCGGAACCACAGAAAAGGATGGCGTCTTTTCCTGATGGAAGGGACAGCACCCCCAATACCGGTTTCCCTTCTTCTTCATCGGAACGTAGGCGGAAACAACGGTCAGGATATCCGACTGTGAACGCACGCGCTCCACAAACTCATCCATATCCTCATTCCGCATACCATTCTCCCTCATTGCTCTCCTTCAAAGGTTCCCATATTGTCAGGATAGACATTTTCCATAATTCGCTATGATTCGCTGATTTCCTTCCTCCCAAAAAATCTTTTCAAAATTTTTTTGTGCCGCGGCTATATATCTTTCAGTAATATATATTCCCTATAAAAGGCAAAATTCCTTTTCCCTTGACAAATTTTGACTTATTTATTGCAAATTCCTTATTTCACAACAAAGCGCCCCACCGGCGGCATGAAAATCCGGTGAAAGACCTGGACAGCATAGCTGTCCGTCAATCCCGCCACATAATCCGTCACAGTCTGCTTCCTGCCCCACCTTGCCTCCCGCTCGATAAATTCTTTTGGAAGCTCCTGGAAATTCTCCATGAAATACCCATGCAGCTCCCTCATGACAAAGACCGCCTGGCGCCGTTCATGGGCCAGTGCCTCTGAGTGGTAAACGCGCCGGAACATGAACTCGCGGAAGGCATCCATGGTCTCGCGCACCTCATCCGACATCAGGATATCATCCTGTCCCATGGATGTCATGATCATATCCGATACCATGCTCGTAATCATATGGGAGGTATCCGTACCAAACCCCTTGCGCACCCGCTCCGGCAGATCCTCGGGCACCAGGAAGCCAGCCCGCAGGCTGTCATCATAATCATGGCAGAGATAGGCAATCCTGTCCGCCGTACGCACGATGCGCCCCTCCAGCGTCTTCGGCTTGTTCGGCCCCGTATGGTTCACGATGCCATCCTTTGTCTCGTAGGTAAGATTCAGTCCCTTCCCCTCCCGTTCCAGATACTCCACAATCCGCAGGCTCTGCTCATTGTGGCAGAAATGCCCGATGAGCTGCTCCATGGCTGCCTCTCCGGCATGCCCAAAAGGGGTATGCCCCACATCATGCCCCAGGGCAATGGCTTCCGTCAAGTCCTCATTCAGGCGCAACCCCCGCGCAATGGTGCGGGAAATCTGCGCCACCTCCAGGCTATGGGTCATGCGGGTTCTGTAGTGATCCCCCGCCACAATGTACACCTGCGTCTTGTGCTTCAGGCGGCGAAAGGACTTCGAGTGAAGGATGCGGTCCCTGTCCCGCTGGAACTTCGTCCGAAAATCGCATTCCTCCATGGGAACCCGCCTTTTCGCCTCCCTGCTCTTCGAGGCATAGGGCGACAATATCTCATACTCCAATTCTTCCGAGCGTTCTCTCACATTCTGCATGCCAAACCCTCCTTTGAGAATCACTGGCTCAGAGGCCCTAAAGAAAAACTGCCCTTGACGGGCAGCCTCCTCAAGATATCATCATAAGCGGATCTGCGGCTTTTTCTTTTCCGCTTTCTTGTCAATCCGATAAACATAGGCCATAACTTCGGCAATGGCACGATAAAGCTCCGGCGGGATCTCACGGTCAAGCTCCAATGCCATGAGCATATTGACCAATGTCTTATTCTGATAGACGGGAATCGTATTCTTCTGGGCAACGGCCATGATATTCTCCGCAACATGCCCTCGCCCCTTTGCGACGACACGGGGAGCCTTATCCCGCTCCATATCGTATTTCAGTGCAACCGCTTTCGCCTCAGCATATGGATCTGTCTCCGGCTCCGTCGCCAGCTGGCCCCGATCTCGCGCCATATCCCTCACCCACTATCCGGCAGCATTCTATTTTATTCCATGCCAACCACTGCCATTTCGATCCTTCATAGTACATCTAAGCTAAAATTAATTATAACGCATTGTCCAGATTTTGCCAAAGGCAAAATCCAAATCCAAATCATCCTACATGAAGCGCCGTTCCCCAACGGCCCCGACCTTCACTTCGTTGAGCATGAGCTCCTTCGAATCCTTCATGAATTCCCGGAATTCCGGAACGTACTCGCGGAACTCCTCCGCCGTCTCATGGGAAGAGAAGAAAAGCCGCATGTCGAGCTGCTGATTGTCAAAGATGCGACAGGTAAGCTCCACTGCCCCGATATTGTCCGTGAGAACGCAGAGCCTGAGCCAGGTTTCCTTTTTCATCTCTCCCGTATAGGGATCCTGTGCATTCTCGTCATAAACATGGATGTAGGAGGGATACGACTTCTCATTTTCACCAAGGTAAAGCGGCATCATAAAGTTCAGGGATCTCTGCCCCGGAACAGAGGAATTGCTGCCGGACATGGAATGCCGCATGGACAGGACCAGCTCGGCAACATCCTTTCCCGCCTTCTTGAGCTGGCGGGAATTCATCCTCTTCGCCATCGCCAAATCGCAGAGTTGCATAAAGGCCCAAAGTCTCGGCAATTCAGGAAGATTCTGCTGCACAGCCGCCTGCTGCACCGTTGTGGGCACATGCTGCTGGCAAAGGCGAAGCAATGTCTGCAATTGCCGTGCTTCCCGCTCGCTCATGACCGATTCGCGCCCATTGACGAAATTCTGCAGCAAGGCGGTATCCTGCTCCGTCATTTCTGCATTCTTGAGAAGGAACTGTGCCACGCCTTTCATCGTCTCCATGGCCTGGGGCGTGTTCTGCAGGGGGACACGCACCAACTGGGTTCTGGCCTGTTGAGCCATAGTGGGACGCACGATCTCCTGCTGGTTGCCCTGCCGGAAACGATTCCGGACATTCTCCCGAAAAGTGCCTTCCTGCCCCTCCTGCTGCCGGTTTCCCATGGAATTGCCCTGGGGCTCCTGCCCTTGCGCTGCCTGGCCTTGCTGTGGGCGGTTCGCTGACGAAGCCGCATTGCCTTCAGGAACTGCCTGGTTCCCCTGGCTTCCGGCAGTCTGTTGGGAGGCTTCCCCCCCATTCCCTTGAGGTGTGCCCGCAGCATTCGCAGGATTTCCCCCCTGTGCAGAAGCATTCTGCGCATTCTGCGCATTTTGCGCCATGCCTCCCTGGGGAGTGTTCCCTTGGGGGGTACTTCCCTGTGCATTGCCCTGTGCCTGGGGCTGCGCCGTTCCCTGCTGGTTTGCGGCAGCATTGCTCTGGGCAGGTGCTCCTTCCTGTGCCGGAACAGAAGACTGCTGCCCGGAGGTCTGCGGCTGTGGCTGCCCGGAAGCATTCGCTTGCTGTCCCTGCGGCTGGCTTGCATTGCCTGTCGGCTGCCCCTGCGCCTGATTTGCATTGCCCGTCGACTGTCCCTGCGCCTGGTTCCCATTGCTCGTCAGCTGCCCCTGCGCCTGATTTGTATTGCCTGATGGCTGTCCCTGTGTCTGGGCAGTTGTACCGGATTGCTGCGTTCCGGTCTGCTGACCCGGTGCGCTCTGGGCCTCGCCCTGCGCATTCTGGCGCGGCATAGATCCGGTGCTCTCTGCTTCCTGGCCGTTGTTTTGCGGCATAAAGTACTGGACAAGCTGCTTCAGAAAACCAAGGGAGGAAGATTCCCCATCCTGTCCGGTCATCGGAGATGCCATGCCCCCGGCGGCCTGCATCTGTGCCACAAGCTGCTGCAGGACTTCGGGAAGATCCTGCAGCGTCTTGGTGTCCAGGAGCTGAAAGGCGGCCTTGTTCAAAAGCACCGGCTCAAGGGAATTTCCTTCGTTCGTAGTCAGGAAATTCTTCAGATTCTTCAGCAACGCCTGAAGATCATCCCCGAAATCCGCAGAATACCCCTTTTCCACCAGACTGCCAAGCTGATAGAGCATGCGGGAAAGCGCCGTGAGCTGCTCCATGGAAAAGCGCTGGCTCTCCAACGTGCTTCCGATTCCCTGGCAAAGCGTCTCGTCCATGGAAAAGGCCTGTTTCAGGACATTCTGCACGACCTTCTGCAGATCCTCCGGCATTTTCTCCATGGTATCGTCCTGGCTGCTGGAAATCTTGGAAAGGATTCCCGCCATATCTTCAATGGCTGTCTGTATTGCCACATTTGTTCTGGGACTGAATGCCGAAGAACTGCCCCCGTCACCGCGCCGGCTGACACCTTCCGTACCGGATGGCGTAGTTGGTCGCTGTATAGGGCGTATGCCAAGCGGCATGTTGGCTTCCATGGGCATGAATCCTGCACCTCCACGAAAATAAGGTCAAACCATCCCCTTCCGCAGGGCAAGGGAATGAACTGGTTCAAAGGAAAGGCGATGGATCGGGCAAGGCCCGTATTCCTCAATCGCACGGATATGCTCTGCCGTCCCGTACCCCTTATGGCGTGCGAAGCCATAGGCGGGGTACTCGCGGTCATACTCTTCCATCAGGCGGTCACGCCGGACCTTTGCAACAATGGATGCCGCCGCAATAGAGGCCGATTTCGCATCACCCTTGACGATGGAAAGGGATGGCATGGGCAGGTTATCCAGCGGCATCGCGTCAATGAGCACCTTCTGCGGCTGGGGCGAAAGTGCAAAAATGGCCTCATACATGCCATTGATGGTCGCCTGATAGATATTCACGCGATCGATGGTCCTGGCATCCACAAAAGAAGTCCCGATTGAGACGGCCTTCTCCTGGATCAGATCATAAAGCTCATCTCTCGCCTTGGGGGACAGCTTCTTGGAATCGTTGAGCTTCGGCAGGAACAGCCCCCTGGGAAGGATCACCGCCGCCACCGATACCGGGCCGGCCAGGGGGCCCCGCCCGGCCTCATCTACCCCGGCCACGATCTCTAATCCCTCTGCTGCCGAAAGCTCCTCAAAATGATAGAGATCGGCAACGCGCTCCTTTTCCTGCAATTCCCGTTCATATCGGCGAACCAGGCGCTGAAGGGCTTTGCGGCCATCCCTGGAGCATGCCTCCAAAAAATCCTGGTCGGCTTCTCCCTGAACGAGAATACTCTCTATCTCTTTTATCGTCATTTTTGCCAAATCCATTAAATCACCCGCCAACTTTTTTTACAACTTGGGGCATTTCATCCAGGGTCACACATCCCAGTTTGCCGGAACGGAATTCCGACATGACGATATGCTGCGCCTTTTCCATATCTATGATGCCGCCTTTCAGCAGGCATCCCCTCTTTTTCCCGATGGCTTCCAGAAGCTCCTGTCCTCCCTCCGGCAGGTCCTCCCCCAGCCTGAACCGCTCGGCAAGGCGCTCGGGATAGTCGCGGCGCAAAGTCTCCAGCAAAAGTGCCGACACCTGTTCCAAATCGTAAATCTCGTCCTTGATGGCGCCTGTGAAGGCCAGCTTCAATCCCACCGTCATATCCTCGAATTTCGGCCAAAGGATGCCCGGCGTATCCAGAAGCTCAAGATTCGCCCCGATCCGGATCCACTGCTTCGCCCGTGTCACCCCCGGCTTGTCCGCAGCCTTTGCCTTGACGGCGCCTGCCAGACGATTGATGAGGGAAGACTTCCCCACATTCGGGATCCCAAGGATCATGCATCGTGCCGATCTCGCCTTCGCCCCCTTGCTCACCAGCTTCTCCGTCCTTGGGCGCGCCAGTTCCTCCACCAGCCTGACCAGCTGCTTGATTCCCGCACCCTTCACCGAATCGATGGCAGCCGCCGGAACCCCCTGTTCCCGAAAATAGTTCATCCATCTTCGCGTCATGGCGGCATCTGCCAGATCCGACTTGTTCAAGGCCACAACCCGCGGCTTCCCCTGGATGATTTCCTGCAGCATCGGATTGGCACTGCTCATGGGAATCCTCGCATCCAGGAGCTCGATCACCACATCCACCAGTTTCAGATTTTCCTCAATGATCCGGCGGGCCTTCTTCATATGCCCAGGAAACCATTGCAGATTCGGAAGGTCCGGCTTCCCATCCTCATTTTTCACATGACACACCCCCATTGAATTTTGATGAGATAGGAAAAACTGCCGACACCCCACGCAAGGGCATCGGCAGCCTGTCATTCAATCAAAGCAGATAACGCAGGTACACATAGACCGTGGAAAGAACGATGGTGAGCAGCATCACGGGGAAACCGACCTTGAAGTACTTTATGAAGGTGATATTCACGCCGCGCTCTGCTGCAAGACCAGCCACGATGAGGTTCGCAGAGGCTCCCACCAGGGTGCCGTTGCCGCCCAGGCAGGCACCGAGAGCCAGGCTCCACCAGACAGGATCGAGATTCGAGACACCCATGGCCCCCATGTTCTGAATCAGAGGAATCATGGTCGCCACGAAGGGGATATTATCAAGCACCGATGACACGATGGCACTGAGCCACAATACAAGCAGCGAGGTCATGGTAACATCTCCGCCCGTGAGCTCCACGGCCTTCTGTGCCAAAGAACCGATGATGCCCGTCTCAATGAGGCCGCCAACGGCAATGAACAGACCGATGAAGAAGAAGATGGTCGCCCATTCCACCGACTTCATGGCAGATTCCACGAGATGATGGCTGCCGCCCGCCAGGAGAAGCAGCAGGAACGCACCTGTGAGGGCCATAAGAGAGGACTCGATATGCGTCATGGAGTGGGTGAAGAAGCCAAGAATCGTAAGGCCGAGGACAAAGAGGGCACGGCGCAGGAGCCTCCTGTCCTTGAGTGCCTTGCTGGCATTCATTGCCATGACCTCTGCCTGGAGCTCCGGCTTCGTCTTGAGGCTGTTCTTGTAGACAAACTCCATGATGAAGATCACGATGATCATATTGATGATAGCAATAGGTGCAAGGTTCTCGATGAACGCCATGAAGGTGAGCTCCTTCACCGCGCTGCCGATCATGATGTTCGGCGGATCACCGATGAGCGTTGCCGTGCCGCCGATATTCGATGCCAGGATCTGCGTGAGCAGGAAGGGCATCGGCTTCAAATGCAGCTTCTGCGTGATGCTGAAGGTCACAGGCACCATGAGGAGCACCGTCGTCACATTATCAAGGAATGCCGAGAAGACTGCCGTGATGATGGCAAGATAAGTCAGAAGCTTCTTCGGCTCCGCATTTGCCTTCTTGGCCGCCCAAATGGCAACAAAATCAAACAATCCCGTATGGCTTGTGACTCCCACGAGAATCATCATGCCAACCAGCAGGCCCAGCGTATTGAAATCCACATGATGCAGCGCCGTGTCAATCGACAAGATGCCGGACAGCATCATGATGACCGCGCCCAGCATCGCCACAACCGTACGGTGGATCTTCTCCGACACGATCACAGCATACATCAGGACAAAAACTGTAGCCGCCAAAACTTCCATAACATCGCCTCCTAAAAAATACCATCTACACAAAAAGACAGACGGAGCCCTTGTTGACCAGACTCCGCCTCAAGAACTCCGTATTCTCTTGTAAAAATCATATCATAGAATCATTCAGCGTGTCTATAGCCCGTATAATAAAAAAGTATAAAATAAAGTATCAAAATCCCTGCCTTACCTGTGCCCCGCCTTGATCTTGCTCTCCGTTCCGTTCAGCAGCCGGCTGATGTTCGACTTGTGCCTGACAACGATGAGGATTGCCGCCAGCACGCCGAAAACAATGTATTCCGCAGGACTGCCGAGGAGCCATGCCATGATGGGCACGAAAACCGCAGCCACACAGGAGCCCAGGGAAACATATTTCGTCGCATAGACGATGCCAAGCCAAAGAAGGAAGACCACCAGCGTGACAGCCGGCATCAGCATGGCAATGACCCCAAGGCCCGTGGCAACGCCCTTCCCCCCCTTGAACTTGAGGAAGACAGAGCAGGAATGCCCCAGGATGGCAACGATTCCGCAGAGGACCATGGAAAGCGGCGTGCCAACAAGATGCATCCCCAGCCAGACGCTGATAAATCCCTTGAGGAAGTCCAGCAGGAAAATGACGATGCCGGGTCCCTTTCCCAAGGTTCGCCAGGCATTCGTCGCGCCGATATTATGGCTCCCATGCTCCCGGAGGTCCACACCCCAAAGCAGCTTCCCGCAAATCAGGCCATTGGGAATGGAACCCAGCAGGTAACTCAACAAAATGGCAATGACCACGTTCATGCCTCATTCCTCCTTTTCCTCACGGTTCCGCACCACAAAGCGGAGGGGCGTCCCCTCGAAGCCATAGCTCTCCCGCAGGCGGTTCTCGATGAACCGCAGATACGAGAAATGCATGAGATTCGCGTCATTGACAAAGAGGATAAATTTCGGCGGGCAGATGCCCGTCTGGGTCATGAAGAGGATCTTGAGCTGCCGCCCCTTGTGCATGGGCGGCGGATTCACCGACACCGCATCGCGGATGAGCTCGTTCAGGACACTGGTCTTGATGCGCATGGACTGCTGCTCCGCCACATACTTGACCAATTCCGTCACACGATTCACCCTCTGTCCGGTAAGTGCCGAGGCATAGAGGATCGGGGCGTACTGCAGGAAGCCGATCTCATCCCGCAGGTCCTCCGTGAACCGCAGTGTCGATTTGTCATCCTTGTCGGGATAGATGTCCCATTTGTTGACGACAATGACCACCCCCTTGCCGGAGTCATGGGCATAGCCGGCAATCTTCTTGTCCTGCTCGTTGATGCCAGCCGAGGCATCGATCATCATGAGGACCACATCCGCCCGGTCGATGGCACGCAGGGAGCGTATGACGCTGTACCTTTCCACCGCATCCTCGATCTTCCCCTTGCGGCGCATGCCCGCCGTGTCGATCAATGTAAACTTCGTCCCGTCCTTGGTGAAATGGGTGTCGATTGCATCCCTTGTGGTGCCGGGGATATCGCTCACGATGACCCGGTCCTCCCCGAGGATCTTGTTGACGATGGAGGATTTCCCCACATTGGGCCGTCCAATGACCGCAATGCAGATCTCATCCTCATCCTTTTCCTCTGCTTCCACCTTGGGAAAAGCCGCCACGATGGCATCCAAAAGGTCCCCGAGATTCAGTGCATTGGAGGCAGAAATCCCGATGGGGTCCCCCAGCCCCAGCTGATAGAATTCATAGATATCCATTTCCCGCTGGGGGCTGTCCACCTTGTTCACCGCCAGGATCACGGGCTTCTTCGTGCTTCTGAGGAGCCGCCCCACTTCCTCGTCCGAGGAAGTCAGCCCTGCACGCCCATCCACCACAAAGACGATGACATCGGCCTCCTCCACGGCAATGGAGGCCTGTTTCCGCATGGAGGACAGGATATGATTGCTCTCATCGAACTCAATGCCGCCCGTATCAATCATGGTGAACTCATGCTGCAGCCATTCCGCATCCAGATAGATCCTGTCCCTGGTCACCCCCGGCATATCGTCCACGATGGAGACACGCTTCTGCCCAATCTTGTTGAACAGCGTCGATTTCCCCACATTCGGGCGCCCCACAATCGCCACAATCGGCTTGCTCATTCCCTCTTGTACCTCCTCATATGTCCCTTCTCTCCTCGACAAAGGAAAAGCTCAGGTCACTACCGCCCCTGAGCCCCAATGCAAAACTCATACATCAGCTTGCCAACCGCTCAAAGTATGCCATTCCCTGCTTTTCAAAATCTTCATAATCATAGAAGAGTTTATCCATAGCACAAATTACTCGTTTTTTGGTTTTTGTTGTCAGTTTTTCAAAACTATCCGATATTGCAATTCCCATAAACGGTAGTTTTTCCCGTTGAAATGTCATAGCCGCAATGGTAGAAATAAGTGCTTTTTCTTCTCCCATGATTGCAAACAAATACACCGGTCTCCCATTTACAGTAAGAAAATAATCCACCACATGCTCGTCCTGTCCTGCAATAGGAACATATTTTTTTTGAGGATTGTATTTCGATAAAGAGGAAAAAATGAATTCATTGACATTTTCGTAAAATATGCTAGAGATATTGCTTTTCCGAAGCATTCTCATAGAAGAAACTTTTGCTATTACTTGAGAAAACTGCATAACGTTGTTAAATAACATATCGGGCTCTGTAGGAATCAAGATATTTCCATCCTCATATTGAGCACCATTATCCTCAATGATTTCAAGCAATATCTTTTCTCTGCTTTTTGTGTTAATATCAAAAGCATAAGAAAGGTGCATCAATGTCATTCCACAATCGCAGACAAAAATCGACGATCCAGATAGTTTGATAAAAATATCTATCATATCTCCATCTTCATGATACAACGGCACCATTAACTGATATAAATTTTCTCTTCGTTTCACTAGAGAAAATTTATCATGAAATGATTTCGCCAAAAGATTTTTAATATCATTTTCCAACATATTCCGCACCCCCTTGCCTACATTATTTACCAAACAAATTCATCCTGCGAAGAAATGGGAAATATTTCTCTATCTCCTCAATACGAAAGCCACAATAAGAAAGAAAAAACCATGCCGCATCTTCAAATGTCGTATATTCTTCTGTTTCTTTCGTGTCTGTTTCCACAAACCTATTTACCGCTGCCTCTTCCAAATTTAATCTATGTATATGCGTAACGAAGCGATGTGATGAATTTTCATTTCCACCATGAGGCCCATTGCAACGAAATAAGATGACAGGTTTATCATTTTTCCGATTCCATACCAGTCCAATCGAATAATTTTCGAGAAAAACAATGCTTTGTCTCATAAAAACATGGAACGATTCATCCAAAATCGGAGCATATGCCTCAAATTCATTTCGCATAAATTGTCTTTCCGATGCCATTTCCCTTCTTGGAAAAGTCTTGAATTGTTTTTGAGAGGTAATCAATGCGTCTAAATATTCTTTGGAAATGTTCACGCCCATCATCCCCTGCTTCTATTATAACGCAATTGTTCAAGTTTTGCCAGCAGCAAAACATTCCTATTGGCGTTTCGACAGGCGTAGTCCTTTCATAACGCATTGCGACGCCCTAGTCCCCGAAGGGGATTCAACTTTTGCCAAAGGCAAAATATACACCCACCCCTCTCAGTATTTCGTATATCCGGCATTGCTCTGCCACATGTAATCCGTTTCCCCGCTGCGTTCCTTGCGGTAGTTCTCCCAGTCATGCAGCGCACGGTAATAGTCCCTTCCGCTCTTCACCGGCTCGATCCTCGTCTTTGGAAAGGCCTCGCAAAGCTCCTTCAGGGAATAATCGTCCAGGAACACATCCTCTCCGGCCCGAAGAGCCGATTCGGGAATGAGGATGCCATCCCGTTCTCCCTTTATCTCCTTCAAAGTAAGCAGGATATCCCTGCCCGTGAGAAGCCCTGACACATTCACCGTCTCCCCAAAATAACGATTGGGGACAGGAATGACCCGAACATGGAGGTCTTCCTGCTGCTCCATTGCCTTGCCTGCCAGTCTTTCCAGAACAGGTGCCACAGAGGTCCCGCTGATGACATCCAGACGGACAGGCTGCTGCCGGCTCCTGTCTTTTCCCAGCCCTTCCTTCTCCCATTCACAGAGGAAATTCCGTGTCAGGCCAATCCCGTTGTCCAGCTGCGGAAAGCCATCGTACTCCTCCTCGGAAGGGAGTTCCCTTCCGGCCAGGAAATAGAACTCGTCCCCCAGGTAAAAGAAGGTGCTCCCCGTTTCCCTGCGGCTTTTCTCCTGCCAGGCGGACACCTGGTCGATGACCTCTCCCGCGCCGGCCAGGTCAAACTGTCTGATGGGATAGGGGTCCCTGCGGTGTTTCGTGATGCCCACGGGAACAATGGCAACCGAGAGCACATGGGGGCGGCGCTCTGACAGTTCCCGGATGGTACGCTCCAACTCCGCCCCATCGTTGAGCCCCGCGCAAAGCACCACCTGTGTATGATAGTCTGCCCCTGCCGCCTCCAGCCGGTCCAGCTGCCCCGCGATATCCGCAGCCCTTTTGCATCGCAGCATTTCCGCCCGCAGGGCAGGATTCATGGCCTGGACAGATACGAAGAGGGGCGAAAGATGGAACTGCTCAATGCGCCTGAAATCGGCCTCCACCATATTGGTCATGGTGATGAAATTGCCGTAGAGAAAAGACATCCGGTAATCGTCATCCTTGACGGAGAGGCTTTCCCGCATATTGGGCGCCGTCATGTTCACGAAACAGAAACAGCAGTTGTTGGCGCATTTCCGTATCCCGTCAAAGACAGCGGACTCGAACTCCGCCCCCAGTTCCTCATCGTAGTCCTTGTCGAAGGAAATCATTTCCTGCTCGCCGTCCTCATGCTCAATGAGCAGGTCGATCTCCTCATCGGCAAAGGAAAAACTCAGGTCAATGATGTCCCTGAGCTTCTGTCCGTTGACCTCCAGCACCTTGTCCCCCACGGCAAGGCCAAGCTCCTCTGCCAGGCTTTCCGGCTGGATGCGGATAATCTTTCCAAGATACATACTTATCCCTGCCTACAAGAAAGGAGTGATGACATAGCATCACTCCTCATTTTACAACCTATTCCGGCAAAAGGATTACTCGCCCTCGCCGACCTCATCACCGATGGTCGTCGGAGCATCCTCCTGCTCTGCCTCATACTTCTTGAACACAGCCGTGTCTGCATCCTTCTTGGCCTTCGTGATGGAGAGGGAGATGCGCTTCCTCTTCATGTCGATGCGAAGGACCTTGACCTTGACCATGTCCCCAACATGAACGGCCTCATCCGCGCGCTCAATGCGGCGGTCGCAGAGCTCGCCCATGGGGATCAGCCCATCGAAGCCCGGCTCGATCTGCATGAAGGCACCGAAGTCCGTCAGCTTGATGACCTCGCCCTCAATGTAGTCGCCCTCGGCATAACGCTCTGCCCTGTCGAGCCAGGGATCACGCATGGTCTCCTTGATGGAGAGGGAAATACGCTTCGACTCGGGATCGACGCTCTTGACATACACATCAAGCTCCTGACCGACCTCAAGGACATCCGAGGGATGCTTTACGCGCTCCCAGGAAATATCGGAAATATGGGCGAGACCATCCACGCCGCCGATATCGATGAAAGCACCATAATCCACGATGCGCTTCACCGTACCGCGAACCGTCTGGCCTGCCTCGAGGGTAGCAAAAACCTCTTCCTGCTTCTTCTCGCGCTCAGCCTCAAGGAGCTGGCGGCGGGAAAGAACAAGACGCTGCTTGTGGACATCGATCTCAATGGGAAGAACCTCCACCGTCTGCCCCACATACACGGAAAGATCTTTCACGAAATGGAGCTCCATCTGGGACGCAGGGATAAAGCCGCGCAGGCCGTTGACATTGGCCACCAGACCGCCCTTGACCACCTGGCTGACCTGAGCCTGGACCGTCTCGCCGCGCTCCTGGATACCTTCCATCTCCGTCCAGGCAACGCGGGCATCCGCCTTGACCTTGGACACAGTGGCACCATTCTCTCCGCCAAGGGACACGATGGCAACCTCGATGACATCGCCCACCTTGACGACATCCTCTGCGCTGTCCGGCTCGGGGCGGACAAGCTCACGCTTGGGAATCGGAATGTCGGACTTGAGTCCGGCAATCGTAACCATTGCGCTGGAATTCTCCACCGCCACAACCGTTGCTTCCACAACATCCCCGACATTGACTGCCTGCATCGACTCTTCTTCTGCCTTCAACATGCTGGCAAAATCGTTGTTCATTTCTTCTGACACTGTTTGTATACCTCCTTGATAATCCAGTCGGGAGTTGACGCACCGGCTGTAATACCAATTTTTTCAATTTTATCAAACCACTGAGGCTGCAGCTCTGCTGCCGTCTCAATGTGGTAAGTCCTGCATTTCTCTGCACACAGCTGGGCAAGCCGCGTCGTATTCGCGCTGTTCTTTCCGCCGATGACCAGCATGAGATCCACCTTCGATGCCAGCGCCATTGCTGCCGCCTGCCGTTGATCCGTGGCTGTGCAGATCGTCCGCTCGATCTTGATTTCCCGGGACTTGTCCAGGAGCTTCATGACGATTTCCTTGAACCGTCTGCCGGAAAATGTGGTCTGCGAAACGATGCCAAGCTTTTGGCAAGGCTCCAGGGCATCCGCCTCTTCTTCGGTCTCAACGATGAGCGCCGTATTGGCGGACCATTCAAAGATGCTCTGAACCTCCGGATGTTCCTTCTCGCCTATGATGACGACCCTGTAGTCGCCATCGGCCAGGGCCTTCGAGGCAAGCTGCGCCTTGCGGACATGGGGACAGGTGGCATCCACCAGCTGCAGACCCCTCTTTTTCGCTTCCTCATAGACCTGGGGGCCAACGCCATGGGAACGGATGATGATCGTTCCCTTCTGCATTTCCTCCAGCGCATCCACCGTACCCACGCCCTCCGTTCTCAGGCGTTCCACCATCTGGGGGTTGTGGATGATCGGGCCCAATGTACAGGAAGCGCCCGGTTCCTCAGAAGCATTTTCCCGGGCAATCTTGATTGCCCGCTTGACTCCATAGCAGAATCCCAGGTAATCTGCCAGAATGACTTCCATACCATTATCACCATACTCATTTTTTCAGACCGGAACAATAGGTAAGTTCGCAATCTAGTTCATAGTATATCATAAAACAGCAATGCCAAGCAAACATTATTTTGCTTTATTTTACTTTTTCTTTCAAATTTCGGATGCTGTCCAAAATCCTTTGGGAAAAAGCTTCCAAATCCTCCCTGTTCTTGCGGTCCCCCTCAAACCTCAGGGGCTCCCCATAGATCACCGAAAGCTGCGGGAAGGTCTTCTCCTTCGAGAACATCTCGTTCGTGCCGATGATGGCTGCCGGAACAACGGGAGCATTGCTCATGGAGGCAAACAGGGCAACCCCCGCCTCGGCCTTCCCCATCTCCCCGGTACGGCTTCGGGTGCCTTCGGGGAAAACCCCGAGGACGCTGCCCCCCTTCAGCACCTGCATTGCCATCTTGATGGCCCCGCGGTCCGCAGCTCCCCGCTTCACCGGAAAGGCATGGCAGCTTCGGATCATCGCCGAAAAAATTGGATTCTCGAAAAGCTCCGTCTTTGCCATGTAATGCACATGCCTGGGAATGAAACAGGCCAGGAAGGGCGGGTCCCAATTGCTGAGATGGTTTGCGGCCAGGATGACCGGCCCCTCTGCCGGAAGGTTCTCCTTCCCGATGACCCGGGCGCGGAAGAACAGCTTAAAAAAGGGAACAAAAATACATCTTGCCAGGGCATAGAGCATCGTATCACCTGCACATTCCCAAGATCTTTGCCACGACTTCCTCAATGCTGAGACCGGTGGTATCGAGAAGCACCGCATCCTCCGCCCGGATGAGGGGCGAGATTTCCCGCTCGCTGTCCGCCTTGTCCCTGGCCGCGATGTCCGCCTTGATTCCCTCAAGGTCCACATCATAGCCCTTTTCCTGCAATTCCTTGCAGCGGCGTTTTGCACGTTCCTCAATGGAGGCCGTGAGGAAGATCTTCACATCCGCATTGGGCAGCACATGGGTCGCAATATCCCTGCCATCCATGAGCACCGCGCCGCGCTCCCCCATCCTGCGCTGCAGGTCCACCATCTTTTCCCGCACAGGACCAAGGCGGGCCACCTGGGATACGATCTTATTGATCTCGGGCGTCCGGATCTCTCCCGTGACTTCCTTCCCGTCCACAAAGACCCGCGTCTTGCCCTCCGTGTACTGCAGATCCACATCAATATCCGGCACCACGGACAGGATGAGCTCATCCGTCACAGGCTTCCCCTGCTGCAGCGTCTTCCAGGCCACAGCCCGGTACATGGCCCCCGTGTCGATGTAGGTATACCCAAGCTCCTTTGCCGCCAGCTGTGCCACCGTGCTCTTGCCCGCGCCGGCAGGCCCATCGATTGCCACCACCAGATTCTTCTTCATGCACCTTTTCCTCCAAAATTTTCCAATATATTGTAGAACTCCGGATAAGAGATATCGACACAGTCCGGATGGTCGATGCTGACTCCTTCCCCCGCAGCCCCGAAGATCGAAAGGGACATCGCCATGCGATGGTCGTCATAGGAGGCCACCTCTGCCTTGCGAAGGCTCTGGCCGCCATGAATCACCATCCCATCCTCCGAGGCCTCCACCAGCCCGGGAGAAAGCTTGTTGAACTCATCCGTCACTGCCTGAAGCCGGTCCGTCTCCTTGACGCGAAGTTCCCCGGCTCCCGTGATGACCGTTGTGCCCTCGGCAAAGGCCGCAGCAACGGCAAGGATGGGAATCTCGTCGATGAGCCTCGGCATGATTTCCGCCCCAAAGGAAGTTCCCCGGAGCTTTGCCGAGCGCACCCGGATATCCGCCGCAGCCTCGCCGCCGCTGACGCGCCGGTTCAGGAGCTCGAAGTCAGCCCCCATGCTTTCCAGCACATCCAGAATGCCCGTGCGGGTCGGATTAACCCCCACATTCCTGAGCAGGACATCACTGCCGGGAAGGATGGATGCCGCCACGAGCCAATAGGCCGCCGAGCTGATATCCCCCGGCACTTCGATCTCCTTCGGGGAGTGGAATTCCTCCACGGGATGGATCGTGACCGCCGTTCCTTCCTTCTCCGTCCTCACACCGAAGGCCTCCAGCATCCGTTCCGTATGGTCACGGGAGGTGAAGGGCTCCACCACCGTCGTATCGCCCTCCGCATACATGCCCGCCAGAAGGACCGCCGACTTCACCTGGGCGCTGGCCACCGGCATGTCATAGACCATGCCCTTGAGTTTCTTTCCTGCCGGAATCACCGTGATGGGAAGCAGACGGTTGCCGTCCCTTCCCACAATATTGGCTCCCATCATCCCCAGGGGCTTGATAACTCTCGCCATGGGGCGCCTATGAAGGGATGCATCCCCGCTGAAGGTCGTCAGGAACGGCTGGGGCGCCAGAATCCCCATCATCAGCCGCAGTGTCGTGCCGGAATTTCCTGCATCGATGATGGACTGCGGCTCCTTGAGGCCATGAATTCCATGACCTGTCACCACAAGTTCCTCATCGCTGAGGAATTCCACCTTTGCCCCCAATGCCTCCACGCATTTCACCGTGGAAAGACAGTCCTGGGCATGCAGAAAGTTCTTTATATGCACCGGCCCATCTCCCAATGCGGAAAACATGACACTGCGGTGGGAGATGGATTTGTCCCCGGGGATCTCAATCTCCCCGTGGATTCCCTGCCGCAAAGGATGAATCTCTTTTTTCTCCATCAATCCTCAACTCCTATCGGATTCGTTCCAAACGCTCCAGCAGCCCGCCGCCGCTCCCATGGAAAATGCCGCCTGAAGATTGTAGCCCCCCGTATAGGCATCCACATCCACAACCTCCCCGGCAAAATACAGACCGGGCACCAGTTTCGACTCCATGGTCTTGGGCTGGATTTCCTTCACGGAAACCCCGCCCGCCGTCACGATGGCCTCTGCCAGGGGGCGCGTCTTCGTCACGGTCAGCATCAGATGCTGGAGTGCATGAACCAGCCGCCCCCGTTCCTCCTGGGTGATCTCATGGACGGGCCTGTCCGGGTCAAGGTACGCCGCATCCATCACCGGATCGATCAGCTTTCCCGGCAGGAGGTCATGCAGGGAATTCTTCAGCTGCTTCCGGATGTACTTGGAAAAATCCCTCTGTACCCTGGCGTCAAGCTTCTCCGGGGAAAGCGCCGGTTTCAGGTTCAAGGCCAGCTCCACAAAGCGCCCCTCCGCCAAAAGTTGGGCAGCTTTCCGCGACAGCGACAAAATCACAGGTCCCGTCACGCCGAAATGGGCAAACATCATCTCGCCGAAAAGCTCCTCTTCCTTCTTCCCGTCTGCCAGGAGCGTCACCCTCACATTCCGCAGGGACAGCCCTTGGGCATCCTTCACCCAGGTTTCCTCTGTCTCCAGGGGCACAAGGGCAGGAAGGATCTTTGTCACATGATGCCCCAGCTTCCTTGCCATCTCATAGCCGTCGCCGCTGGAGCCCGTGCCGGGATAAGAGGCGCCGCCCACTGCGAGAATGACGGCATCCCCGTAGAAGGCCTCGCCTTTCTCCGTCCTTGCGCCCACGGCCCTTCCATCCTCCACCAGGATTTCCTTCACGGCAGTTTCCGTCACAAGGCGGACTCCCAGCTCATGCAGTTTTCCCAGCATGGCATCCACGGCATCCGCTGCCCGGTCGCTTTGGGGAAAAACGCGGTTCCCACGCTCCACCTTCGTCGGAACCCCTGCTTCTTCAAAAAAGCGGATGACCTCCTGATTGTCAAAGGCCCGCAGGGAACTGTTGAGAAAGACACCATTGCCCGGGACATTGGCGATGATCTCGGGAACCTCTGCCGCATTTGTGAGATTGCAGCGCCCCTTGCCCGTGATGAGCATCTTTTTCCCCACACGGTTCATCTTCTCCAGAAGAGTCACCCTGGCGCCATTTTCCGCCGCCTTGATGGCCGCCATCATCCCCGCAGGCCCTGCACCGATGACAAGGATGCGCTTCGCCTCACTTCCCAATTCCTGCAAGCTCATAAAGCCCTGCCACCTCCTCTGCCGTCAGTTCCCTGTGCTTTCCTCTCCCGACGCCCTTCAGGTCCAGCCCTGCAAAGGCCATGCGCTTCAAGGCCTTCACCTCGCAGCCGATGGCGGAAAACATGCGGCGGACCTGCCGGTTGCGTCCCTCATGGATGCGGAGCTCCACCCGGGAAATCCCCGCTCCCTGCTCCAGAAGCCGAACCTTTGCCGGTGCCGTCATGCCATCCTCCAGCAAGACGCCGTGCCGCAAACGGTCAAGCAGTTCCTCCGAAAGATTCCCTGCCACCTTCGCAACATAGGTCTTCTCCACCTCATAACGGGGATGGAGAAGACCATTCATCAGGGCACCGTCATTAGTGATGAGCAGGAGCCCCTCCGTGTTGTTGTCCAAACGCCCCACGGGATAGACGCGCTCCTCCACCTCCGGCAGAAGCTCCAGGACCGTGCGCCGTCCGTGCTCGTCACTCGCCGTGGACAGGTACCCCTTGGGCTTGTTGAGCAGGAAATACACATGCCGCTCCGCCCCGCCGATGCGCCTGCCGTCCACGCAGACAACCTGCCGGTCCGGGTCGCACTTCCTGCCCAGTTCTGTCACGGCCTCGCCCTCCACCGTAACCCGGCCTTCCAATATGATCTTTTCTGCCGCCCGGCGGGAAGCGATCCCCGCCCGGCTGATGATTTTCTGCAAACGCTCTTCCATATTTCTCAAATCATATGATATTTTTTCGCCAATTGATACAATGTGACAAAAAAGGATTTCACTTCCACGGATTCCGTGGCCACGAGATCCGTGCTTCCAACTTCTCTGCCCTCGTACATGACGCGGACCGTTCCCACCACATCGCCGGCCTCCACCGGGGCATGCAGGGCATTCGGCAGGTCAAAGACCTTGCTGTACCCCGCATCGCCATTATCGCACACGGGAACCACGATATCCGAGGCCGTCCTGACAGGCACCTGCTTCCTGCGCCCCGAAAGGACCGGGAGATTCCCGACGATTTCGCCCCCATTGACTTCCCGCTGAGGTTTCACATGGGCAAAGCCATAGTCCAGCATGGCGATGGAATCGTTCCACATATAGATGCTGTCCAGGACAACAGAGACAAGCTGGATGCCGTCCCTCTCCGCCCCCGATACGAGGCAGCGTCCCGCCGCATCCGTATAGCCGGTCTTCACGCCATTGGCACCGTCATAAAGCCATAGCATCTGGTTCTCACTGCGCCAGAACTCTGTGGGATCCTCGCTCCAGGGAATCGTTTTTTCCTTCGTCTTCACGATATCGGCAAACACAGGGTTTCGATAGCCATAGGAAGCAATCAGGGCCATATCATAGGCCGTGGTGTAATGCCTTTCATCCGGCAGCCCATGAGGATTCACGAAAAAGGTGTCTGCGGCACCGATTTCCCTCGCCTTCTCGGTCATCATTCTGGCAAAGGCATCCACACTGCCCGCAATATGCTCGGCAACGGCCACCGTGCCATCATTTCCCGACCTCATGATGATGCCGTAAAGAAGATCCTCCAGTCGGATCTTCTTCCCCTCCTCCAGCCAAAGGGTGGAGCCCTCCGTACCGGCCGCATTGCCGCTGACCGTCACGATATCATCCAGGTTCCCCTTTTCCAAGGCCACGATCAGAGTCATGGCCTTCGTCGTGCTGGCAGGAAACCGCATCGCCTTCATGTTCCTGGAATACAGGACTCTCCCCGTCCTGGCCTCCATGACCACGGCAGAACGGGCCGTCACATTGGGCAGGATAGCGTCTGTCCTCTCCAGCATCTCCTGTGCCTCTAATGCATTCTCTGCTTCCTGGGACTCCGCCACACCAAAAAACATGCAGGAAAAAGCCAGCAATACCACCAGAACATTTCCCACAATCCTCATACCCGTTCCCTCCTAAATTATCCAATGTTTTTAAGTATATCATCCACCAGCAGGAATTTCAACGGCCTGCATGCGGTATATATATTCGGTCCCATCCCCTTGACTTCCTCCCGTTTCTTCACTAAAATCAAAACTGTATACTATTTTCATGCTTCACTATGTTCACACCTCTCAAGGAAGGATCTGTAATCATTGGCACAGAAAAAACATCTCATCCTGCCATGCGCCGCAGCGGTATGGCTTTTTTCCTCCATGCCGGATGCTTCTGCCTCCCCCGGAGCACAGTCTCCTGCCTGGACTTATGATTCCCTGGCGCAGCTGATGAATGCCGGATACCTGATGCCTCCGGAAAAGCCCCTCTCCGAATGCTCCCGCGAGGAACTCAGCCAGTTGGTCGCCCAGGCCCTCTATGCCATCGACCAGTCGGGACCAGCCCCATCGGCAGAGGAGTACGAGCAGGCCGTGCACCACGTCGACCAGTATAAATCCCAGCCCCTCCCCGCCCGTGTGCCCGGATCCGAGGCGCTGAAAAACTACGAATCCGCTGCCCGGCAGGCAAGGGTATCCACGGAGCGCTTCCTCCGCCACTCCATCCAGGGAGATAACCGGCTGGAAGCCATGGCCCCTCTCAAGAAAAGATGTGACCAGTCCCTTGACCTGCTGGAATCCGCCGCCCGTGACTACGCCCTGGAGCAAAGCCGGGCGCAGCCTGCCGCCGACCCGGAGATAACGAATGCACTGGCCTCCGAATACGGGCAGCTTTCCCGCCGCATCGTCATAGACGAGATGCAGCTCAAGCTCTCCAAGGAGCAGGAATTCTACGCCCGGAAAATGTCCAGGGAAGCTGCCCGCCAGGAAAAAGACACCACCGATGCAAAGGGGCAAAGTCCCACGACAGCCAGGGAAACCCGGAAGGAACAGGCATCCTTCACTGCCCAGGACTACGCCCTGGCACGAAAGCGCAGCTACCAGCGGGCCCTGCGCCTCTCCTATGAACAGGCACGCCAGGAAAGCCTTCTGTGTTCCCTCATGGGCAAAAGCTCCCAGGAACCCGCCGCCCTTCCCGGCACTGCCTCCGACCATGCCGCGAGACTGCGGGCCGAATTCTTTTCGGAACTTGCAAGCAGCGGCTTTCTGGATGATTCCGATGCAAGCCTGCAGCTTTCCTCCAACGTCCCCGTGAAGGATGACCTGGGCCAGAGATTCATGCTGAACGGGGAAATCCGCCTGGACTACGGACATTACACGGGTGTGAACGGCCTCCATGACCGGACGCGCGTCCGTGGCCGCCTCTTTCCCGACTACAACCTGGACGGGAACTGGCACCTCAATGCCATGCTGGAATGGGAAAAAGTCCTCTCCGGCCCCAAGGGCTCCGAGGACGGGAATCTCCGCCTGGACCGCTACTATCTCTCCGGAGATATGGGCGTCGTCCATACGGACATCGGTGCCTTCGGAAGCCTCATGGCAGAGGGAAACATTTACGACAGCAGGTTCGACGGCATCCGCCTGTCTGCCGGGGGGCCCGTCCGCTACACGGTGGAACTCGGGAATCTCCACGACCGCGGCACGAAAAGGGCCTTCGACGTCACAGCCTCCTATGATACCGCCGACTATGGGGTGGACGGGGGCTATTACCATTTCGACCACAAGGACGGCAGCTCCCAGGACATCGCCATGGCGAACTACCGCCAGCGCCTGGGCCTTTTCGATGCGGGCCTCATGCTCCTCCATGGCAGGAGGAGCGGCAGCAGCGGGACGGGCTTCGTCTTCTCCCTGGGCTACACACCGGAAGACAATTGGAAGCCAAATTCCTTCAGCTATTGGCTCAAATATTACCGTCAGCCAGGCTCCACCTATATCTCCCATACCATGAGTGGCACAGCCGATATCCTGCTGCCATACGGAGGTTTCCGCGGCTGGGGGCTGGGTTGCGACTACAACCTTACCAGGGATTGGAACTTCGGCCTGGAATTCTACCATCTGCGGGATCTTTCCCGCGGACAGGTCAGCAATACCTTCTGGTCCCGTGCATCGAGGAATTTCAACAACTACGAGGATTACGAGCTTTCCGACGAGGATGACGAATAAGACATATGTCAAGGAGGAAATAAGCGCATATGAACATGTTGAAACGCCTGACGAGAAAGGAAACGAAACTGGCTGTGGTGGGGCTCGGCTACGTAGGACTGCCCCTGGCTGCCGCCTTTGCAAAGGAGTTCCACGTCATCGGCTTTGACCGCAACGAAGAGAAGATCCAGGCATACCGCCAGGGCCACGACATCACAAATGAATTGGGCGATGAGGCCCTTCAGGGGGCAGGCATCGACTTCACCACGGACCCCAAACGCCTGCAGGAAGCCTCCTTCCTCGTCATCGCCGTTCCCACCCCCATCAACGGCGACAAGACTCCAGATCTCTCCCCCGTGAGGGGCGCAACGGAGACCGTCGCCAAATATCTCGAAAAGGGAAGCATCGTCGTCTATGAATCCACCGTCTACCCCGGCGTGACGGAGGATATTTGCCGTCCCTTGCTGGAGGAAGGCTCCGGCCTCCTCTGCGGGCGGGACTTCAAGATCGGCTACTCGCCGGAACGCATCAATCCCGGCGACAGGCAGCACCGCCTCCACACCATCACCAAGATCGTATCGGGCATGGACGAGGATTCCCTCGGGGACATCGCCGATGTCTACGGTGCCATCATCCAGGAAATCTACCCTGCCCCGGACATCCGCGTGGCAGAGGCGGCCAAGCTGGCGGAGAACACCCAGCGGGACATCAACATCGCCTTCATGAACGAGCTGGCCATGGCCTTCCATCAGATGGGCATCGATACCGACGAGGTGGCAAAGGCCATGGACACGAAGTGGAACGCCATGGGCTTCCGCCCCGGACTGGTGGGAGGGCACTGCATCGGCGTGGACCCTTACTATTTCCTCTACGAGTCGGAGAACCGCGGCCAGCATTCCCATCTGGTCTCCGCAGGGCGTCGAATCAACAACTACATGGGCAAATTCGTCGCCCAGGAAATCGTGAAGGTCATGCTCCGCTCCGGACTGGATCCCATCCATTCCAATCTCTTCCTCCTCGGCATGACCTTCAAGGAAAACTGCCCGGACACCCGCAATTCCCGCTCGGTGGATGTCTGCCAGCAGCTCATGGACTACGGGCTGCAGCCCCTCCTTTCGGACCCCCTGGCAGACCCGGAGGAATTCCGGAGGGAATACCATCTCGACCTTCTCCCGGAGGACGCCATCAAGGATGTGGATTGCCTGGTCATCCTCGTGAGCCATGCCCATTACCGCCAATGGTCCCTGGAGGACCTGAAGAAATTCTACCGCCAGCAGGAAGGACGCCCCCGTATCCTCATCGATGTCAAGCACCAGTACAGCCGCCCCGCCGCCGAGGCTGCGGGCTTCATCTACTGGGCACTGTAACGGAGGCGGAAAGTGGATTACAAGAAACTCGGCATCATTGTCGCCCTCTGTCTCTGCGTGGTAGTGGGTGCTCTTATCTTCATCCGTGACCATGTCATCGAGAAGACCGTATTCATCCCGGACATCACGGACCTCACGAAGAACTACCTCGCTACAGAGGAAATCGATGCGGCGAAGAAAGCCCTGGCAGACCCTAACCTCAAGCCCGTGGAAGTCATCACCACCCTGCAGGACGGAACGCCCCGTGTGGCCATCGTCTTCGACGGCATGCCTGACCGCCCCCTGGCCTCAAGGCTCATCGATGTCCTCAAGAAACACAAAGCCGAGGCCGTTTTCTTCGTAGAAGGAGAAAACGTCGCCGACCAGCCGGAAATCCTCCGAGTCCTCCGTGAGGGCGGGCAGGAAATCGGCAACTACACCTATGCGGGACTGGCGGCCATGGAACGGCAGAGCGTGGATCAGCAGCTTCTCCAGCTCTGCCGCGCCCAGAAGGTCATCACCATGAATGATTCCCTCGCCCCCACCCTGTTCCGCGCACCAAGAACCGTCTTCACCGACGACCTGCTGAAATCCGTCCGGGCCGCCGGCCTTTCCTATGCTGTCAAGGAAAACGTGCGGTTCCAGCCGCGCAGCCTCCACAACCAGCAGGAGGCGGATGCCTATGCCGCCTCCATCCCACGGGGCAGCATCATCGCCATCCCCATAAACCATCCCGTGGAACAGAAGGCCAATGATCCCGTCGTGCGGGACGAGAAACCCGCCGTGGACATGAAGCCCACCATCCATGATGACAACTCCGCCAACTTGCCGCCCCAGGAAGACCTGGCGACAGAAATGGATCTGCTGCTCACGGCCCTGGAGCACTGCGGGCTGCAGACGGCCTATGTGAACCAGTTCCGCAAGATCTACTACATTCCCGCAGCGTCTCCCCTTCCAGAGACACCGCCCCAAGGAGGTGGCATGTAATGCCCGACAAGAAAAAAGCCCCCCAGGACATCCTCTACGAGGAAAAGCCGGACCGCCGCCTGTTGTCCTATGTGCCGGACGACTCCGGCCTTCGGAGCAACCATGACCGCCGCGGCTCCCATGAGCATGACACCGACACCATAGATTACATCCAGTACCAGCAGGACGACAAGCTTGGCCAGCGCTACCTCGTGGACTATGATGTGGCCGTCTCCTTCTCCTTCGGCGGGAGCCGCCATTCCCTGACGGCAAAGGCCGTGGACATCAGCACCACGGGCATGCTGCTGAAGCTCCCCGAGGGACGGGAGCAGGATCTCAAGGAATCCAGCGAGGTCCGCCTGGACTTTGATATCTCCCCCGGCTCCATGCCCGAGGGCTACGAGATGAAGATCCACTCCCTGAAGGCCCGCTGCGTCCGCCTCGTCCGAAAGGACGACGAGACGCTTCTCTGCGGCATGGTGTTTGACAGCACCCTGGCCCAGTACGCCGCCAGGAAGCGGCAGCACTACCTCCTTGGCGCATCGGCCTTCTGCCTCGCCGTCATCACCCTGATCATCATCCTCATGCGGGCGGAATCCGTGGTATACTTCCGCTTCAACCGCTGGCTGTACCTCTACAGCATCATCGCGGCCACCTTCCTCCTGTCCCGCTACTTCTTCGCCACCTTCTACCGGCCCGTGAAGATCGACCCCGACTACACCCCGGGCGTCACCATCATCATCCCCTGCTTCAACGAGGAGCAGTGGATCGGCCGCACCATCCACAGCTGCATCAACCAGGACTACCCCGTGGACAAGCTGGAGGTCATCGTGGTGGATGACCACTCCAATGACAATTCCGTGGCCCGCATCCATGATACCATCGAGGAAATCAAGGCATCAGACACCAGCCAGGGGGTCTACCACACCTCGGAGCGCCTCCGCTACGTGGTGCAGCCCTTCAATAAGGGGAAGCGCGACGCCATGGCCTGGGGGGCCACCCTCGCCAGGCACGAGCTCGTGGTATTCGTGGACTCCGACAGCTTTCTGGACCCCTTTGCCGTGCGGAACATCGTCCAGCCCTTCAAGGACAAGAAGATGGGCGGCGTCTCCGGGCGCACGGACGTGGCCAACACCTACACCAACGCCCTGACACGCATGCAGGCCGTCCGCTACTACATCGCCTTCCGCATCATGAAGGCGGCGGAGAGCTGGTTCGACTCCGTCACCTGCCTGTCGGGTCCCCTTTCCTGCTATCGGAAGGACCTGATCCTCAAATACTCCCATGACTGGCTGAACCAGAAATTCCTGGGGCAGCGGGCCACCTTCGGCGATGACCGAAGCATGACGAACTTCATCCTCCGGCACAACCGCACCGGCTATCAGGACTCGGCAGTCTGCATGACCATCGTGCCCAACAGCTACGCCATGTTCCTCAAGCAACAGATGCGCTGGAAGCGCTCCTGGCTTCGGGAATCCCTGATCGCCGCCCGCTATATCTGGAAGAAGGAACCCTTCATGTCCCTGAGCTTCTACATGGGCCTTGTGGTTCCCATCGCGGCCCCCGTCATCGTGCTCTACAATCTCATCTATGTGCCCATCATGCACCGGGTCTTCCCCGTCACCTTCATGGTGGGCATGCTCCTCATGGCACTCCTGATGAGCATGGCGCAGCTCTTCCTGCGCCGCAGCACCACCTGGCTCTTCGGCATGTGGTTCTGCATCTACTATGAGGCAATCCTGCTCTGGCAGATGCCCGTGGCCTGGTTCACCTTCTGGAAATCCACCTGGGGCACCCGCCTGACACCTGCCGACCTGGCAGAAATGGAAAAGCAGCGCCTGAAAAAAGAAAAGAAAGAGAAAAGAAAGGAACAAGACTAGCATGAGCGACAAGGATACCCTGGGAGAAAAGATACGCGCCCTGGCAGATGAGGGCTACTCCCGCCGCAAGCAGCATTTCAAGGCCCTGCGGACACTGATCGAAGTTGTTGTCGTCGCCCTGCTCCTCTTCGTGCTGTACACCCTCTTCTTCAGCCTGAAGACCTACCAGCCCTACGACAGTGCCGCCATCACCCCCACCGAGAAGGACACGGGCTTCATCTCCCTGTCCTACTTCGGCGTGGACCACATCGGGGACACCTCCACCCTCATCGGGCAGAAGCAGCTCCGCAAGCACCTCAAGGAACTCCATGACCAGGGATACGTCACCGTCACCCAGCAGGACATCCTGGACTACTACAAGACCGGCAAGCCCCTGCCCCCCAGGTCCCTCTACCTCATGTTCGAGGACGGGCGGCGGGACACCGCCATCTTCGCCCAGCCGGTGCTGGAAGAGCTCAACTACAAGGCCAGCATCATGAGCTACGCGGAAAACATCGAATCCATGGACATGAAGTTCCTGAAGCCCTCGGAGCTCTCCGAGCTGGAGGACTCCACCTTCTGGGAACTTGGCACCAACGGCTACCGCATGGAATACATCAATGTATTCGACCTTTACGGCAACTACATCGGGGAAATCGATCCCCTGCGCTACGCCATGCTCACCCCCTATCTCGGGCGCCGCTACAACCACTATCTCATGGACTACATCCGCGACAAGGAAAACGTGCCGAAAGAGAGCTACGAGCACATGCGCCGCCGTATCACCTATGACTTCGAGCGCCTGCGGGACATCTACACCGAGAATTTCGGCACCGTCCCCCACGCCTATGTCCACATGCACGGCAACACAGGGAAATTCGCCAACAACAACGACGTGAGCGCTGTGAACGAGAAATGGATCCGGGAACTCTTCCCCATGGCCTTCAACCGCGAAGGCTACTGCTTCAACCAAAGGAACAGCAGCCTCTACGACCTCACCCGCATGCAGCCCCAGCCCTACTGGCCCATCAACCACCTGCTCATGCGCATCAGGTACGACATCAACCAGCCCATCGACTTCGTCAGCGGCGACCCCTCCAGACAGGATCTCTGGATGCTCCTGAAGGGAGCCGCCGAGCTGGAGAAGGAGACCTACACCCTCACCACCCTGCCGGAGGACACGGCCCTCTCCAAGGTTCACAACCTGGACCACGTGACGGACCTCCGGGTTTCCGCAAGGCTCCAGGGCAACGCCTTCGGCGCCCAGCAGATCTGCCTGCGGGCCAATGACGACTGCAGCACCTGCCTCTGCATCGAGCTCATCAACAACCAGCTCCTCGTGCTGGAACAGACGGGAAGCACCCGCAAGGAGCTCTACCGCGAGAAGCTGCCCGTCATCCTCGGCGAGCCCATCCCTTCCGTGGAAGAGGCCCGCAGGGAGGCAGAGACACAGGAGAACATGACCTTTGCCCGCTATGCCACATCGGCGGACCAGGCCGCGGAATACTACGGGCGCGCAGAGAGCAGGAAAGAGATGCCCGCAGCCACCGTTGCCGATGGCGCGGAGCCCTACGAGCCCGTCCAGAGCTTCCATCGCAGAGGAGACCATCAGGTGCAGATTGACCTGAAGGGGACCTCCCTCACGGTCCTCATCGACGGCAAGGAAGGCCCCAAGGACCTTGCCGTGCCCCAGACGGGATACGGCAACATCTTCCTCGGCGCCTCCTGGCAGGGAGAGGCGTGGAGCCAGCGGAACCTGGCCGATGACGTCTACGATGCCGTGTTCGAGAAATTCACCATCCTGACCAACATCAAAGAGGACATCAAGGACGAGAAGGTCCTGTTCACCACGGAGCTCACAGGCTTCGACAAATTCCTTTTCCGCGCCAACGAGATATGGGAATCCATCCTCTTCTGGTTCCTGCGGAATGCGTAAGGAGGCTCTCTCATGAAAAAGAAGATATTGCCGATGCTTTCTTTGGGACTGTCCCTGCTGTTCACCGGGGGCTGCGCCCATGCAGACCCCATGGCAGGCGGCCCCCACGACCCCGTGCAGCTTTCCGCATGGATTGCTTCCTGGGACCAGGAAAGCGGCGCCAGGGAATACAAGAAAATCAAGAAGCGGCTGGACAGCATCGCCTGCTTCATGGCCTACTACAGCAATGATGACAAGATCATCCTCAGCGACGGCCTCAAGGCCTCCGCCGCCCTCGCCAAGAAGGAAGGACAGAAGAAGCGCTACCTGAGCTTCACCAACGACTGGACGGACGCCAAGGGAAAAACCGTCATGAAGGATGCCGACCTGATGCGCCGCCTGCTGGCGGGGGACGAAAAGAAGGAAGAAACCCTCCGCCAGATGATGGATGCCGCAAAGGAACTGAAATGCACCGGCATCGAACTGGACTACGAAGCCTTCTGGAAGGACAAGGAGCTCCTGCAGGACTATCTCGACTTCACCTACCGGCTTTCCTCTGCCTGCCTCAAGGAACACCTGGACCTGCGCATCGTGCTGGAGCCGGGCATGCCCATGGACGCAGGGCTCTGCAAGGGGCCGGAATACGTGGTCATGTGCTACAACCTCTACGGGAAGCACAGTGGCCCCGGCCCCAAGGCAGACCGTGATTTCATCGCCAAGACCCTCAAGAAAATGGAAGCCATCCCTGGCAAGAAGGGCGTCGCCTTTGCCACCGGAGGATGCCTCTGGGAAGACTACGGCCTCCTTGGCCTGAAGAATGGACCCGTCCGCTTCATCGATGAGGACGAGGCCGTAGAGCTCGCCGAAGGGCACAAGATCTCCCCCGAACGGGACGAGAACAGCGCCGCCCTTCACTTCACCTTCACGGAGGACGGCCATTCCAGGGAAGTCTGGTACGCCGACAGCGAGACCCTCAACGCCTGGATCAAGGAGGCCGCCGACGCAGGCATCGAAAATGTGAGCCTCTGGCGCCTGGGCGGCAACACGGACATCGAAGAGGTAAAAAACAAATGAAACCAACACCCCAAAAACATCACAAAGGGCCGCGGCATGCCCTCGCCCGCATCGCCGCCATGATCTGCACCGCAGGGCTGCTTGCCCTGCCCTTCCATGGGGCACTGGCGGCAGACTACGGGCAGCTCCGCGCCGAGAACCAGGGGCGCCTCGCAGAGCAGCACCGGTTCCTGCCCACCACGGAGCCGGCCATCATCCTCACCTTTGGCGGCCTTTCCAAAAAGGTCCCCCTGCAGAACCTCCTGGAGCGCATGAAGGAAGGCGGCATGAGGGGCACCTTCTTCGTCACGGAACGGGAGCTCCAGAGGAACGCGGACAACCTTGACCTCATCCGCTCCTACGGACAGGACCTGGCCATCGGCCTCACCCCCGGCGAGACAGGGACCTATGAGGACTACTGCGCCCAGATTGAGCGCATCCGCTCTGCCCTTTCCGAACGGTACGGCCTGCAGACAGCCTTCCTCCGCATCATGAGCGCCGGCGGGAACATGGAAGCCATGCAGGAAGCCGCCTCCTCCATGGGCTGCACCCTCATCGGGCAGGGGCTCAACGTGGTCCAGTCCAAGCACAAGGAAGCCCAAAGCCCCGCCGAGGTCATGCCCGACATCTTCGGCAAGTGGACCACCTCCCTGAACCGCGGGGAGATCGTCTATATCCGCACCGATTTCTATGCCAATGACGCCCTGGCCGCAGACATGCTGACGGAAATCAAGGAAAAGAAAATCGACAACATCACCTACCCTGACCCCGACCTCAGGGGCGATGCCGCGAAGAACGATTCCGCCTACCATACCGCCTCCCTGCAGGACGTGGAAGACCGGAAGGAATTCCACTACCAGTTCCCTGTGGACACGAAGGACCTCCCCCCGGAGATGCAACCGGAATACGGCAGGGACCAGGTGACGGACGAAAACTTCCGGCAGGCCTTCTACGAACGCTACATCGGGGCGCCGGGGGTGAACGACCAGGACCGCATGATCGGATTTTCCCGCACGGAAACCATTCACGCCGACAAGACGGGCATCGTCAAGAATGTCAGCGACAACACCATCTTCCTGACCTTCGACGACTGGGGGCAGGACGACTCCATCAACCAGCTCCTCTACGTTCTCAGGAAGCACAAGGTCCACGCCACCTTCTTCATCATCACCCGCAACATGCTCAACAACCCGAACCTGCTCCGCGCCATCGCCGCCGACGGCAATGAGATCGGCAGCCATACCAACAACCACTCCGCCATGGTCAGAAGGGACAAAAACGACCATCTCCTTCCCGTGGAATCCCCGGAAGAATACACCGAGGACGTGCGCTCCTCCTATCCGAAGCTGCTCTCCGTTCTGGGGGACATGCGCCTGGAAAACGGACGCCCCGCCCTCACCCGTCTCCTGCGCCCCCCCACCCTGGCCGTGAGCAAATCCGGCATCCATGCCATCCTGAACGCAGGCTTCACCTACATCGTCAACGGCAGCGGCAGCACCGAGGACTACGGAGCCGTCTCCATGCAGTCCCTGGTGGGCATCCTCAATGCCCTCGTCCATGAGAAGGACGGCAGCGTGAGGCGCGGCAGCATCCTCATCATGCACATGAGTGCCACCGCAAAACGCACCCCCCGCGCCCTGGACATCCTGCTGACCGCCAACGATAAACTCCCCGACGGCCATCCCGGGAAATTCAAGGTGGGGCTCCTTGGGGACTACCTGAAAGATGGCTACTCCCAGACCATGAAACAAGTTCCCGCCACCCTTCACGCTAAGAAATAGCAATCCCATAGCACACGCAAAAAAAGCGAGGAATCATTCCTCGCTTTTTTGCGTACCCTAAAGCACGCGCCCTACTTCCTCCAGCGTGGTCCATCCCTCTGCCGCCTTCCGGAGGCCATCCTCCCACATGGTCCGAAAACCCTTCTTGCGGGCCAGACTCTCCATCTCCCTTATCTCCGGCTTCTGCAGGAGCGCCTTTCTGAGATCGTCATCCAGAACAAGGATCTCCTGGAGCGGCAGCCTGCCAAGAAATCCTGATCCATGACATTTCCCGCAGCCCTTCCCTCTCCACAAGACTCCAGAGGCAGGAAGGAATCCCTCCATCAGCAGGGCTTCGGACGAACCTGCCGCAATCTCATGTGGTTCCCTGCAAAAGGGGCAGACCCGCCGCACAAGCCGCTGTGACACGATTCCCGTAAGGGTTGCCGCCAGAAGATAGGCCGGTATTCCCATCTCCAGCAAGCGGAACAGTGCCGTGATACTGTCACGGGCATGCAATGTGGTAAGGAGCATATGCCCCGTGAGGGCGGCACGAACGGCAATCTGGGCCGTGATCTCATCCCGGATCTCCCCCACCATGATGGCATTGGCATCCATTCTCAGCCCGGCCCGCAGTCCCTCCGCAAACCCCAGTCCGGCCTTAGGGTTCACCTCCATCTGGTTGATGCCGTCGATCAGGCCCTCGATGGGGTCCTCGATGGTGATGATATTGAGCTCCGGCGAGTTGAGTTCCTGCAGGATGGCATAAAGGGAGGTGGTTTTTCCTGAATTCATGGGACCACAGGCAACGAGCATCCCCGAGGGGCGATGGATCAACCGGCGGAGCAGGTCCCGGTTCTCCGGCAGCAGGCCCAGTTCCTCCATGTTCCGCAATCTCTTTTCCCCATTGAGCAGACGGATGGCAACCGCCTCTCCGTATTTCACCGGAAGGCTCGCCACCCGCAGGTCCGCCTTGCCGGAGGCGCAGGAGTAGCCGATATGTCCGTCCAGGGGGCGGCGGTGCTCGCTGATATCCATCCCGGCCATGATCTTCAGGCGGGAGACAAGAACCGGATGGATGCGCAGGGGAAGCGGCTCCCCCATCTCCCATAGCATGCCGTCCACACGATAGCGGAGGCGCAGACAGTCTTCCTGTGGATCGATATGGATGTCGCTGGCCCGCAGCTCCATCCCGAACTCTATGATCTGATTGGCCAGACGCACAATGGGGGCCGACTGTCCGTCCGCCCCCTCCTGCCTTGCCGTACGCTTTCGCTCCTGCATGCCATGCATGACCTGCTTCGCAAGCTGATGCAGAAGGACTTCCTGCTCCGTCTGCTCCATCATCCCATCATCTCCATGAATTCAAAAAGTCCGATAATACATGACAGAAGCGTTCCAGCCATGATAGTCCCCTGCTGCCTTGTCCTTCATGAAATAGCGTTCCATTTTCAGCTGCATCCGGCTGTCCTCGTCCAGCCGATGATCGTATCCAAGCTGCAGGGACCACCTCCGCCTGTTATCGGTGGGCTGGCCGCTGGAATAATCGTAGGCAGCGCCGCCTTTTGCCCGCATATAGTTCGCCATGACCCACCATGACTGTCCCTTCTGAATCTTGTGTGTCCATCCGAGACCGTAATACTTCCGCCAGATGCCGTTGCTATCCCCTCCCCAGCCTCTCGCGCCTGCCTGATAGCCTATGACGGCATAGGCCTGGTACGAATCCTTGGCAGTAACATCCTCGCTGTAGAACCCCTTCCATATGAACTCGTCGCCATCTTTATAGGAGTAGTCCCCCATCTGGGAGGATGCGCTGGACTGGTGGGAAAACAGTCCAAGGAACTGATGATGCTTCCCCGCATAAAGGTATTCTGCCTCCTGCTTCCAAAGGTTCCCGGGGGAAGCCGTATCCTTCCTGTCCATCCCGTCTACATCCCAGCGGAAATCATAATCGCCGCGCCAGGTCCAGCTTATGCGCCCCGTGACAGTGTCCCGCTCCGTGATATGATGCACCACATCAACTTCCGGCGTCAGGTTCCATCCTTGATTGAACGTGTCATATCTTGCCAGTTCATCCGGCAGATTCGCATTTTCATGCACCGCGGATTTTCCCGTCGGGGCACTGACCGTCATCTTGTATTGCACATCATTGACCGGGTGGTCGTTATGGAGGGCGGCAGAGATTTCCGTGGAGGTCCATGTGGAGACATCCCCCTTCTCCTTGCCGGAGGAGGACTTCACATATCCGGTCTCCAATGCCCAGTCCCAGCCATCTTCTTTGCCGGAGACGGTCACAGGGGTAAAGAGCTGCTGGCCGCTCTCTTTATTGTCATTCCCCTGCCAGGCATAGTATTCCATGCCTATCCCATAGGAATGGCCTTCCCCAAAATGCTCCAATTCATATTCTGCCTGGATAAACTCCAGGTTCGCCTGTTCCGCGATCTGTTCGGCATCCTGCAGCCAAAGCCGGGCATCTGCCAGAAGTTTCTGCGCCTCCTCGAGGTCCGCCTCTGCCTGCACCCCGTCAAGCTCCAGCCGATCCCGGTTCTGCTCCATCTCGATGATCTCCTGGCGCGCATCCGCTTCGGCTGCCTGCGCCTGGGACTGACGGTTCTGCAAATCTCCCAGATGCCCCTCCAGTTCATCCAGAAGCGCCCGGGCATCCTCTGCTGCCTGATTTGCCGATGCCATGCGACTCTCATAATAGGCCAGATTGCTCTCCATGCGCTCCGCAGATTCCCCTACAGCATTCGATGGGGGCTTTGCCATCTGCTCCTCCGCCATCACATGGGCATCCTTCGGGCGGTTTTGCGCATCCATGCCCTCCACACTGCGGGAAACCGCCGCATTCTCCTTCGATGCCTGTGCCGTCACGGATTCCCGATAGGAGAGGTACTCCGCCTCTCTTTGGGCCGCCTCCAGCGTGAGACGCGCCGTCTCGTCCCTCTGGGCGTACACCTTCGGCAGGAAATCCACAATGTCTTCCTGGCTCGCTGATGCCATCTGCGACCTCATGGCAGAAGCATCTTTCGCCCGCTGCATGGCAATCCTGTTCCTCGTCTTTTGCAGATCCACCGCAGAAAGCTGTTCCTCCACAGCCCTAAGATCTTCCTCCAGCTGCCTGACTCCGGCTCTCGCCGCCTCCACATCCTGGTCTGCCTGGAGTTTTTCTTCCCTCGCCTGTTCCAGTTTTTTTTCGGCCTTCTTGTGGCCTTTGATGCGGTCCCGGGCATCCTTCATGTAATCGAAATAAGTGGAAACCTCCGTAAAGGTATTGATGGGCGAGGCATGGCTGTTATGAAGCGGCGTCACATGGAGAATATAGATCGTGCTGAGGGACGCAGCCGCCGTCTGCGTCAGTTCATGGGAAAATTCCTCCCGCTCCTTCATCTGCCGCTTCCGTTGGCGCGTCATGCGCGTGACATGCGGGAAGGCAGGAAGGTGCAGCTTCTCCGACAGGCGAAATTTCCGCAGTCTCCTCGCCCTGCGCCGACTCATGCGCATCGCACGGGGGAATGCGGGCGGAGAAAGCTCCTCTGCCTCGCGCATCTCCCGCAGCCGCTTCGCCCTGCTCCGGGTCATGCGCATGGCATAGGGGAATGCAGGAACCATCGGCTCCATTTCTTCGCGCAGCTTCTGAAGGCGTTTGCTGCGCTTGCGGCTCATCCTCATTCCCACTCCCACTTTCCAAATTCCTCAAAATATACTTTATTATAACGCATTGTTCAGATTTTGCCAAAGGCAAAATATACCGATTGACGTTTCGACATGGGCTTGTCCCGTGTCATAACGTATTGCGACGCGAAGCTAGCCCCGGAGGGGGTTCAGATTTTGCCAAAGGCAAAATATACCAATTGACGTTTCGACACGGGCTTGCCCCGTGTCATAACGCATTGCGACGCGAAGCTAGCCCCCGGAGGGGGTTCAGATTTTGCCAAAGGCAAAATACTAAATGCAGGCCAGCTTCCTCCAAAGCCGGCCTGCATTCATGGATTTCTCTATTTTTACAACTTGAACTGTCCCACGGCTTCCTGCATATCGCCGGCGAGAGTTGCCAGCGCATGGGATGCTGCCGCGATTTCCTCGTTGGAGGCGGATTGCTCCTCGGTTGCCGAAGAGATCGTCTGGGTATGATCCGCAGTCCTGCGGCTCACGCTGTCAATGGAATCCACCGCCGCGACAATGCGCTCTGCACCGACCGTAACCGTCTGCACGGAATGGTTGATCTCTTCCATCTGCTGATTGATGCTGTCCACCTTGGCGAGAATGTCCTCAAACTGGACACCCACATCCCGGATGGCCTTCGTGCCGTGGGCAACCTCAGCGGTGCCGTTGTTCATGGACTCCACGGCCTGTGCAGTATCCTGCTGGATGGAAGCGATGCGGGCCTTGATCTGCTCTGCGGACTGCTGGGACTCCGCGGCGAGCTTCCTGACCTCGTCGGCGACAACGGCAAAACCGCGTCCCTGCTCCCCTGCGCGAGCCGCCTCAATGGCAGCATTGAGGGAGAGGAGGTTGGTCTGCTCGGCAATAGAGGAGATCGCCTCCACAATCTGGCCAATCTGCTGTGAATTCTCGCCCAAGGTCTTGACCACCTGTGCCGAGGCCATGACGCTCTGCTCGATGTTCCCCATCTTCGCCACAGCATCCTCCATGAGCTCGGAGCCCTTCTTTGCCGCCTCGGAGGTCTGCTGGGAGGCATCCATGACTTCCCTTGCCTTCTGCATCATGTCCGCCATGTCCTTGTATACCGCGTCGACACTCTCCTTCGCCCCATCGATATCCTGGAGCTGCTGGTCCACGTTGCCCGTGACCTCGCTGACCGTCTCCGCCACATGCACAGAAGCATCTGCCGATTGCTGGGCATTGGCTGTGAGCTCCTCAGAAGAAGCAGCCACCTGTTCTGCCGTCGTTGCCATCTTCGAGATGAGGTTCCTGAGATTGGTGCTCATGGTATTGAAGGCCTTTGTAAGGGAGCCGATCTCGTCCGTCGACCTGACCACAGCGTTCTCAATGCGCAGGTTGCCATTGGAAAGCTCTGTCGCACGCTGTTCCAGTTCGATGATGGGGCCCGTGATCCTTCCGGAGAACTGGATGCAGAGGAACACGATGAAGATCACGCCAACCAGCGTCAGGATGATATAGGTGAAGCGCATGGTATTGACAGAAGAGAAAACGAAATCATAGGGAACGGAAAGTCCGAAGACCCAGCCGGTCGCCTGGATTTTCGTGTAGCCAAATACCATGGAGCCGTCCTTGCTCTCATAGAAGAAGAACCCATTGTCCTTCTGCAGCATTTCGTCCACATGGGACCCGATGCCATCCACATCCCTTGCACTGGACATGGGAGCCTCCGATCCCGCACTGGCAAGGACCTGTCCCTTCGGATCGAAGACGATCGCCGAACCTTCCTCGCCGCGATACTTCGCATTCTTCACCCACTCGTTGAGCACATCCAGCCCGATATCCGTGCAGATGACGCCCAGAAACTGCCCGTTGGCCGTAAAGGGTGATACGGCGGAAACCACGAGCTTCTTGGTGTTTCGATCCACGTAAGGCTCCGTGTATACCGTCTTGCCCGCACTTTTCGCCTGTTTGTACCATGGGCGCGTTCTGGGATCCAAACGGGCTGTACCGTCTCCGGTATAATAGGAAGCAAAATAGCCATCCTCCAGACCCACGTTGATATCCAGGATCTCCTTGTCGGAAGAGGCAAGGGCCAGGGCCTCTGTGGTCTTGATCCGGGCCATGTCCCCATTGAATGCCGTCATGAGGTTGGCCTCATAGGTAGCGGAAGCCCCCTTTTCCATCAGCCACCCATTGAGGTCAGCTCCCTCCCGTCCAACCGTCGTCATGAGCTCATGCTCCACGCTGTCTTCAAGATTGGAGTTTGCCGTGTAGTACCCAACAACGGAAACGATAGCCAGCAACAGGCCCACCAGTCCCGCCAGGACAAAGAATTTCTGCCGAATACCCATACTCTCATCTCCCTGTATTTATTGGATACCCTTCAAGGTACCCTTCACTAATCCTATCTTCCTATTTCGCCCTTGGAACCAAATTTCCTGCTTTTCTTTGGAATTTTTGCAACAAATCCATACATAAATTTTTTTTATAGTTATTTAACGGGAAATACGTTCAAAAAATCACGCAATCCATTGACAACAGCCCATGAAATCCCTATAATGATAGCTGTACCACGGTTCTACGCCGCATTGTCGCTTTTCGATTTACGTGGCCCATCAATATATAGGGCTTATCATAGTATAATTTTATGAGGAGAGTGTTATTATGGCAAAACCTGTAAAAATCATGGAGACAGTTCTTCGCGACGGACATCAGTCCCTGCTGGCCACTCGCATGCGCATTGAGGACATGCTTCCGCAGCTCGAGGCGCTTGACAAGATTGGCTACAAGGCCCTGGAAGGCTGGGGCGGTGCCACGTTCGATAGCTGCCTGCGCTTCCTGGATGAGGATCCTTGGGAGAGGCTCGACACTTTGAAGAAGCACCTCAAGACTCCGATCCAGATGCTTCTCCGTGGCCAGAATCTTCTCGGCTATAACCACTACTCCAATGATGTTGTGCAGAAATTCGTCCAGAAGGCATCTGAGCACGGCATTGGCGTATTCCGTATCTTCGATGCGCTGAACGATGTGCGCAACCTCAAGGTCGCCATCGAGACGGCTCTTGCCTGCCCGGAGAAGCCTGAAGTCCAGGGCTGCCTGGTCTACACCCTGAGCCCGGTTCACACCAATGATACTTTCGTGGAACTCGCCAAAGAGCTCAAGAAGATGGGCTGTCATTCCGTCTGCATCAAGGATATGTCCGGTCTTCTTGCTCCTTATGTGGCTGAGGATCTCGTAAAGAAACTCAAAGCAGGTCTTGGAGAGGATTTCCCTGTAGAGCTTCATACGCACTGCACCTCTGGTTTCGGCCATGCAACCTATCTGAAGGCAGTCGAGGCTGGCGTCGACATCATCGACTGCGCACTGGCTCCTTTCTCCAGCGACACTTCCCAGCCCTGCACCGAGACCATGGTTCGTGCTCTTGCCGGATCGCCTCGTGACACGAAGCTCGACTATCATGCCATGACTCCGATCTCCAAGCACTTCCTGGGTGTCAAGGCCCGCATCATCAACGAGTTCGGCCTCAAGGGTTATTTCGACATCAACCCCAACGTTCTGGACTTCCAGATTCCGGGCGGCATGCTCTCCAACCTCGCCAACCAGCTCAAAGAAGCCGGCATGGAAGACAAGTACCAGGATCTCCTGGACGAGATGCCCCGCGTCCGCAAGGATGCCGGTTATCCGCCCCTTGTCACTCCTTCCAGCCAGATCGTTGGCACCATGGCTACCTTCAACGTCATGTCCGGCCAGCGCTACAAGATGGTTCCGAACGAGTTCAAGGATCTGGTTCGCGGCAAGTTTGGCCGTACCACGGTTCCTGTGGAGAAGGACTTCATCACCAAGACCCTCGGCATCCCCGAGAGCGATATCATCGAGGACTGCTCCATTGAGGATGCAAAGGGCCAGACCTTTGCACAGTTCAAGGATGAGCTCGTTGCCAAGGGCTATCTGAACCCCTCCGACGAGGATGTGCTCTCCTACGCTCTCTTCCCGCAGGTTGCAGAGGAGTTCTTCAAGAAGCACTACAGCCCGATGACGGCATATGTAAAGAAATAAGCTGCACTCCCAAGTGCTCAAGAGGCCCCGTCCAAATGGACGGGGCCTTTGTTATCTCTGGCAGCAATCATCCCGCATATCGCTTCAGGATACGCCGAACCGAGGCAAGATAGGAACTGCCAAAGAGATTCAGATGATTGAGCAGGTGGTACAGATTGTAGATATCCCTTCTGTCAGCATACCCCGGCTCTTTGGGAATCCTCTCATGATAGGCATCGTAAAATGCCGGGGCAAAGCCGCCAAAAAGTTCCGTCATGGCAAGATCTGCCTCATGATGCCCCACATATACGGCAGGATCAATGAGCATGGGATGTCCGTCCCGGTCCGGCATCACATTGCCGCTCCACAAATCACCATGAAGCAACGAGGGAAACTTCGGTTCGAGCAGAAAATCTCCCAGATGGTCAAGCATCCTCCGGCACAAATTCCTATCGCTTTTGTCAAAATAACGATCCGCCAATTTCATCTGCACCCCAAGCCTGGCATCACGGAAAAATTCGATCCATCCGGGCTTGGGGTTATTTTTCTGAACGGTTGCGCCGATAAAATTGTCCTCCCGAAAACCAAACACGTCGCCTTCCACAAATCTCTCCGTATTCGCCAAATGCATGCCGGCAAGCATTTCCCCCAGCAAAGGCCAATAATCCCTTGCCGGGCGGGAGGCTTTCTCATAATTCAGCAGGAGAAACCTTGCCCCTTCTGACGTATTGCCAGAGGCGAGGATCTTTGGCACATTGGCTCCCGCTTCCCCCATGGCCTCAAGGCCATGGGCCTCCGCCGTGAAAAAATTGTCTGCCGCATTGCTGTTCAGCTTCAGGAATGCCTCTTTTCCATTGGAAAGCAGCAAAAGATATGCCTCGTTGATATCGCCGCCGGAAACAGACCGCCTGCTTTGAATCCTTGCCTCTCTCCCCCAAATGTCCCTGACAGCCTCTTCCAAACTTTGATACATAGATGATCTCTGCCTTTCTCAAAAAGCTGCTCCATGATTTCCATGCCATTACTTTACCTGCTCGTCCCATGCCAGTTCCATGACAGCAGGATAGGTCTTGTCGTATCCCTCGAACAGGATTGCCTGGAAACCGCACTCCTTTGCCGCCTGGATATTTTCGGGCATATCATCGGTGAAAAGGCACTCTGACGGATTTAATCCATATTTCTCGCACAAACAATGGTAAATGGCATGGTCAGGCTTGGCCATCTTCACATAACAGGAGAAGATGCCTCCGTCCATATAGGGCAGAAAATCCAGTACCCCCCGATTGGCATCCATGGCGAATTCCGAGTAGTTTGAGAGATACAGCACTTGCTTTCCAAGTGATTTAAGTTCATTGATCCATGGAATGGCATAATCAAACCTGTGCATAGCTTTCCCCGACCCTGCAATCGTGTGCCGGATGTCTTTCTCATACAATGGCGCAGTATCAACCACTTTTTCCACAAGCTCATCCCCGGAAATCTCTCCGCGATCCAGCGCCTTCCAAAATCCGTGCCCCCAAAGTGCTTCGTTGACCGCCTGGATTTTCTTGTCATCCTCCCCGTAGAGAGAATGCATATACTCCATCCAACGAAAATCCATCAGCACGTTGCCAATATCAAAAATGATTGTCTTCAACAAAATTCTTTTCCTCCTTATATTTTGGGCATTGCCTTCAACGAAGTTGCCAAAGTCGTATAGCTCCAATCAAACCCATCCATCCCCAAAAATTGTACAAGAAGCAATGGTTCCTCTATGCGGACAGCACAGTAATCGCAGGAAATCTCATCCGTGACCGTTTCCCCGGAAAACACAAGGGCTTTCCTGCTCCCATAGATTTTCCGGATCTTGCTGCCCGAAGCTCCTGCAGGAATACTTGATGCCTCTGTTTCCATGCTGCCAAAGGAATCGGAGACATGGAACTCCTTTTCGCAGTCCCCTGCTATGACTGCCCTTTGTTGGCGTTTCTCTCTTACCATGTTTTTCTTGAAGCGCACCATTTCCTCAATGGATGCATCCATCTTGTCCTCGTCCATGTCCCGCAAGGTTTCTACATGAAAATCCCGGTCTGTTCCCTGCACATCCGACATCTGCATCACCGTTTCCAAGGCCAGCCCTTCTGCCTTTTCCCTTAACTGGCAATACTGGTAATATGCCACGCCTCCACAGGACAAAAGAACCGACAAAACAAACATCCAAAGGACAATGATAACTGTACGCTTTGCCGTTCTCATGCAAGGACTCCTCCTATCAAATCAAAGCAAACTGCCCAAGGGATACAGTCTGAAAGGAGCGATTCCCCTAGCAAAGGTATCGTGTTGAGCAGTTTTCAAAAATTAGTATTTAAAGCTTCCGATTTCAAGCAAGAAGATCCACCTTCTGCCCCTCCGGCTGCTTTGACAAAAGAGCGTCCACACGTTCCGTAACTTTTCCGACAAGCCTTTCGCTGATGCCTGTCCATGCATCATGGATGGCTTGTTCCATCTTCAATTCTTCTTCCGACATGGGGGTGCCCTGGTCCGATTCCTCCGTCAGGAACTCGAAGGGCTTGCTCGGTTCTTTCTTTTCATCCAGGTGACGAATATTTTCCGTGAATTCCGTGTCCTTTTTCTCCGTCTGGCGTTTCGCCAGAACATCACCTGCGGACTCAAAACCCGTTTCATGTTCCTTTCCCAAAAGTTCATCCAGCAGTCGCCCTTCTTCTTCCGCAGCACGCCGCTGCATATCCAGGAAGGTCATGCCCTTCTGCTCCGTCGGTGCCGCCTCTGCCTTCTTTTGCTTCTGCTCCTGCGATGTTTCCTCTGTGACGCCATAGAAGCTGGAAATTGCCTGTTCCACTTCGTCCTTGAATTCCTGGCTCTCCGCATGGATTTCATTTCCGCCCTGGACGGTTTGCACCATGTTGCGGATCTGGTTCACAAGGGCATTATCTCCATTGGCATCCAATTCATCCAAGGCACTCGACAATGCCTGAAAGAATGAATCTTCTGCTCCGAATTCCTCCAGATAGTTGTTCAAATGATTGGCAAGGATGCCAAAAGCTCCCTGCGCACTTTTCAGTGTCATATCCAGGGACAAAGTGTCCTCATTCATGGAATACCATCCGCTTACGGTTTTACCATCATAAAGGATATCCTGCGCCTTCTCATACGTCTCATAGGGAGTCAGTATATTTTCAATGGCCTTTCCGATGTCCTCCGCCAGCAGTTTCTGCACAGCTCCCTTGGTACGCGAAATTTCTTCTTCTTTCGAAAGGGTTTCCTCGATCCCCTTTTCTTCCGTCCACTTGTAATGCCGGGAGCGGATCTCCGTCACAGGGATATAGGTGGTTTGTGATGCGGGAACGTCCTCCAGGCCGGTGGATGCTTTCACGACTGCGCCAAAGTCCTGCTCCTTCAGCACCACCCCATTTTTCTCGGCAGTCTGCAACGTGCCGGGCAGTCCCGATGCCAATCCTTTCAGGATGGCATCCATCCGCTGCTGCTCCTCTTCCGGGGAAATCGGGCTCCCTGTCAATCGATAATTCTCATTCATGTGCCGGTAAAGCTCTACGGCTTTCCCCAAGGCCTCCAGTTCCTCCTCCCGGTTCCACCCGGTGCCGGAGGCAATACGAACCACAGAGCCGAAGGTACCGCCCGCGATATTCCTCTTCTTCGCCGTATCGCTGATATCCAGAGCATATGCATCGGAAATGCTCTTTTGCGCGTCATCCAGAGCAGCCTCATTGCGTTCGCCGATGGTCTTTCCACGAATCGCCCCGCTGACATTGCCCACGCCATTCCCATCCTTATCGGGATAAGCATTTATTTGATAATCCACAAAGCTGGCACTCGTTCCTTCCGTCTTCCCAATCATCATATCAGGTCACTCCTTGTCCTGCTTCATCCTGCATGCATAAAACACTCCATCATAATGATATCGGAATTTCAAGGCAAAAACTTAAACCGAAACACCCTTTTATCAAAAACGGAGCTGCCACACGATCATCACGTGCAACAGCTCCGTTTATTCTATACTTTCCAAGCAATGTCTTTTGCCCCTGCCGGCATTTTTACCTGATTGTTGTAGGCAATGCTCCTGGCCGTGGCCTCGGCCACTTCCTCCGGGGTGGCTTCGGGATTGCGGCGAATCTCATAGACACCATGGGAGGCCTGCTTGATGGCGTAGGAGTTGGGTGTGTGGAACTGCAGTTCCGCCTTGACCCCGGAAGGGCTCAAAAGATGCACATTGATGCCCTGATAGAATTTGCCGCCCCAGGCATTGTTGAACTTCATCACCTGATAGCCGCTTTCCGCAAGCTTCTGCATGGCCTCCGGCACCCGGCTGCTGTAATCCTCATCCTTCATGACCAGGGTGTAGCGCAGCACATCGCTGATACCGTCAGCGGCCTGGCTCAGGTTCACATGATCCTTCACCGCATCGGCCAGGATCTTCTTCATCAGGCTGCTCTCTTCCTTGATGCGATGTTCGAGTCCCGTAAGATAAGCACCATTCTTCTCCAATGCTCTCACATCCCGGGTAATGTCCGGTTCGGCGGCCTGGGCCTCGCTGATCAGGCTCTGGGCCAGCACTGCCATGGTGACTGCCATCACTGCCGTGAATTTCGTCAGGGAGGCGCGGACCTCTTGCAGGCGCATATGATTCATGATGTTGCTGGATATATTCTTGCTGATCTTCTTTATCTGGTTCATTGTCTTGTTCCCTCCAATCCTGCTTGAAGATTCTTATCAAGGAGCTTCAAACAAGATGAAGTGTAACAGATGTAAATGAAAACAGAATGGTTGACTTTGAAAACTAAATGGAGCAAGATTGGAATTTCATTAGATTCTGACTCCTTACCCCATAAAATACGACATGAGTCCCACAAAGAAATAGGAAAGAAAACTGAACCCTGCGGCAACATTCTGCCGTGCCGTGACATCAATCTTCCCGGTTTCCTTCCCCTTGTATTTCACCACGATCTGCCCGACGACCTGCCCCTTCTTCACAGGAGCCTTGATCACAGCGGGAATCTGGTATTCCAAAGAGTACTCTTTTGCCGTCTCATTGTCAATGATTGGATAGCTGACATCCTCCGCAGGACCGATCTCTACCCGATAATTGGTTCCGCCTTTGACCCAAAGGGGTTTCGACATCCGCTCCTTGGCGATGACGCGCTGCAGCTTCACATGGGAGAAGCCATAGTCCAGCAGCTTTTGGGCATCCTGGAACCGTATCTTCGTATCCTCGGAGTTCATGACAACGGCAATGAGTTCCACGCCATTCCGCCTGGCTGAGGCCGCAAGGCATCCCCCTGCGGCAATCGTCCATCCTGTCTTGATGCCCGTGATGCCCTCATAGCTTCCCAAGAGTTCGTTGGTGTTCTCCATGCCGAGGAACTTCCCCCTCGGCGACTCCCAGCGCATGGATGCCTGCCTTTCCCCCACAATGCTGCGGAACTCCCGGTTCCTCATGCAATAGGCCGCAATCCGCGCCATATCCCGTGCCGTGGAAAGATGCGCGGAGTTCGGCAGTCCATTGGGATTGGCAAAATTGGTATCCGTGCAGCCGATTTCCCGGGCCTTTTCGTTCATCCGTGCAGCAAATCTCTGCACCGTGCCATCGATGTGTTCGGCGACGGCCACCGCCGCCCCGTTGTCCGAGACCATCATCATGCCCAGGAGAAGGTTCTGGGCATCCACCTGATCTCCCGGCTGCAGCCCCAGAGCGGAATCCTCCGTCATCGCCGCATTCGGGGAAACCGTGATCAATGCCCGGACGCCCATATTCTCCAAGCCGAGAATGCAGGTCATCATCTTCGTCATGCTGGCAGGAGGGCGCACCTCATCCGCATTCTTTTCATATACCACACGCCCTGTCGATGCCTCTATGAGAATCGCAGAGGTCGCTGTAATGGCAGGAACCTCGCCCTCCCCTGCGGCAGACTCTGCCAAAGAAGGATTGTACAAAAATACAACCAGCATCCATACTACGGCCAGAATCCTATTTCCTAAATTTCGCACACTGCACCCTGCCTATTCTTTTCAAAGTCTTTCATCGTCTCGGCATCGCCAGTTTCAGGGCATCCCCGACGGTTTCCGCGCCATAGAGCCGGATTCCCCGGATTTCCCCCTTCAGCTGGCTGTAGTTCTTCATGGGAAGCACCACATGCTGGAAGCCAAGCCGCTTCGCCTCATGGATGCGGATATCCGCCTGGCCTACCGCCCGAACCTCGCCGGACAGCCCCACCTCGCCAAAGACAATGGTCTTGGGGCGAAGCAGACGATTCGCGAAACTGGAGGCCATGGCCACACAGATGCCAAGGTCTGCCGCCGGCTCGTCAATCTTGATGCCACCGGCCACCTTCACATAGACATCACAGGTGCCAAGGGAGAGATGCACTCTCTTTTCCAGCACCGCAAGAAGAAGCTGCAGGCTCTTGATATCCACGGCATCCGAGGTACGCCTCGGCGGCACATAGGGCGTCGGTGCCACCAGTGCCTGCAGTTCCACCAGCAGGGGACGCGTCCCTTCCACGGTGGGAATCACCACCGTGCCGGAATCCGCCTCCCGATCCGACAGGAAGAGCTTCGAGGCATCCGGGACATCCACCAGCCCCACCTCCCGCATCTCGAAGAGCCCCAGTTCATTGGTGCTGCCAAAACGGTTCTTCACGGCGCGGAGCACCCGGTACTCCGCATTCCGCTCCCCCTCGAAATAGAGAACGGTATCCACGATGTGCTCCAGCACCCTTGGGCCTGCCAGATTCCCTTCCTTCGTCACATGGCCGATGACAAAGACGGCAATCCCATTCGACTTGGCGATGCGAAGAAGGTCCACCGAGCATTCCCGCACCTGGGACACACTTCCCGGGGCACTTTGCACATCCGGACGGAAAATCGTCTGGATGGAATCGATGACCAATAGATCCGGCTTCACATTCGACACATGTGCCTCGATGGTCTCCAGATTCGTCTCACTGACCACCAGCAGGGAATCGGCAAGGGCATCCAGCCGATCCGCCCGCATGCGCACCTGACGCGTGCTCTCTTCCCCCGTGACATAGAGCACCTTCTTGCCGTTTCGGGCAGTGTTCGCGCAGACCTTCAGTGTCAGACTGGATTTCCCGACCCCCGGGTCCCCCACAATGAGCACCATGGAGCCGGGAATCACGCCGCCGCCCAATACCCGGTCCAGTTCCTGGGAGCCCGTGGAAAAGCGTGGCAGGTCCTCCACCTCCACTTCTGAGATGGGCCTCGGTTTCTGCGCATCGGAAAGGCCCAGGCGAAGCCCTCTGCCATCGGTGCTTTCCGGAGCCACCACTTCCTCCACCATGGAATTCCACGCACCGCAGCCGGGACATCTGCCAAGCCATTTCACTGCCTCGTATCCGCATTCCTGGCACACGTATGCCGTTTTCCTCTTTTTCGGCAAGGGCTCACCTCCCCAGATATCTTCCTATGATGCGTATGCACCAGCGTCCCAGCCAGACGACTGCCCAAAAAAGATTCAACAGGAAGTTGCCGAACTTCCCGCTGAATCCTTCGGGAGCCAGCCTATTCCGCCGCTGCATCCGCAGTCTCCAATGCTGCCTTTTTCTCCGCAGCAGGTTTTGGCTGCTTCTTTCCAAATTCCAGGGCTCCGCCGGTCTTCTTCACATAGATGGTATCCCCGGCCTTGAAATCGCGTCCCAGAAGGCGGGCCGCAATCTCGTCCTCCACCATCCTCTGGATGGCGCGCTTCAGTGGCCGTGCCCCATACTTGAAATCCGTCCCCTGCTCCACCAGAAGCATCTTGGCGGCCGGGCTGAACTCCAGGCCGATTCCCTTTTCCTGCAGGCGTCCCTTCACATCCCGAAGCAGGATGTCCACAATCTTTGCCAGTTCCGGCTTGCCCAGAGGATGGAACACAAGGAGTTCGTCCACGCGGTTCAGGAACTCCGGCTTGAAGACACGGCGCACTTCCTCCAGCACCTTCTTCCTGGCCGTCTCATACTGGTCCTCGTCGGATTCCTCCCTCGTGGCAAACCCCATGGAGGGTGCTGTCTGCTTCAGGAGATTTGCCCCCGCATTGGAGGTCATGATGATGACCGTATTGCGAAAATCCACCGTGCGGCCCTTCCCGTCGGTGAGACGGCCATCCTCCAGCACCTGCAGCAGGATGTTAAACACATCCTGGTCGGCCTTTTCGATCTCGTCGAGAAGGATGATGGAATAGGGATGACGGCGCACCGCATCGGTGAGCTGTCCGCCCTCCTCATAGCCCACATATCCGGGAGGCGCTCCCACCATGCGGGAAACAGAATACTTCTCCATGTACTCGGACATATCGAAGCGCACAATGGCATCCTCGCTGTCGAAAAGCGCTGTCGCCAGAGCCCTTGCCAGCTCCGTCTTGCCCACGCCCGTGGGGCCCAGGAACAGGAAGGAACCGATGGGCCGTTTTGGATCCCTGAGTCCTGCCCTGGCACGCCGCACGGCCTTGGAGATGGCCGTCACGGCCTCCGACTGCCCGACGACACGCCGCCCCAATACCTTCTCCATATTGAGCAGGCGTTCCGATTCCTTTGCCGCAATCTGCTTCACGGGAATCCCCGTCCAAAGGGCCACCACATCCGCAATGTCGTCCACCGTCACCGTGATGTGGTTCATCTCGCGCTTTTCCCATTTCTGCCGCGCCGCCTCCAGCTCCTCGCGCACATGCAGCTCATCGTCGCGGATCTTCGCCGCGCGCTCGTATTCCTGGGCCGTGATCGCGGCCTCCTTCTCGCAGCCGAGCCGCTGGAGCCTTTCCTCGATCTCCTTCACATCCGCAGGCTGGGAAACCATCTTCATGCGTACCATGGAAGATGCCTCATCCATGAGGTCGATGGCCTTGTCCGGCAGGAAACGGTCGGTGATGTACCGATGGGAGAGTTTCACGCTGGCTTCCAGCGCATCATCCTGTATCTTGGCGCGATGGAATGCCTCGTACTTGTCCCGGAGCCCCTTCAAGATCTCGATGGCATCCTCCACGGTGGGCTCCTCCACCATGATGGTCTGGAACCGCCGGGACAGTGCCGCATCCTTCTCCAGATGCTTCTTGTACTCATCCAGTGTGGTGGCGCCGATGATCTGGATCTCCCCACGGGAAAGGGCGGGCTTCAGGATATTGGCAGCATCCAGCGCCCCCTCTGCCGCCCCGGCTCCCACCAGGGTATGCATCTCGTCGATGAAGAGAATGACATCCCTGGACTTTATGATTTCCTCGATGACACCCTTCAAACGCTCCTCGAATTCCCCGCGATACTTCGCTCCCGCAACAAGGGTTGCCATGGAAAGGGAGACCACCCGTTTCTTCTGGAGCATGTGCGGCACGCTCCCCTGAACAATGCGCTGGGCCAGCCCCTCCGCAATGGCGGTTTTCCCGACTCCCGGCTCACCGATGAGGATGGGGTTATTCTTCGTACGGCGGGAAAGGATCTGGATCACTCTCTGAATCTCTCCCTGGCGCCCGATCACAGGGTCCATCTTGTCCTGGCGCGCCAGGTCATTGAGATTCCTGCCGAACTTGTTCAGGAGCGGCGTTGCCTTGGAACCGGCCGCCTTTCCCGCCTGTGTCCCGGAGGAGTTTCCTCCCTGCGCCTTGCCGCCCAGAAGGGCGATGACCTCATTCCTGATTTCCTCAAGGTTCATCCCAAGGGCTGTCAGTACCTTCACCGCAGCGCATTCCGATTCCTTCAGGATGCTCAGGAGAATGTGCTCCGTGCCGATGTAATTATGACCCAGGGCATGGGCCTCGCTGACCGTCATTTCCATGACATGCTTGGCAATCGGCGTATAGTAGGGATTGTCCACGGGATAGGCGACATCATTGACGCCGCTCCCCTCCACCTGATGAAGCACCGTGGCAAAATCCAGCCCCTTCGTCGCAAGGGCCCGGGCCGCCACGCCGCCGCGCTCATGCAAAAGCCCCAGCAGCAGATGGTCTGTGCCGATGTAGTCCTGCTCCATTTCCTGTGCCTGATACTGGGCAAATTCAATGGCCTTGATGGCCCGGTTTGTAAAGCGGTTCCGTGTACTCATGTTTCAACCTCATTTGACTCTGTGTTTCGACAGGGAATGACGGACCGTAGCCGCCCGCATCCTGTCCACCTCACTTCCGGACATGTTCTCATTGCCCGCCATATTCTGCAAATAGCTCGTGCGGCTGCCGATGAGGATATCCGAGAAGCATGCCGCCCCCACCTCATCGATGAAGCCCATATCAATGCCCAGCCGCACCTTGCTCAAAAGATCCAATACTTCCTTCTCCGACAGGAACCGTGCATAACGCAGGATGCCATAGGCACGCCAGACGGAATCCTCCAGCTGGTCCTTGCGGTAAAGCTCCAATGCCTTGCGCGCGCGGCGCTCATTGGAAGCGATTTCCTTTACGGCGCTCTTGAGATTCCCGACAATCTCCTCCTCGGAAAATCCCAATGTCAATTGATTCGATATCTGGAAGATATTTCCCTGCCCCTCCTGGTCGTTCTCGCTGTAAATCGCGCGGACGGAAAGCCCAAGCTGCTGGGAGATATTGCTGATGTTGTTGATGTTCCTCGTATAGACAAGCCCGGGAAGGTGCAGGAGCACAGAGGCCCTGAGCCCCGTGCCCAGATTCGTCGGGCAGGAGGTCAGGTATCCCATCTTCTCGTCAAAGGCCACATCGAGTTTCGACTCCACGAGGTCGTCGATGCGCGATGCCATGTCCAGCGACGCATCCAGATCCAGCCCCTTCGCCATGCACTGGATGCGTAGATGGTCCTCCTCGTTCACCATGATGCTCACATGGCGCCCCTCACTGATGAACACCACGCGGTGCTGGGGGCTTCGCAGGAAATTGCGGGTGACGAGGCTCTTCTCTATCAGCACTTCCCGCTCAAGAGGCGTTGCCTTGTCCATATCCACCAGGTCAAAGGGCTGGCCTGCTGCCCGCTCAAGATCCGGAAGCACAGAGGCCGCCATCGCCTGCACCTTGGCAAGCTGGGAAAAGTCCGCCCGGTTCGGGAAGGGAATCTCCCGGAAATTCCGTGCCAGGCGTATGCGGCTGGAAAGCACCACATCCCCTTCCCTGCCTCCGATGTCCAGCCAGGGCAGGTTCGTGCTGCCAAAGAGATCAGCGAGAGCCATTGGAAAGCCCCCCTTCCTGTTTGCCCAGTTCCTTTTCAAGAACGCGAATGCGATCGCGGTACTCCGCCGCCTTCTCATACTCCTCCTGCCGGACGGCTTCCTGAAGGTTCCTGCGAAGCACCTCGATCTCATGCTTCATCTCAAGGGCGCCGCCGGAGCGATGGGGAATCTTCCCGCTGTGGACGCTGGAGCCATGCACCCGCCGCAGAAGCGGCTCCAGCTGCTGGCGGAAGGTATCGTAGCAGACAGAACAGCCGATCTTCCCCGTATCGTGGAAATCCTGATAGCTCATCCCGCAATTCGGGCAAACCAGTTCATGGTGCCGGCCGGGCGCCGCACTGTCCGTCTCCGAGGCGCTGCTGAAGACCCCCTTGAGGAAATCATCCACCGACATGCTTTTCTGCTGGGAAGCGAACATCGAAGTTCCGTACCCCGCCGCGCACTCCTCGCAAAGATTTTTCTCCATCCTTCCATTTGGCCCGATCTGAACGATATGGATATGGGCCTCATTCTTTCCGCACTCGTCACAAAGCATTTCCATCCATCCTTTTAAGAAAAATTCTCCATGGTGAGGAGCATCGCCTTCAGAAGCCGCACCCGTTCCTGCGCAGGCATGGTCTCCGACTGGTAGGCCGCCGAGATGACCTGCATCATGAGGGCGGCTTCCCGGTTCGTTATCATCTGGTGCTGCAGGAGATAGCGCACCATGGACTGCACCTCCGGGAACTCCGTTTTCTCATTGATCTTCCCCAGCATATCCTGATAGACAAGGTTTTTCAGGGGAATCTGCACAATCCGGATATAGCCCCCCAATCCCCTGCGCGACTCCACCACGAACCCCTTGTCCTGGGTAAATCGCGTGGAGAGCACATAGCTGATCTGGGAGGGAGCGCAGGAGATCTTGTCCGCGATGTCCGTCCGCCTGAGCTCCACCTTCCCGTCCTGCTTCGCCGCCAGCTGCCTGAGTATGTATTCCTCAATCAAATCCGCAATGTTGCTCATCTGTATCACCTTCAAACAATGTCATTGACTATTTGACCTTTTATATATTATAACGCAATTGTTCAAGTTTTTCCAGAGGAAAAACATTCATATTGACGTTTCGACGGGTTCATCCCGTCATAACGCATTGCGACGCGAAGCTAGCCCCCGGAGGGGGTTCAAATTTTGCCAACGGCAAAATATACATATTGACGTTTCCCACTCTCACTCATGTACCGTGATCGTTTCGTCCCCGGACAGTCTTCCCGTCAGAACCGATGCCATGGGGTCATGCCCCTCAAAGCCGCGTTGCGCCTTCCCCTCGTTGGCATTGGCGTAGCAGTAGCGGCATCCGTGGATGCATGTGTCGTAGGCGCCAATATCGAAGCTTTCCACACAATTGCAGAGGGGGCGCTGGCTCTTGGCCTTTCCCCCATGGACAGGTTTTCCCGTGATGCGCTCGATCAGCTTGCCGTCAATGCAGGCTCCGTGGACGATGCCGTACCGTTCCAGTGCAGCCGCCTCGGAACAAGTCTGGAGCACCACGCCGCTCCCCCTGGATATCCCGGACAGCCCTGCCGCCAGTTCATGCATCTCATCATCGGAAAGCTCGTGGAGATTGAGCCCCTGGGTGTTTTTCCTGGTCTTGGCATACAGGTCTATGAAACTGATGACGCACCGCTCCACATATGGAGAGAGGGCTTCCAATGTCCTCCCGAACCACGCCAGATGGTCATGGATGGTATAGCGGTCATTCAGAAGGATGGGATCATAGCGCCAGACCACCCGCTCCCTGCCCAGCCGAAGGGAGAGTTCCTGCACGGTCTTGATGATGTCCTCCTTGGGACGAAGGTTCCGCTCAATGTCCCTGCCGTAGGGAGTGATGGATATCTGCACATAATAATGATAGGCATCAAGCACGTCGAGACCTCCGAGCATTGGGGCAGGATCTTTCGTCCAGAACACAAGGCAGTCCACGAAATCCGGCAAAAGAGATATACGGCTCACCTGCCTGCGATTGAAGGGATTTATGACATCCACAAATCCTTCCTGCAGCCGGTGGCAGAACCAGTCAAAGTAAAAGGCCGGAATGTCCGTCCGGCGGCTGGCACTCACAATCATGGCTCCCCCTCCTTCGCAGTATATTGCACTAATAATAATTTCAATTCGACAAGACGCGCTGCCTTTCCTACTACCAATGAAAAATCGGTGCACAGCCAAAGGCCATGCACCGTTCATTCTGTCTCTCAATCATCAATTGTCAATTGGAACGCGCCGAGAACTTGTCGCGCAGGATGACATCATGGGAGCCGCCCTCGACAATGCTCGTTGCGGAAACCAGGGTGAGCTTCGCCTTGTCGCGGAACTCCGGCAGGGAAAGGGAGCCGCAGTTGCACATGGTGGAGCGGATCTTGGAAAGGGTCACACCCACATTGCTCTTGAGGGAACCCGCATAGGGCACATAGGAATCCACGCCCTCCTCGAAGGACAGCTTCTTTGCGCCGCCCAGGTCATAGCGCTGCCAATTCCTTGCACGGTTCGAGCCCTCGCCCCAATACTCCTTGTAATAGGTGCCATTGATCTTCACCTTATCCGAGGGGCTTTCATCGAAGCGGGAGAAATAGCGGCCCAGCATGAGGAAATCCGCTCCCATGGCCAGGGCCAGGGTCATGTGATAGTCATGGACAATGCCGCCGTCCGAGCAGACGGGGATATAGATTCCCGTCTCTTCAAAGTACTTGTCCCTCTCCGCGCAAACATCAATGAGAGCCGTCGCCTGTCCGCGACCAATGCCCTTCGTCTCGCGGGTGATGCAGATGGAGCCTCCGCCGATGCCCACCTTGATGAAATCCGCACCGGCATCCGCCAGGAAACGGAACCCTTCCGCATCGACCACATTCCCTGCGCCCACCTTCACATCCTCGCCGAACTTCTCATGGATATGCTTGAGGGTGATGCGCTGCCATTCCGAGAAGCCCTCGGAGGAATCGATGCAGAGGACATCCGCACCGGCCTCCAGCAAGGCAGGGACGCGCTCCGCATAGTCGCGGGTGTTGATTCCGGCACCCACGATATAGCGTTTGCTGGAATCGATGAGCTCCAGCTCATTCGCCTTGTTGTCCGTATAGTCCTTGCGGAACACCATGTATCTGAGCCGCTGGTTCTTGTCGATCAGGGGCAGCATGTTGAGCTTGTGCTCCCAGATGAGGTCGTTTGCCATGGAAAGGGTCGTGCTTTCCGCATCGGCATAGATGAGCTTTTCAAAGGGCGTCATGAAATCCTTTGCCTGTTCGTCGCCCGTCATGCGGGAAACGCGGTAGTCACGGCTCGTGACAATGCCGAGGAGCTTTCCTGTGGGCGTTCCGTCCTCGGTAACCGCCATGGTGGAATGCCCCGTCCTGTCCAGAAGCTCCAGGATCTCCCTGAGGGTCGTCGTCGGCCTGATATTGGAATCGCTTCCCACGAACCCCGACTTGTAGGTCTTGACACGACGCACCATTGCCGCCTCATCCTCGATGGACTGGGACCCGTAGATGAAGGACACGCCGCCCTCCTTCGCCAGGGCAATCGCCATGGTGTCATTGGACACCGCCTGCATGATTGCCGAGGTCATGGGGATGTTCATGGAGATTTTCGGCTCCTCCCCTTTCCTGAAGCGCACCAAGGGCGTCCTCAAGGAAACATTCGACGGGATACACTGTTCGGAGGAATAGCCGGGCACAAGAAGATATTCCCCAAACGTATGGGATGGTTCCTGAAAATAAAATGCCAACGTAACCCCTTCTTTCTTGTATTTTTATGTATTTCTACTACTATACTACAAACCAAAAACACTGTCAATTGGCGCGCGCCAAACGACCGGACCAGACATTCATGGCCACCACGAAGACCAAGGAGAAGAGCACCAGGAGCAAGGCCCATTGGAAGGCCAGGTCATAGTCGTTGGCCTGCACCGCAGCATAGATTGCCGTGGACATGGTCTGGGTGACGCCGGGAATGTTCCCTGCAAACATGATGGTTGCGCCGAATTCCCCCAAGGCCCGCGTAAAGGAAAGCACCAGCCCTGCGAGGATGCCATGCCGGGCATTGGGCAGGAGGATATGCCAGAAAATGCGCCATTCGGAAACCCCCAGGGTTCTCGCCGCATAGATGATATTCCTGTCAAGCTGCTCGAAGGCCCCCCGCGCCGTCCGGTACATCAGGGGAAGGGACACGACAACCGCCGCAATGACGGCAGCCTTCCAGGTAAAGACCAAAGTCACGTCGAACTGGAGCAGAAACCTGCCGATGGCACTTCTCTTGCCAAAGGCCAGCAGAAGAAAAAAACCCACCACGGTGGGCGGCAGCACCATCGGAAGCGTGATGACTGCATCCGCAAGCCCCTTCCCCCGATGCATGCGGACAACGGCATAGGCAAGACCGATGCCGAGAAAGAAGGTGAAGACCGTCGCTGCAACAGCCGTCTTCAAAGTGACCACGAGCGGAGCCCATTCCAGCATACCGTTCCCTCCTTCTAAAAAAATGGGCAAACACACTCAATTTTACCAGAAAGTTTTTACGTCATATTGGGGAATAATACGATCTCTGGTAATAATGCAAAGATTTTTTGACTGAGCTTGGGCTATAAGCAGTCGGTCAAAAGGATCTCGGTGTATAAAGGGAAGATTTTCCAGTTTGTCCAAATCGGTACCAGAAATATTCAACAAATGTATATGCTCATACTGGCACATTTGGACTATTTGCTGGAATGTATATTGAAACCGCAGTTTTCCTAAACTCTTTTTGATGGCCATCTCCCATAGAGAAATATAGCTTGCAAAAATATCTTTTTCCGAACATATGATTTTGCAAGCTTCTGAAGAAAGATGCGGACTGTCTGATAGAAACCAAATCAGCGTATGTGTATCCAACAAGTACATATTTTACATATACTCCTTAAAATCATCGAGAGGTGCATCAAAATCGTCAGACATATAAACTTCGCCCTTCATGCGACCTGGCTTGCGTTTTATGTCTTTGGTTTGGGATTCTGCATTTTTGATGCGATATGACAAATAGTCAAGGAATGTGGCTACCTCATCCAAGTATTCTTGAGGAATAGAAGCCAGTTTTTGTTCTATAAGGGCATTTGTCATGAAAAAACATCTCCCTGGAAATCATTTACACCACAATTATAACAGTTCCCTCTTCATCGTTCCAGCAAAATCAGATGTACCGCGGGAAAATGCAGATGGATTTCCCCATTGCAGATCGACTGCCACTCTTTCTTGTCCAGTTCCCAGCGGATGGGCTTTGCCTGGGTCCCTTTCCGCCGCACCATGACGAGATAGGAAAAGGTATCCTCGATGACCTGGACGACCTCCATGGGAAAGGTATTCTCCCCCGCTTCCTCCCGGTATTCCAGGAAATGCGCCCGCAGGCCCACGTACCGCACACCGCTCTTTTCATCGAAAATCTCTTTCCCTACATGAAGGGGAATCTCCCACTCGTCGGCAAAAAGCACCCCTTCCCCTTCCCAATGGGCGGAGGAAACATTCTTGCAGCCCGTGAGAAGTGTCGCCGCCAGTGTCCCGGGATTCCGGAAAAGCCGCTCCTTCCCATCGATGGCCTCAATGCCCCCATGGTTCATGACCGCAACGCGATTGGCAAGGCGGTAGACCTCATTGCGGTCATGGGACACCAGGAGAGCCGTCCCCTCATAGGATTTGAGGACTTCCATGAGTTCCAGTTCCAGCTGCCAGCGAAGATAGCTGTCCAGGGCAGAAAAGGGTTCATCCAGCAGCAGGAGCTCTGCCTCCGAGGACAGGATGCGGGCAAAGGCCGCCCTTTGCTGCTGGCCGCCGGAAAGTTCCGAGGGATAGGCATGTTCCAGACCCGACAGGCCAAAGCGGGCAAGGTTCTCCCGCATCTTCCTCTCCTTCTCCTGCCGCGTCCCCTTCGCCACGAACAGGATGTTATCCGCAATGGTCATATTGGGAAACAGGGCATAGTTCTGGAACAGATAGCCCACTTTCCTGAGCTGCGGGGATTGATCGATTCCCTTCTCGCTATCGAAAAGGGTCCTCCCGTTCAGAAGGATCCTCCCCTCATCGGGACGCTCAATGCCCGCAATGCACTTGAGGGTCATGCTCTTGCCGCAGCCCGATGCCCCCAGCAGGGCAAGGACCTCATCATGAACCTCAAACTCCGCTTCCAGCACAAAATCCCTCAATTTCTTGCGAATCGAAACAACCAGTTCCATAGACAGTCCTTATCAATTATCATTTGCACACAAAGCCGTATTTCTCGAAGAGTGCCTTGGCCTGCTCCGTGCTGACAAAGGCCAGGAAATCCTTGGCCTCCGCCATATGCTTTGAATCCTTGATGATGGCGGCAGGATAGATGACGGGCTTGTGGGAGCCCTCCGGGGCCCTGGCCGCAACCTTCACCTTGTCCGACACTGCGGCATCCGTGGCATAGACCACGCCGCAGTCTGCATCCCCTGTCTCCGTCCAGGAAAGCACCTGGCGCACATCGGAGCCATAGACGGCCTTTGCTTTGACCGCATCGAGGATTCCCAGCTTCGTGAGGATTTCCTCCGTGTACTGTCCCACGGGAACACCTTTGGGCTCCCCAAGGGCCACATGCTGGATATCATCACGGGTGAGCTCCTCAAAGGACTTGATATCCTTGCCGCCTTCCTTCGGCACGATGAGGACCACCTCATTTTCCAGCAGCTCCTTCCTCGTCCCCTCGGCAAGATTGCCCGATTTCTCCAGGGCATTCATCTGCTTCTGGGCCGCGGAGAAGAAGAGGTCCGTCTCACCGCCGTTCTCAATGGCCTGCTGCAAGGCGCCGCTGCTGCCGAAGTTGAAGACCAGCTTGACCTTGGGATGTTCCTTCTCATAGGCCGCTCCCAGTTCCTTCATGACATCCGTGAGACTGGCCGCCGCCGCCACATGAAGCTCCACGCTCCCATTTCCACTGGAAGATGACTGCCCGGACTTTGCCTGCTCCCCGCCGCATCCTGCCACCAGCATCATCGACAGGGCGAGGATAATTGCCAAACATTTTCTCATATCGATTTCTCCTATTGCAAAAAAGGCTGCTGCATCGACATGCAACAGCCCAATTTGTTTCAGCGATTCAATCAGCCAAGGATAACGAGGGAATCACCGTTCTTGACAGCCTGGCCGGCAGCAACGTTGAAGGCCTTGACCGTACCGGCAGCATCTGCCGTGATCTCGTTCTGCATCTTCATGGCCTCGAGGATGAGAAGAACATCGCCAGCCTGGACGCTCTGGCCAACATTGGCAACGAGCTTCACAATCTTGCCCGGCATCGGAGCATCGATGGAGTGCTCACCGGCACCAGCAGCCTGTGCAGCCTTAGGAGCAGCAGGAGCAGCAGCAGGAGCTGCCTTGGGAGCTGCGGGAGCAGGAGCTGCCTTCTTGGGAGCAGGAGCTGCGCCAGCGGCCTTTACTTCCTCGACCTCAACCTCATAAGCGGTGCCATTGACAGTGATGTTGAATTTTTTCATTGAAAAATACCTCCACATTCAAATTCCATATAGTTTCTTGAACAACCAGCTCAACGCTTGTTGCGTGCGGCAAGCGCCCAAACGTCACTGCGTTTGATGCGGACAGCGATGACGGTGTTTCCCATCATCTGCTGGACAGCAGCCGAAATAGCAGCTACGACCTCGGGCTTGATTTCCTTGTCACTCATGACCGAATCCCCCTATATTACAACGGAATATTGCCATGCTTCTTCGCAGGGCCAACTTCGCGCTTGCTCGCCAGGGCATTGAGGGCCGTGATGATGCGAGGACGCGTCTCCTTCGGCTCAATGACCATGTCGGCATAGCCACGCTCCGCTGCCTTGTACGGAGTAGCGAACTCCTCCACATACTCAGCCGTCTTGGTATCCTTGTCAGGATCCTTGCGGAAAATGATGTTGGCTGCACCGGCAGGTCCCATGACTGCGATTTCCGAGGTCGGCCATGCCATGACCTGATCGGCACCGAGCTCACGGCAGCACATGGCGATGTAGGAACCACCGTATGCCTTACGGGTGATGACCGTGACCTTGGGAACCGTAGCCTCGCTGTATGCATAGAGCATCTTCGCGCCGTGGCGGATGATGCCCAGATGCTCCTGGTTGACGCCCGGCAGGAAGCCAGGAACGTCGACGAGGTTCACCAACGGAATATTGAAAGCATCGCAGAAGCGAATGAAGCGTGACGATTTGTCGGAAGCATCTACATCAAGGCAGCCTGCCATGACGCTGGGCTGGTTGGCGATGATGCCTACGCTGCGCCCATCAAAGCGGGCAAAGCAGGTGATGATGTTCGTGGCGAAATGCTCATGCACCTCATAGAACTCACCATTGTCAACGATGGAAGCAATGACATCCTTCATGTTGTAGGGTGCATTGGGATTGTCAGGAATCACCGTGTTGAGGCTCTCATCCTGACGGTTCGGGTCATCGCCCGTCTCCACAATCGGCGGATCCTCCATGTTGTTGCTGGGCAGGAAGGAAAGGAGATAACGGATCTGCTTGATGCAGTCGTCCTCATCCTCTGCTGCGAAATGAGCCACACCGCTCTTGGTGTTGTGGGTCATTGCGCCGCCCAATGCCTCAGCCGTGATCTCCTCTGCCGTAACGGACTTGATGACCGCCGGGCCGGTGATGAACATCTGGCTCGTGTTCTTCACCATGTAGATGAAGTCCGTGATGGCCGGGGAATACACCGCACCACCGGCGCAGGGTCCCATGATGACGGAAATCTGGGGAATCACACCGGATGCCGCCGTGTTGCGATAGAAGATGCCCGCATAGCCGGACAGGGCATCCACAGCCTCCTGGATACGGGCACCGCCGGAATCATTGATGCCGATGCAGGGCGCGCCCATCTTCATGGCAAGGTCCATGACCTTCCAGATCTTATGGGCATGCTTCTCACCCAGGGAACCGCCTTCCACCGTGAAATCCTGTGCGAAGGCATAGACGAGACGCCCATCAATGGTGCCATAGCCCGTCACAACGCCCTCGCCCGGAAGCTCCTTCTTGTCCTGGCCGAAGTTCGTGCAACGATGCTTCATGAACATATCAAGCTCGACAAAGGTATTCTCGTCGAAGAGCTTCTCGATGCGCTCACGTGCCGTCATCTTGCCCTTCTCATGCTGCTTGTCGATGCGGGACTGGCCGCCACCCATCATGATATGCTCTTTCTTGGATTTCATTAACTCGATTTTTTCTTGAACAGTAGCCATTTCTACCTCCTAATCCAATGACTCATTGATCTCTTGGAGAATTACCATCTGTCATGCTGGCACAGCTCAAGGAGAACGCCATGGGTGGCTTTCGGATGCAGGAAGGCAATCAGCGCACCGCCAGCGCCCTTGCGGGGCTTCTCGTCGATGAGTTTCACGCCCTTCTCCTTCAAGTCGGCAAGCGCCGCCTCAAGGTTGTCGACACGCAGGGCGATGTGCTGGATGCCGCCGCGGCCGCCATTCTTCTCAATGAACTTCGCAATCGGTGAGGAATCCTCTGTTGCGGCGAGGAGCTCAATCTCGGCACCGTTCGGCGTGGGGAAGAATCCCGTCGTGACCTTCTGCTCGGCCACCGTCTCCTCACCTGTCGAAGCCAGGCCGAGGGCCTCGCTCCAGAACGAACCGACCTCCTTGAGATCGCCGACCGCGATACCAATGTGATCCACACCTAGAATCTTGAACATTTGATCTACCTCCTAATGGATTTCATATTCCAAGGATCTGCCCATCCATAAAGCAAGCTTATTTCCGTGCAGCTCCCCAAAGGCTATTTTAACATTTCGCGCATGACATCGCCGACCACAGTATAGGGATCCGTCTGATGCTGCTGGAACTGTTCCACATAATTGTCCAGGCGTCCCGTATCCACGATCTTGCTCTTGATATAGCGGCTGAGGTTGCTGTTCAGGATGTCCAGCATCTCATCCTTTGCCCGCTTCGTACGGCGCTCTGCCAATATGCCCTTCTCCGTGATGTAGTCACGGTGCTTCTGGACATTCTCCAAAAGCTCCGGAATCCCCTCGCCCTGATTTGCCACGACCTTCTGGATCGGCGGCCGCCAATCCGTCATGAAGCTGTCCAGATCAAGCATCATGTTGATTTCCCGAACAAGCTTGTCCGCGCCGGGCAAATCAGACTTGTTGATGGTGAAGAGATCTCCGATTTCCAGAATACCTGCCTTGATGGCCTGGATGTCATCACCCATTCCCGGAATCAGGACCACCATCGTCGTATCGGCGGCCTTGACAATGTCCACCTCGGACTGTCCAACGCCCACCGTCTCAACAATGATGATATCCTTGCCAAAGGCATCCATGGCCTTGACCGCGTCTGCCGTCTTATGGGAGAGTCCTCCCAGGCTGCCACGGGTTCCCATGCTGCGGATGAAGACACCCTCATCCATGGTCAGCCCGTTCATGCGGATGCGGTCTCCCAGGATTGCACCGCCGGTAAAGGGGCTTGTGGGATCCACCGCAATAATGCCCACGGTCTTGCCCTGGCTGCGATATTCCTTCGCAATCTTGTCTGTAAGGGTACTCTTTCCTGCACCGGGAGGGCCTGTGATGCCAAGCACATAGGCATTTCCGGTGTGCGGATAGAGTTTGGTCATGATTTCCGTGGCCTCGTCGTATTCATTCTCAATGGCCGTGATTGCCTTCGACAGAGCCAGCCGATTGCCCTGCAAAAGTTCCTCCACGATATCCATTCCTTCACCACCTTCTATTGGTTTTCTCCAAGAAAGGAAGATTTCCTACTAATAAAACTTAAAAAAATGGATGACGGCAGCAGAGCGCTGCTGTCATCCATAGGGCTATTGTTCGGTCAATGTCAAGCCTTCACATTCGCCTTGATGAAATCCACGACATCGGAAGTCGGGGTACCCGGCGTGAACACCTCGGCAACTCCTGCCTCTTTGAGAGCAGGGATGTCACCCTCGGGAATAACGCCGCCGCCGATGATAAGCACGTCCTTCATGCCCTTCTCGCGAACGAGATTCACGACCTTCGGGAAGAGATGCGGATGAGCACCGGAAAGAATGCTCATTGCAACGACATTCACGTCCTCCTGCAGAGCTGCCTCAGCGATCTGCTCCGGCGTCTGACGGAGGCCGGTGTAGACGACCTCAAACCCTGCATCGCGCAAAGCACGGGCAACGACCTTCGCGCCACGGTCATGGCCATCAAGGCCTGGTTTAGCAACTAATACTCTGATTTTCTTGTCCATTTCAAATTCCCTCCATATACTCACGGAACGCGTGGAAAATTTCCCCGCCCGAATCCATCAAAAGAATCAAAGGCTCACATGTGCCTCGTACTCACCAAAGACTTCACGCATCACGCCGCAGATCTCACCGAGCGTTGCATAGGTCTTGACAGCCTTCAGGATATGCGGCATGAGGTTCTCGCTCTCATCCTTCTTGCAGGCTTCCTTCAACTCTGCCAGAGCAGCCTTGACAGCATCGTTGTCGCGGCCCTTGGTCATCTTGTTGATGGGCTTGCCGGCCTTGAGGTCAGCAAGCTTCTTGCACTGCTCGACGCCAACGGAAGCATCGACCTTCAGGAGGCCCTTGGGAGGCTCCTCCTCCATGGTGTACTCGTTGACACCGACGATGATGCGGCGCTTGTTCTCCACATCCATCTGCCACTTGTAGGCGCTGTCCTGGATCTCCTTCTGGATGTAGCCCTTCTCGATGGCCTCTACAGCACCGCCGAGCTCATCGATCTTCTTGATGTACTCAGCAGCTTCGTCGTAGATGCGATCCGTCATGGCCTCTACATAGTAGGAACCAGCCAACGGATCGATAACATCGGCAAGGCCGGACTCGTTCGCAACGATCTGCTGCGTGCGAAGAGCAATCGTGACGGACTCCTGCGTCGGCAGAGCCAAAGCCTCGTCGCGGGAATTCGTATGGAGGGACTGCGTGCCGCCCATGACTGCTGCTGCGGTCTGGAGGGCAACGCGGATGATGTTGTTGTTCGGCTGCTGAGCCGTCAGCATGGAACCTGCCGTCTGGGTATGGACGCGGAGCATCATGGACTTCGGCTTCTGTGCATGGAAGCGGTTCTTCATGATGTTCGCCCAGAGACGACGGGAAGCACGGAACTTCGCAACCTCCTCGAGAACGTTGTTGTGAGCGTTCCAGAAGAAGGAAAGACGACCAGCGAAATCATCGACATTCATGCCTGCCTTGATGGCTGCATCGACATAAGCGATACCATCGGCAATCGTGAAAGCGATTTCCTGTGCGGCCGTGGAACCGGCCTCACGGATATGGTAACCGGAGATGGAAATCGTGTTCCACTTCGGTACGTTCTTGGAGCAATACTCAAAGATATTCGTGATGATACGCATCGACGGCTTCGGAGGGAAGATATAGGTGCCGCGAGCAGCATACTCCTTGAGGATATCATTCTGGATGGTCCCGCGAAGCTGGTCTGCCGGAACGCCCTGCTCCTCAGCAACGGCAATGTACATGGCAAGCAGTACGGAAGCCGGTGCATTGATGGTCATGGACGTGGAAACCTTGCCCAGGTCGATCTGGTCGAACAGGACTTCCATGTCAGCGAGGGAGTCAATCGCCACGCCGACCTTGCCGACCTCGCCCTCGGAAATCGGATCATCCGAGTCATAGCCGATCTGCGTCGGAAGGTCAAAGGCGCAGGAAAGACCCGTGCCGCCATTGGCGATCAGATAACGATAACGCTCATTGGAAGCCTTGGCCGTGGAGAATCCTGCATACATACGCATCGTCCAGAAACGGCCACGATACATCGTGGGCTGAACGCCACGGGTGAAGGGATACTGCCCGGGGAAACCGATTTCCTCGGTATAGGCCTCATCGCCCTTCACATCCAGCGGCGTGTAGATACGCTTCTCCGGAAGATGCGGACGCTCCGGGAATTTCGCGACGGCTTTCTCGACATTGGCTTCATACTTCGCAAGTTCAGCCTGGATCTTTTCATTGCTCATGATGAATTTTCCTCCTGCTCTTTCAGTTCTAATATATTATATTTATATTTGTATTTCTATATTTTATTTTTTCATGGAACCCGTCTCGAGGAACCTCTCATGGAAGGAAAGAGCCTCCTTCAGGATATGGGGCGTATGCGCATGCTTCGTGGCCTCGACAGCACGGTTGTAATAATCGAGAAGCACAGGCTTGTAATCAGGATGCGCACAGTTGTTGATGATCTCAAGAGCGCGCTCACGCGGTGCCTTGCCGCGGAGATCGGCAATGCCCTGCTCCGTGATGATGATATCCACATCATGCTCCGTATGGTCGATATGGGAGCACATGGGAACCACGGAGGAAATCTTGCCGTCCTTCGCAACGGAAGGCGTATAGAAGATTGTCAGGTAAGCGTTACGCGCAAAGTCGCCGCTGCCGCCGATGCCGTTCATCATCTTCGAGCCGGTGATATGCGTGGAATTCACATGTCCATAGATGTCGACCTCGATAGCCGTGTTCATGGCGATGACGCCGAGACGATGGACAACCTCCGGGCTGTTGGAAACTTCCTCGGGGCGGAGCAGCAGGTACTTCTTGTACTTTGCAACGTCCTTGTAGAAACGCTCCATACCGGCAGGCGAGGGAGAGAAAGCCGTACCGGAAGCGATCTTCAGCTTGCCGGCATCAATGAGGTCGAGCATGGCATCCTGAATGACTTCCGTGTACACCGTGAGATCCGTCATATCGGAATCCACGAAACCTGCCAGAACGGCATTTGCCACGTTGCCGACACCGGACTGGAGCGGCAGGAGGTTCTTCGGCATGCGGCCCGCCTTGATTTCCGCATTGAGGAATTCCAGCGTAAAGGCCGCCATCTTCTTGGAGTTCTCGTCAATCGGCGAGAGGTCGCGGGTATGGTCCTTGATATCGCAAGGAACGATGTACTTGATCTTCTCCGGCGTGCAGGGGATGTAGGTCGTGCCCACACGGTCATCCGCCTTCACAATGGGAATCGGCTGACGGTTCGGGGGATCCATGGGAACATAGACATCATGCATGCCATCGAGTTCCAGTGGCTGAGTCGTGTTCACCTCGACGATGACGATATCGGCAGACTGCACATAGGAAGCAGCATTGCCAAGAGAAGTCGTCGGGATGATATTGCCCTCCTCCGTGATGGCGCATGCCTCAACCAATGCCACATCAATCTTGCCGAGGTAGCCGCAACGGCTGAGCTGTGCGGATTCCGAGAGATGCAGGTCGAGATAATCTACCGAGCCATCGTTGATCTCTTTCCTGAGTGCAGTATCCGTCTGGTAGGGCAGACGGCCCTTGATGCCATGAACCTGTGCCAGTGCATCATCGAGCTCCGGGCCCGTGGAAGCCCCCGTCCAGATATTGACCGTAAACGGCTCTTTCTTCATGCGCTCCGCCAAAGCAAGCGGAACCGCCTTCGGATAAGCAGATGCCGTAAACCCGCTGCAAGCCACGTTCATGCCTGGCTTGAAAAAGGCCGCTGCCTCCTCTGCCGTGACGATTTTTGCCTGCAGCGCCTTGTTGCGCACGCGATCGGAAATGTCAATCATCGAAAATCCTCCCTCAATCGTTTCTTGACCAACTAAATTGATAAAAAACACACGGACATTGAATCACCCAAACCATCATCCATAGATAAATTCGCCTAAGCAATTCGTACTATGAATGATAATCATAGATTATCATACCACTATGTGTTGATTATGTCCTGTTCTTTATGATAACACGTGCAAAAAAAGCCGTCAAGATAGATTTGACGGCTTTTCCCTTCATTTCGTTATTCCATTCACTTTCTTTAATTGCATAAGGAACCGAACGAATCACTTCCTTGCAATATGATACGATAAACTGCTCAATCCGATGGACAGATCCTCATTTACGATATGCATGGAGTCAGGCACCTGCATCTTGATGGGAGCAAAATTCCATATCCCCCGGATTCCCGCCTCCACCAGCTGGTCTGCCACCCCTTGGGCAAAGGCCGCAGGAACGGCAATGATGCCGATGTGGATATTGCGCTCCTTTGCAATGCGCTTGACATGACGGATATCCTCCACTTTCACATGGTTCACGATGGTCCCGATGACATTTGGGTCCTTATCAAACAGGGCCACCAGTTGAAAGCCCAGGGACACGAAGTTCTGGTAATTGGCCAATGCCACACCCAGATGCCCGATTCCCACCACCGCCATATTCCAGTGATGGTCCAGCCCAAGGATCTCCCCCACATTCCGCTTGAGCTCGTTCACGTAATAGCCGACACCCTTCTTTCCAAACTGGCCGAAGGAGGCGAGGTCCTTGCGGATCTGTTCCGGGGTAATGCCCAGACGCCTCCCGAGTTCCTCCGAGGAAATGATATCAATGCCCTCATCCTGCGCCAATCGCAAGGTCCGGAAATACAAGGGAAGACGATCGATTGTTGCATTGGATATGCTTATCTGATCTTTCATCCGCGCTGCCTCCTGATCTTCATGAATCTTCTTCCTCCAGGTCCGCATTCACCGCTCCCAAAGCCGCCAGCAGCCAAAGAAGCATCGATGAGGGAATGTTGAACAGCAGGTCATCGGTCAATCCATTGAGGGCCACAGAAACAAAGGCCAGCCCGATGCCAAGGGACAAACCTGCCCGAATGCGCCGGTCTTCCCAAATTTTGGCCTCGCCCCAGTCATTCCTCCAGTTCTCCACCAGATTCCCGACCCAGGTCCCGGTCTCTTCAGGTTCCGGCTCTGCTTCGGCATTCCAGATGCTGGACGCATCTTCCGTCACCGCAGGTTCCTGCCCGTCCTCTTCCTTTTCCTCCGGTTCTGTGCTTTCCTCGTCCTCCGTTGCAGCCTCTTGGGAAGCTTCCTCTCCCTTTTCCTCCTCTGCAACGAACTCTTTCTCTTCTACATTCTCTTCTTCGCTTTCTTCCCCTTCTTCGTTCTCCTCACTTTTTTCGCTCGGTTCTTCGCTTTCCTCTTTTTCTTCTTCGTTCTTTTCTTCTATATGGCCCGCTTCGTCCTCCTTCTCCGATTTCGCTGCATCCTCTGCTTCGTCTTCGTCCTCCGAATCCTCCGCATCGTCTTCTGCATCCTCTGCTTCGTCCTCTTCCTCCGAATCTTCCACATCGTCTTCTGCTGCGTCGTCTGCCGACTCCTGCGGTTCAGCGTCCTCTTTTTCTTCCTTCGATTCCTCCGATGAAGCTTCCTCGCCGGAATCCGCGGCGTCATCTGCAGCAGCTTCCAGTTTCATCTCTGCGTCCTGTCCGATGCCTTCATCTTTCCCGCTTTTTTCTTCCGCTCCGGCATCCTTCAGTTCTGCCGCATCTTCTTCTCCATCCTCCGGGGCATCCTCTTCCTTCCCGTCTTCCTGTTCCTCAGCAGAGGCGTTTTTCTCCTCCTGCCCATCAGCTTCTGCCTGTTCTTCCTTATCTTCTATCGTTTTATCTTCTATCGCTTTATCGAAAACAAGCTCTGCCACCGGCTCCGGCTCGGAGAAGATCTTCGCGCGAAGGCAGAGGAACATTGTGCCGAAGAAATACCAGAAAAACGCCACTGCCCCGGCAATGCCGATTTCCGCCATATAGTTCAGATAGATGTTATGGGCATGGACGATCTTGATAGGCGCTCCCTGCATGTAGAAATCATACTCCGGATAAACCATCCAATAGGCGCCCCATCCGATGCCGAGAAAGGGATGGTCCTCGATCATCGCCACGGTGGCCTCCCAGAAGGCAAGCCGCATCTCCGAGGAGGTATCCATCTTCGTGAATACCGATAAGATCCTCTCATAGAGGGTTGCATCCAGCAGGAGCACAGCACCCCCGACAACAAGACAGGCAAGGAAAATCCGCCAATCCTTGAAGAGCCCGTATCCCAGAAACACAATGGCAATGGCAAGGCAGGCTCCCCGGGCATAGGTCATGGCGAGGCATGCTGCCACCAGCACCATCCCAAGGACCAAAAACGCCTTCTGCACGCGGTTGCCGCTCTTCATGAAGAAGCCCAGCAGCACGCAGAGGACCGCATCGAGATACCCTGCCAATATATTGGGGTTTTCCCAGGTGGAGAACACCCTGGTCGTAAGCTCCGGGAACGCCTGCCCGTCCACCCATCTCATTTCGCTGATGTCAATCCCGAAAATATATTGGTAAAAACCATAGAGCACAACGAGCGCCGCCGAAGCCCCCAGAGCCATGACAATCTTTCTCACCTGTTCGGCATCCCTGACATTCTGCCCGATGAGCAGGTAGGTGAGGGCATAGACTCCCACAAGATTATAGTAGTTATAAAAGCTGAACTCATGGTTCGGCGATACGACAATGGAAGCTGCCCCAAGGAACACGAACAGGGCCAGGGGAACATCAAAGGGAAGATGCCGGAACTGTACATCCTTGACGGTGCGGAACCTCCATACCGTCAGCAGAATCCCCACCATCAATGCCACCGTCGCAAGGCTCGGCGACAGGGCAATGAAAAATGCCTCCGCCATCATGGCCCAGGTGATCCACTTCTTCATCCGTCTCTTGCGCCGCTGCTGCCGCAGCATATCAATGCTCATATGCCCTCACCCCCTTCTCTGCAGCAATCGGCTGCGGATATCACCGATGAGATAAAGGGACCCTGCAATGACGAGAATCCCCTTCCCATCCGCCAGTTCCATCGCCCGGTCCAGAGCCGCCTCCGGCCTGGCCAGAGCTTCCACAAAAGAAGCGCACTGCCCTGCCAGGTCGGCAACCTCCTCGGCCCGTGCCGCCCGCTCGGAAGGAGGCTCCGTGACGACCACGGCATCCCCTTCCCTCAGCAGCATCTGCAGCATGGCCTCCACGGACTTGTCGCGAAGGATGCCCAGAAGAAACGTGCGGGGCTCTGTCGGAAAATACCTGTCCAAGGTGGCCCGCAGCATCCTGACTCCGGCGGGATTGTGCGCCCCATCCAGAACGACCTGCTGGCTGCCCACCTCCATGCGCTCAAAGCGCCCAGGCCAGGAAATGAGCCGGAAGGCCTTGCGGGCAGAGTCAAAATCAATCCTTTCATCCGTGTGATGCAATAGTACCGCCGCCATGAGCGCAACGGCACTGTTCTCCACCTGATGGATCCCCAAAAGACGAAGATCATAGGCTTCCTTCCTCATGCCCAGCAGGGCGGAGGTGAACTCCAGCGTCTGGACGGCCCCGTCCATGCGGACGAATTCCGAGGAGAATTCCTCCCCAAGGACAAAGACATCCGCATTCTTTTCCGCAGCCTCCCTGCGGATAATGTCGAGGGGCATCCCCTTTGCCGCCGTCACCACGGGCACACCCTTTTTGATGATGCCCGCCTTATGATGGGCCACCCCCTCCAGGGTGCCTCCGCATTTGTCCGCATGCTCCAGGGACACATTCGTGATGACAGACACATCCGGATGGATCACATTGGTGGAATCCAGAAGTCCCCCCAAACCGACCTCAATCACGGCATACTCCACATGGCGCATGGCGAAATAGAAGAACGCCACCGCCGTGATGACCTCAAACTGCGTGGGGCATTCTTCCCCCTCGGCCACCATCTGGTCCACATACACCCTCACGGCGCTCAGGCAGTCGGCAAACTCCTGTTCACTGATGGGCTGCCCGTCCACCTGTATGCGCTCCGTGTAGCTCTCAAGATGCGGAGATGTATAGAGTCCCGTGCGGATGGAGGAAGCCCGAAGGATTCCTGCCACCATCACGGAGACCGAGCCCTTTCCATTGGTGCCGGTCACATGCACCGCACGATAGCGGCTCTGGGGCATATCCAGCATGGACAGGAGCCTTTCAATACGGCCAAGGCCCAGCTGGATGCCAAAAACAGACAGCTCTTCCAGATAGGCAAGAGCCTCCTTATAATCCATTCCCTTTTCTCCCATCAAAGCTTCGCCAGATACTCCAGCCGCTCCGCCATAGACTTCTTCTTCTCCTCATATCCCGCAAGTTTCTCCCGTTCCCCGGCAACCACCTGCTCCGGTGCCTTGGCCAGGAAGCCGGGATTCTCCAGCTTGCCCGAAAGGCGCTTGAGCTCCTTTTCCAGCTTTTCCGCCTCTTTCTTCAGGCGGGCAGTCTCCTTCTCCACATCGATCAAACCTTTCAGCGGGAGATAAATCTCCACGCCATTCACCACACCGGCCATGGCGTTCTCGGGCTTCTCCCCGCCCGCTTCCAGAATCGTGACCGGTTCCGCCGAGGCCAGGGACACAAGATATCCCTCATGCTCCGCAAAAACCTTGCGCAGGGACTCGTCGGGGAAATGGAGAATTACCTCGCTCTTCTTGCCGGGAGCCGCATTGACCTCCGCCCGCAGGTTGCGCACGGTCTTGATGGTCTCCATGATGGCGGTCATCTGCTTCTCCGCCTCATCATCGAGCTTCCCTTCCTCCCCTGACGGCCATGCGGCAATCATGATGCTCTTGCCCTCATGAGGCAGCTTCTGCCAGATTTCCTCCGTAATGAAGGGCATGAAGGGATGCAAGAGGCGCAGGGTGTGCTCCAGCACATAGCCCAGCACATAGAGCGCCGTCTGGCGCGGACGCTCCTGATCCTTGTCGTAAAGGCGGGCCTTGGTCAGCTCAATGTACCAGTCGCAGAACTCATTCCAGATGAACTCATAGATCATGCGTCCGGCCTCGCCCAGCTCAAACTTCTCCAGATTCTCCGTCACATCATGGGCCGTCCTCGCATAGCGGGAAAGGATCCACTTGTCCGCCAGCGTGTAATCCTCCTCCGCGGGCACGAAACCATGGTCGAATCCCTCCAGGTTCATGAGCATGTAACGGGAAGCATTCCATATCTTGTTGGCGAAATTGCGGGCAGACTCCACCCGCTCCCAATAGAAGCGCATGTCATTGCCGGGCGTATTGCCCGTGATGAGCATGAAGCGCAGGGTGTCCGCGCCGTACTTGTCCACGACCTCCACGGGATCGATGCCGTTGCCGAGGGACTTGGACATCTTGCGCCCCTGGCTGTCCCGCACAAGGCCGTGGATGAACACATGATGGAAGGGGATGTCCTTGCCGAACTCCAATCCCATCATGACCATGCGGGCCACCCAGAAGAAGATGATGTCATAGCCCGTGACCAATGTGCTGGTGGGATAGAAATGCCTGAGCTCCTCCGTGTCCTCGGGCCAGCCCATGGTCTCGAAGGGCCAGAGACCGGAACTGAACCAGGTATCCAGCACATCCTCATCCTGATGGATGTTCTTTCCGCCGCACTTCGGGCAGGTATCGATATCCTCGCGGGAAACCGTGGTCTCGCCGCAGTCATCGCAGTACCATGCGGGAATGCGGTGCCCCCACCAGAGCTGGCGGGAAATGCACCAGTCGCGGATGTTCTCCAGCCAGTTGCAGTAGATCTTCGTGAAGCGCTCCGGCACGAACTTGATGCGTCCGTCCTTCACCGCCTCGATGGCAGGCTTTGCCAGGGACTCCATCTTCACGAACCACTGCTTGGACACCAGGGGCTCCACCGTCGTATGGCAGCGGGAACAATGTCCCACGGCATGCTCATGCTCCTCCGTGCTCACAAGGACGCCGGTTTCCTCCAGTTCCTTCACCAGCGCCTTGCGGCAGTCGTAGCGGTCCATGCCCTTGTACTTTCCTGCACCCTCGCCCATGGTGCCATCATTCTCGATGACCTTGACCTGCTCCAGATTGTGGCGAAGCCCCATCTCGAAGTCATTGGGGTCATGGGCAGGCGTCACCTTGACGGCGCCCGTGCCGAAGGCGGGGTCCACATATTCATCGGCGAAGAGCGGGATGCGCCGGTTCACGATGGGCAGGATCAGCGTCTTGCCCACAAGGTCCTTATAGCGTTCATCGTCCGGATGCACCGCCACCCCCGTATCGCCGAACATGGTCTCCGGGCGGGTCGTGGCAATCTCCACGTACTGGTCCGTCCCCTCCACCTGGTAACGGAGATGCCAGAGGTGACCCTGCTCCGTCTCATGCTCCACCTCGATATCGGAAAGCGCCGTGTTGCAGTTCGGGCACCAGTTGGTGATGCGGGTTCCCTGATAGATGAGCCCCTTTTCGTAAAGGCTGACAAAGACCTCGCGGACCGCCCTGGAACATCCCTCGTCCATGGTGAAGCGCTCCCTGTCCCAATCGCAGGAGGAGCCCAGCGCACGGAGCTGGTACATGATGCGGCTGCCGTATTTCTCCTTCCACTTCCAGACCCGGTCAAGGAACTTTTCACGGCCCAGTTCATAGCGGTTGGTCCCCTCTTCGCGAAGGGCCCCCTCCACCTTTGCCTGTGTCGCGATGCCCGCATGGTCGCAGCCCGGCATCCAGAGGGTGTTGTAGCCCTGCATGCGCCTCCAGCGGATGAGGATGTCCTGCAGTGCATTGTCCATGGCGTGCCCCATATGGAGCTGCCCCGTCACATTCGGCGGCGGGATGACGATGCTGTAAGGCTTCTTGTCCTTTTCCACCTCCGCATGGAAGAAGCCGTTCTTCTCCCAATACTCATACCATTTCTTTTCAAAGGACTGGGGATCATAGACCTTTGGAATATTCTTCCCGTTTTCCTGATTCTCTGCCACGTGTACTCCTCCTATCAATAAATGAAGCCCTTCCATCCTCATAAGGACGAAAGGGCATGCCTTCGTGGTACCACCTGGATTCCCCCGCCGAAGCAGGGCTCAACGCATAACGCCGCGCTGCGTCCGGGCCTACTGTCCTTCAGCCCGAAGGCTCAGAAGCGACTTCCATATCCCTCCCGCAGGAACTTCCACCAGCCGTTCCCTCTCTCTGCCGCTTGGGATATGTACTCCTCTTCCTCATCGCATTCAACATATGAAGCTATTCTATCAGATAAAAAAAGCGATTGCAAGAGAATAAATTTACTTTTTGTACAGAATATTGTACAATATAGAAAAAGAAAGGATGTGATCATCTTGTTGGCAGTAAACTATTCCACCCTGCGCAACAACCTGAAAAGCTATTGTGACCGGGCCACAGAGGATGCCGAAACGGTATTCATCACCAGGAAAGACGAAAAGAATCTCGTCATGATGAGCCTTGATTCTTATAACAACCTCATGGAAAACATCTTTATCCGCAGCAGCCAAAAAAACTATCAGCACATCCTGGAAGGTATCCATCAGCTTGAACACGGCAAGACCAGATCCATGACCTCTGCTGAATGGGAGAAGTTGGTGAATGAATAGGCAATTCTCAGAGCATGCATGGAAGGATATCATGGAATGGATGCGCGAGGACCGCAAAGTGGTCAGGAGAATCGATGCCCTGCTGAATGATATCGAGCGCAACGGGCATGAGGGCATGGGCAAGCCCGAACCTCTTCGCTATGAACTGTCCGGCTACTGGAGCCGCCGCATTACCGAAAAAGACCGGCTGATCTACAAATTTGATGAAACAACGATATACATCGCTGCCTGCAAAGGTCATTACGATTGAGGCGAGGAGATTCCCGATAAAGCCCTGTTTCCTCAGAACACCTTCCCCGCCATGAACCACATGCGCTGACGGCTCTCGGCCTCCCTGCTCATGAGTTCGTGGGAGCCGATGCGCCTTGCGTAGTCGAACATTTATGTGTCATGGATATGGATGCCTCCGTTTCTATTGATTGACAGGAACAGGGGAAAAGGCTATGATGGAGTTGGAAGATGTGTGAATGTTTTGCGAAAGGGGAGCTGGTCATGGAAAAGAGAATGACATGGAAAGAGATTCAGGAAACCTATCCCGACCAGTGGGTCGGATTGTCCAAAGTGGAATGGGATAAACCAGGGGGAGCTAATGTGGTGTCGGCTGTGGTGAAATACACAGATAAAACCGCCGACGAGCTCTATGATATGCAAATCAGTGGTCGTGATATATACACGACCTATACTACGCCGCAAACATTTCCTTATGGTCAAGTGCTTATTTGGGGGTGTGGCGAAGAATGAGGCAAATGACGCTGGATTTGATAGAAAAATCCTGCCCACAGGCGAAACCCGATGAGCAGGATTTTTTTCTGTCATTTCATACGCTTATTTTCTTTCAAATCATCTTCGGGAGTTGCCCCTTCCGGCCTCTCCCAGATGGCTCACGATCTTCTCCCCAAATCTTCCCTTGAGCCCATCGATTGCCTGGTAGAGCCTCTCTTTCCGCTGGTCCTGTTCCACACCGAACAGCGACAGCTCGCTGGGGGCATCGAAGCCGCTGCCGCTGACGCCGAGAAGCCTTATGCCGGTTCCATGGGGGAGCGGGAATGCGCCGAAAAGTTCCAAGGCTGCCCGATAGATATCCTCGTCATAGCAAAGGCCCTCTTTCAGGGTTTTCTGCCTGGTATAGGTTGAGAAGTCCCCCAACCGGATCTTTATCTGGATGGTATGCGCCCGTTTCCCTTCCCTCCGAAGCCTCCAGCCGACCTGGGAGGAAAGGGCGAGCAGATGCCGCTGCGCTTCCTCCCTGGAATGGATATCCTCCTCGAAGGTCGTCTCTTTTCCGATGGACTGGGCTTCATGCACAGGCTCCACCGGCCGGTTGTCCCTTCCATTTGCCAGTTCCATGAGATGGACAGCCAGACGGTCTCCCACCTGCTTCCTCAAGGTCTCTGCCTTTGCCTTTGCAAGATCGCCAATCCGACGATATCCATAGAGGGAGAGCCGTTCCTCTGTTTTCTTTCCCACACCCCAGATTCTGGAGACCGGAAGGGGCCAAAGGATTTTCGGCACCTCCTCCATGCGGATGACCGTCAGGCCGTCCGGCTTCTCCAGGTCCGATGCCAATTTTGCCAGGAACTTGTTCGGGGCGATCCCCACCGAGGCAACAAGACCTGTCTCCTGCCGGATGGCAGCCTTGAGCCTCCGCCCGTAATCCTCCGGGCTTTTCATCAGCCGTTCCATTCCCGTAAGGTCGAGAAACCCCTCATCGATGGAAAGGGGCTCCACCACAGGGGAAAATCGGTCCAGGATCCCGAAGATCTGGTCAGAAACCCTCGCATATTGCGGATAATTTCCCTCCACGAAAATCCCCTGGGGGCATTTCCTCTTTGCGATTGCCATGGGCATCGCCGAATGGACGCCGAATTTCCTCGCCTCGTAGGAAGCCGTCGAAACCACGCCGCGCCCGGAAAGCCCGCCGACGATGACAGGCTTCCCGCGGTACTCCTCATGGTCGCGCTGCTCCACCGAAGCAAAAAACGCATCCATGTCAATATGGAGGATGCACCTCCCGCTTCCCTTTTCCATCATCTGTACAGCACAGGAACTTCTCACTTATCCTTCCATTGGTCACCAACGGTTCCCGTTTCCCGCATCTCGCTGACGGCTGCATCCATCCGGTCAAAAGACTGGCGGATTCCCGCTCCATTATAGTCATAATCCACTGCATGCTTGGAATCGATTCCAATGGATGCTGCCTCCGATACGGAATCAATATTGGCCCCCATGAAGATGAAATTCCAATTGTACTCCTTTGTGGCGGTCTCGATCATCGCCTTCACGGATGCCCTGTCGTATTCCTTGCTGTCGTTCTCCTGTCCGTCGGTCATGATGAAGAAGATGACACGCCTTTTCTCCGGGCAGATTCCTTCCTTCTCCATCCTTCCGGCCGTGTCCATGATGGTCCTGCCCACGGCATCCAGAAGCGCCGTCATGCCCCGCGCATAATACTCCTTGGAAGTCAGCTCCGGCACGTCCTGGAGGTCCATGGCATCCACAATCTTGTCATATTGGTCATCGAACAGGACCGTAGTGACCTCAGCACTTCCCTCTTCCTTCCGCTGCTTCTCAATGAAGGAATTGTAGCCGCCAATGGTGTCTCCGGCCAGATTCTTCATGGAGCCGGAACGGTCAAGGATGCAGATGATCTGCACGGGTTCGGCAGTGGTCAGCTCGCAGTCTGCCGTATGCTCATGGACCGGCAGAATCTGCTGCGTATTCACCGGCTCCACATCTGCAAAGCACAGTGCGCTGCTCAAAAGCATCATCAGGGAAATCAGCAACAAACGGATCATTTTTCTTCGCCCTCCTTCAAGGAAACCTCTTCTTTTTTACTAGAAAACTCTGCCAGGTCAAGGGGAACGATGTTCTTGATTTCCCCGTTCCCCGACAGATCCTCATACAGATATACAAGAGCATAATAAGGTTCGGCATCCGGGTACACGACCCGCGCCTGGCAGAGGAGACAATGATTTTTCCCTGCAACGATCTGATAGCCAAGATAGGCAACAGGCTCATAGTCAACCCCAACAAAACCATCGAATGCCTTCTGGAAAACCTCTGTGACCTCCTCCGGGATCTCCGGGGATTCCGTGGCATTCCAGCCTCCCATGAGCCGGGCATCCTGCGGAGCCGCCTCCCCCTGCCCCATCATGCCACCGGCCATAAGAAGCGCCGACAACACCGTACAAACAAGAAATTTCTTCATAAATCCGCTCCTTTCTTATTCCTTTTTTCCAAGAATACACGATAGAGATTAGATATTCGTTAAAGGAGTCTTAGAATCTGCTATCACGCCTCAAACAATGCCCTTGCGAAATCCTCTGCCACAAAGGGGCGAAGATCCTCCACCTTCTCTCCCACGCCAATCCATTTCACGGGCATGGAAAGCTCCGACTTGATGCCGATGACGACGCCGCCCTTGGCGGTCCCGTCCAGTTTCGTGAGGACCACGCCGGTGATCGGGGCAGCCTGGGTGAAAAGCTTTGCCTGGCTGATGGCGTTCTGTCCCGTCGTCGCATCGAGAACGAGAAGGGTTTCATGGGGCGCCTCGGGAATCTCCCGGGCAATGACCCGGTTGATCTTCTTGAGCTCCTCCATGAGGTTGGATTTCGTCTGGAGACGGCCTGCCGTATCCACAATCAGTATGTCGACATTGCGCGCCTTGGCCGCCTTTACCGCATCGAAGGCCACCGCAGCCGGGTCCGATCCCTCCTCATGCTGGATAAAGGCCGCGCCCGTGCGCTGGCTCCAGACCTTCAGCTGGTCGATGGCCGCCGCGCGGAAGGTGTCTGCCGCCGCCAGCATGACGCTCTTGCCCTGCTCCTTGTAATAGGCGCTGAGTTTGCCGATGGTGGTGGTCTTCCCCGCCCCGTTGACGCCGATGACAAGAATCACGGTGGGCCCTGCCGCAGCGATGCGCGTGACGTTTTCTCCCTCCGTCAATATGGCCGCAATCTCCTTTGCCAGGAAGGGCTTCAGATCCTCCGGCGAATTGATCTCCTTCTTCTTGATGCCCTTGCGGACCGCCTTCATCAGCGTCTCTGTGGTGGTCATCCCCACATCCGCCATGATGAGGGTTTCCTCCAATTCCTCCAGGAATTCCTCATCAATATCGGCATAGCCGATGATGAGTTTTTCTATCTTGTTGGTAAGGTTCTCCTTTGTCTTGGCCAAACCCTTCTTTAATTTATCAAAAAATCCCATGACATCCTCCTTATTTGACATCCTCTATCTTCACGGACAGGATCTTCGACACGCCGGCATCCTCAATCGTCACGCCGTACATGGTATCCACGGACTCCATGGTTCCCTTTCGATGGGTGACGACGATGAACTGGGTATTCGTGGAAAACTCCCGCAAAAAGGTGCCGAAACGCACCACATTCGCCTCGTCCAGCGGGGCATCAATCTCATCCAATACGGAGAAGGGCGAGGGCTTGTAGCGAAGAAAGGAAAACAGCAGAGCGATGACCGTCAAGGCTCGCTCGCCACCCGACAGGGCCGACAGGTTCTGCCGCTTCTTCTCGGGAAGCTGCACAAGGATCTCCACGCCGGTGTCCAGCACATTTTCCTCGTCCAGGAGTCGAAGCTCCGCCTTGCCGCCTCCAAAGAGCCGCACAAAGATCTCCCCGAAGTATATCTGGATCTGGGCAAAGGCTTCCTTGAAGCGCTTTGTCATCTCGTCATCCATTTCCTTCAGGATGACGAGGAGATCTTCCTTGGCCTTCACGAGATCCCCTGACTGCTTGCTCATGAAGCCATGGCGACGCTCCAGATCCTCGTATTGCTGGATGGCGCTATGGTTGATGTCCCCAAGGGCTGCAATGCCCCGCTCCAGCTCTTTCATGCGCTTCTGCAGGTCCTCTGCCGGAACATCCATGGCTTCCTCCGCCGCCCGTTCCGGGGTGAGTCCGTAGTCCGCCAGCATGCGTTCCACGCATTCCTCCATGGACATGCTGATCCTGGAGGCTGAAATCTCCATGCGATGGACCTGCTCTTCCACGGCATTCCTCTTGCGGGCAGCCTCCTTGGCCGCCTTGTCCTGCTTATTGCTTTCCGCCAGCTTTGCCATGCGCTCCTCGTAAAGGCGGTCCCGCTCTGCCTGCCCGGAAGCATGCTGCTCCTGGAAAAGCTCGTTCTGCCGCTCCAGTTCCTGAAGGCGCGAGGCGCTTCCCTCCAGACCCGTGACAAGATCTTCTTCCTCCTGCCGGTTGCGGGCAAGCTGCTCCTCGCTCCGCTTCTTTTCCCTTTGCCCCAGAAGAATGCCTTCCTTGCTGCGCTGGAGTTTTTGCTCCAGAACGACGCGATTGAGTTCCCTGTCATGGATATATTTTGCCAGATCATCGGCATCCATTTCCAGATCGTCCAGGGCTTCCCCCGCACGCTGGGCCTCTTTTTCCGCCGCTTCCAGAAGCTTCCTCGCCTCCTCCACGGCATGGACAGTTTCCACGCGCTTCCTCTGGAGTTCCGCAAAGGATTTCCTGCGCTGTTCCGCTTGCTGCAGAAGTTCTTCCAGTCTCGCCTTCTCCTGCTCCATCCTTTTCTCTGCGCTTTCCGCAGAGATCCGGAGTTCTGCATGATGCACGTCGCCCTGCTGCAGTCTCTCTGCCAGGATGGCAAGAGCCTCTTCCATCCTGCGGAGCCCTGCCTCGGATGGCTCCACCTGCCTCTGCAGGGAATCCTCTTTTTTCCGGTATTCGTCAATGTGCTGCTTCAACGAGGCAATCTCACCGCTGCGGTTGAGGAAGCTCGCCTCCTTGTGATGGCTGCTGCCGCCGGAAAGGGAACCTCCGGGACTCAAGAGCTCGCCCTCCAGCGTGACGATGCGCATACGGTAGCCCTGCTTCCTGGCCAGGGCCAGTGCGTTGTCCAGGGTATCCACCACCAGCGTCCTTGCCAGCAGGAAGTCCGCAATCTTCCGGAACCTTTCCTCTACCTTTGCCAAACCGTTCGCATAACCGATAACGCCAGGCTCATGGCTCCAGTCTTCCTGCCCCGGCCTGCGGACAACAATGGTGGAAAGAGGGAGGAAAGTTACGCGCCCCAGTCTCTGCCGCTTCAAAAAGGCAATGGCGGCCTTTGCTGTGTCCGTGTCCTCTGTGACGATATTCTGCAGATTGCCCCCCAAAGCGACCTCTATGGCAGTCACATATTCCGACGGAACCTTCAGGAGTTCCGCCACGGCCCCGCATACACCCTTGCGCCAGGATTCCCCGCTCTTGAGAACGGACCTTGCAGCCTTGCCGAATCCCTCGTAATCCTGCTGCATACGCTCCAGAAACTGCAATTTTCCGCTGTCGTTTCGGACGATTTGGGCAGTCTCCGCCAAATCTTTTCGGAGTTTTGCCAGATTTTCCTCCATCCGGCGACGTTCCGATTCTTTCGCGCCCTGTTCCTGAAGCAAACGGGTTCGCGCATCCTGGGCCTCGGAAATCTCCGCCTGAAACCGATCCAGCTCTTCCTGCAACTCTTCCAAGGACTTCCTTGCATCCCCAACGGCGGCCTCTCCCTCCGACTGCCCATCAGAGCCCATCTCCACATCCTTCTCGATGAGAGCGAGTTCCCGCTCCCGTTCCGAAAGGAATGACTGCTGCGCTTCCCTTTTCGCATCGCATGCCTGGGTCTTTTCCTTCTGCTCCCGGATGTGCGCTTCCAAAGCGGAAGATTTCCTCCGCTCCGATTCCAGCAGGTCATCTGCCAGCTTCAAATCCTTTGCCTGCTGCTCTTCCTGCTCCTGCTGTTCCAGAATCTGCGCCTCGGCCGAGCGGATTGCCTCCTGGATTTCCTCCCTCTGGGCGAGGATCCTCGTCTTTGCCGCATCGCTCTGGTCCTGCCGTTCCCGCAGGGTTGCCATTTCATTCCCCACGGTTTTCAGGCGGCTTTGGATCTCCTCGTTCTTCTTTGCCTGCTCCTCCATGGCCCGGTCCAGATCCAGGGCTTCCTTGTCCAGCTGCTCCTTTCGGGCTTCCGCAGTCCTTGCCTCTGCATCCAAAGCAATGGCCTGGTCCCTGCTCACCTTGAGCTTTCCGTCCAATTCCTCTGCCTGGACCTTGAACTTCGCATACTTCTGATGAATCCCCGTCAGTCTGTACTTTTCCAGTTCCCCTGCCAGTGCATTGTGCTTGCGCTTCTTTTCCGCCTGCTCCGCCAAGGGTTCCAGCTGGACCTCGATCTCATGGATGATATCATTTACACGGACCAGGTTCCCTTCCATGTCCTCCAGCTTTCGCAGGGTTTCCCGCTTGCGGTTCCGATACTTCGTGATTCCTGCAGTTTCCTCAAAAAAGGCGCGCCGGTCCTCCGGCTTGCTGTTGAGGATATCATCGATGCGGTTCTGCCCGATGATGCTCATGCCATCATGGCCGATGCCCGTATCGGCAAAGAGATTGTAGATATCCTTCAGGCGGCAGCGGGAACGGTTGATATAGAACTCACTCTCCCCCGAACGGAAGATCCGCCGGGTCACCACCACTTCCTTGAAATCCACGGGCAGTTCCCCGTTGTTCTCAAAGACAAGGGATACCTCTGCCACGCCCAATGCCTTGCGCGCCGCACTGCCCGTAAAGATGATGTCCTCCGCCTTCGTGCCGCGCAGATTCCGGATGTTCTGCTCTCCCAGCACCCAGCGGATGGCATCCGTGATATTGCTCTTGCCGCTGCCATTAGGCCCGACAATAGCTGTGATTCCCTTGTCAAAATCTATGTTGATCTTGTCGGCAAAGGATTTGAATCCATATGCCTCCAAACGCTTCAATTGCAAAGCCTTCTACCCCTTACTCCAGATGGAAATGCTGTTTGAACTCTGCGGACTCCGTATACTTTTCCATGAAATCCAGGAATTGATGGTCCATCTTGGACAATTGCTTATGGGAGCCCCAATAAAGATAGACGGGCACATCCATCCTGGGTTTCAGCGGGCGGCGAGAGAAGGTCCTGTCCGTCCACATGGCAAAGTCCGGCAATACGGAAACCCCCATCTCATTTGTCACCAGCTGCTTGATGGTCTTGATCTGTGCGGTGCAAAGCACGATGTCCGGCACAAAGCCCGACTCCGTGCAGTATTGGAACACCTGCCGGTACTGATAGGTATTGGGCGGCTGCAGGATGAACTTCTCCTCCCGAAGACGGCAGAAATCCACTTCCTTTGCCATGGCAAGGGGATGAGTCATGGAAACACAAAGGCTCATATTGTCACGAAGAATGAGTCTCTCATGTGCCGCCGAATTTCCTCTGCTGCCAAGGACAATCCCAAAATCCAGTTCCCCCAGGTCCGCACATTCCCGCACCAGCTGCGAATCCGCCAACTCCCGGACCTCCAGTGCAATATCCGGGTACGCCTGACGAAACTTCGTGAAGAGATCCGGGAAAAGATACGCCTCCACCATGGGAGAAACGCCAAGCTGAATCGTTCCCGCCTTTGCCTCGTCGCGAAACTTCTGCATGTCACGCTGGGCTGCCTTCACATCCTGCATGATTTTCCTGGCATGGACGAGAAATACCTTGCCCTCCTCTGTCAATGCAATACGCTTCTGGCTCCGATCGATCAAGGTGAGCTGCAGTTCTGCCTCCAATGCCTTGATGGCCTTCGTCACAGACGGCTGAGATACATGCAGCACCTGGGCAGTCCTCGTGAAATTTTCCAAATCGCTTATCGTGCAAAAATACTCCAATTGCCGGAATTCCATCCGCATTTCCTCCGTACAACAATCCAAACCTGTCTCATTCTACCATAACTTCAGGTTATTGTTAAGGAATTATGCAAAAAAGATTGCCGCACAGGAACCCGTTCAGGTCCCCATGCGGCATCCGCATCACGTATTTCACATCAATAGCAATCTACGCTGACAATATCGCCATACTGGAGATACTGGCTGGCATCCGTCGGATTGCCCTCCAGGACTGCATTCTTTGCAGCCTCCAGGTTTGCCTCATCCACATGGACATTGCCGGCATCGATTTCCTCCTGGATCTTCTCCCAGAGAGCCTTGCGCGACGTCTTCAGGTCACGGTAGACAGCGTTGTTATAGGAAACGTTCTTGGACTTCGGCGACTTCTCACCGTCACAATTGAAGAACATATACGCTGCTGTCTTCTTGGCAGCGGCAGCCTTTTTCGGAGCAGCCTTTCTTACTGCAGTTGGTTTAATAGCCATGAAAATCCCCCTTAAATAAATGGAAAATAAAAACGTGTATATTATAACGCATTGTTCAGATTTTGCCAATGGGCAAAATATACATATTGTCGTTTCGGCAAAGAAAATAAGGCATTGCCGCAACAATGCCTTCATTAAAAGACAAAATCAAGCAACAGACCTTGTCTTCTTGAGCGGGGTAATGCTGTCCAGCCACTCGCCTACTGCAGCGCGCTCAGAAGATGCCGCGATGATTCCCGAATAGTCTTTGAAGCTCTTGCTTCCGCAAAGCTTCGCGGCACGGGAAAACTGATGCACCCTCGCCGGAATGAGAATCCCACTCTGCCACTGAGAATAAATCATTTGTTTCATGCAATCCACTCCCTGTTTTTCACAACTGACATAATCCACGGCCATCCACAGCCATACCTGTCAATCGCATTTCTTTTGTCATCCTTGAACTACATCCATTATACCATAAGTCCCAAGAACGGTCAATGGTTCAAAATGGCATCAATTTCCTTGAACAGTTCTTCCACCAGCTCATTTTCCGGAACCTTGCGGACAATCTCGCCCTTGCGGAATACAAGGCCTTCGCCCTTTCCTCCGGCAATGCCCACATCGGCAGTCCTCGCCTCTCCGGGGCCATTGACGACACAGCCCATGACCGCCACCTCGATGGGCTCCCTGATGCCTTCCAGCCTCTTCTCCACCTGTGCGGCAATGGCGGGCAGGTCAATGCTCGTGCGTCCGCAGGTAGGGCAGGAAACCAGTGTGGGGCCATATTCCCTCATCCCAAGGGATTTCAGTATCTCATTGGCAACCCTGACCTCAACGGTGGGGTCCCCCGTAAGGGAAATGCGGATCGTGTCACCAATGCCCTCGGCAAGAAGTGCTCCAATGCCAACGGCGGATTTGATGACGCCCGTATTTGCCGTCCCCGCTTCCGTGATGCCCAGATGCAAGGGATAGTCCACCGTCTCCGACATCAGGCGGTATGCCGCCAGGGTCATGGGCACATCATGGGCCTTGAGGGAAATCTTCATATCATGGAAATCCAGCGCCTCCAGAATGCGTACATGCTGCATGGCAGATTCCACAAGGGCCTCCGCCGTGACCTTGCCGTATTTTTCCAGGAGCTTCTTGTCCAGGGAACCGGCATTCACGCCAATGCGGATGGGGATGGAATGTGCCTTTGCCTCCCGGACCACCGCCCGCACCTTTTCTTCGCCGCCAATATTCCCGGGGTTCAGGCGAAGCGCTGCAACCCCCTGATGGATTGACTCAATGGCCAGCTTGTAGTCAAAATGGATATCCGCCACCAGAGGCACAGAAACCTCGCGGATGATATTGCCGAGATTCTTTGCCGCCTCCATGTCCGGCACCGCCAGACGGACAATATCGCAACCCGCCGCAACCAGGGAACGGATCTGCGCCACCGTTGCCTCCGTATCCGATGTCTTCGTGTTTGTCATGGACTGCACGGAAACAGGCGCCCCTCCCCCAATGGCGATGGGACCGATATGAATCTGCCGTGTCAATTTCCTCTTTGTGTCCATTTCCCGCTATCCTCCAAAAAAGATCCGCACAATGTCATTCTTCGTCGCATACACCATAAGCACCAACAGCAGCGCGATGCCCACCGTCTGTGTGTACTGCAGGAACTTTGGACTGAGCGGCTTCCTCCTGACGGCTTCCACAAGCAGCATCAGGAAATGTCCGCCATCCAGTGCAGGAATCGGGAACAGATTGATGATGCCAAGATTCAGGCTCAAAAACGCCGTGAAGTTCACCAGGGGAACCAGTCCCATCTTGGCAACTTCGCCCGTCATCTGGACCACTCCCACCGGGCCGGCCAGGTTCTCGCCGGAAAGCTGGGCGACAAGACGCAACAGTTCTGCCAGCATGGCATAAATGACCGCGCCCGTCTTCTGCACCGCAAGCCCTATGGATTCAAAGAATCCCGGATGAGAGGTCTCTACTCCTCCCGTGACGCCTACCATGACGCGTTTGTTTTCCGCATCATAGACAGGTGTCACCACCGTGCTTTTCTCTACACCGTCCCGCTCATAGTAGATGGTAAGCTGCTTTCCCTCGTTGGACCTGACGGAATCCACAAAACCCGTCCAGTTATTGATGGCCGTGTCGCCAATCCGAAGGATGCGGTCTCCATCCTGCAACCCCGCCATTGCCGCAGGCTTCCCGGGCAGCACCGTCCCCAGGATTGGCTCCGTCGATGGAGTTGTCACCCCGCTGAAAAAGAAGATGCTGAAAAAAAGAAACACGGGCAGGATGAGGTTCATCCCCGAACCGGCAAGGATGACCAGCATCCGGGCCGGTATCGACTTCCTGCAGTAACCCCGGTCCCCCGCCGTATTGTTTTCCGCATCCATTCCCGCAATATTGTTGAATCCTCCCAAAGGGATGCAGCGAATGGAATACACCGTCTCCCCTCTCTGGAAACTGATGAGCTTCGGCCCGAACCCGATGGCAAACTCATCCACCCGCATGCCCGTAAGCTTTGCCGTAACGAAATGCCCAAGCTCATGGACAAGCACCAGCAGCCCAAATACGCATATGACTGCAACAACCGTCAAACTCATGCTTTACCTCATACTCCTTTACTGACAGTGCGTGTTGAAAACTCCACCAGCACGCTCTAATGACCTTTCCCGAAAGGATAGCACAGTTATCTCAAAAATTACTGGAACAGCTTTCCATTTCCCAACAAGTAGGAAATCACCACAAAATAATAGACCAAAGGCGCTGTGAAAAGAACGCTGTCAAAACGGTCCAGCACGCCGCCATGCCCCGGGATGAGGCTTCCGGAATCCTTGATGCCGGTGTGCCGTTTCATGACGGACTCCACCAGATCCCCAAGGGTTGCCAGAATGGAAATGCAGAGACCCAAAACAGCCATGTTCACGAGAGGAAGTCCGAAAAACATGTGTCCCAGAGCCGCAACCGCTGCCGTGGTGCCGACGATAGAACCCAGGAAACCCTCCACCGTCTTGTTGGGACTGATGGAAGAACAGAGCTTATGGCTGCCCAGCAGGGAACCAGTGAAATAGGCAAAGGTATCGCTTGCCCAGGTGCCGATGAACATGATCCATATCATGGCGCAGCCATACTCGAAATTTCCCAGCGGGGTACCAATCATCTCCCCTTCCCGCAGGAAACGCAGCATCAGGAGATGGGCAAAGGGAAATCCCACATAGAAGATGCCCGCAATGGATATGCAGGCCCCATCAAAGGGAACCCTGCCATGCAGGAGCACAGACTCCAGCAACACGATGAGCAGGATGAAGATGCTCACCGCCATGAATTCCTCCGCATTGCCCAACCAGGCGCAGCCCCAAAGCAGCACCAGCCCAAGAATGCCCGTAAAGAATGTCGTGCCTGTCCCGTTTTGCGAGAAGGCCGACGTGAATTCATACCATCCCACAAGGGAAAGAACCAATGCAAAGGCACTGAACACCCATCCACCTGTCTGGATGACAAATGCCGCCAATGCGATACCGACAATACCAGTTATCACACGTACTATCAAAACAAAAACCTCATTTCTTCGTCAGCCCGCCAAAACGGCGGTCACGCTTGCCAAATTCCACCAGGGCCTCCACGAATTCCTCCGGCGTGAAATCCGGCCAGTTGGTATCCGTGAACCAGAACTCTGCATAGGCTGCCTGCCACAGGAGGAAATTGGACAGACGCATGTCGCCGCTGGTGCGGATCACCAGATCCACCGGCGGGCTTCCATAGGTATCCAGATGCCGTTCCACCGTCTGCTCGTCGATTGCCTCCGGGGAAAGCTTTCCCTCCGCCACCTGCCGGGCAATTGTCTGCATGACCCGCACCAGCTCATCCTGTCCGCCATAATTGGCCGCAATATTGAAACGGATGCCCGTATTGTTCCGCATGAGATCTTCCGCCTGGCGGACCTGCCTCTGCAACGCCTCGGAAAATCCCTCCATCCGGCCCAAAAAATGAATGCGCACCTGTTCCTCATTCATTTCCTGAAGCTCTTTGTCGAGATACTCCGAAAAAAGTTTCATGAGAAAATCCACTTCCCCATGGGGCCTCTTCCAGTTCTCCGTCGAGAAGGCATATACGGTAAGCGCCTCGATTCCGATGTCGCTCGCCGTCTTCAGGATGCGCTTCAAGGTCTTTACGCCGGCGGTATGCCCCGCCGTCCGTATAAGTCCCTGCCCCTGGGCCCAACGGCCATTGCCGTCCATGATGACAGCCACATGGCGCGGGAGTCTCTCCCTATCTATACGATCAAATAATGGCAGATTTGAGGAATCCGATGGGGATCCCTTGCCGCCAAATATCTTCTTCCACATGATTGCGTTACCCCTATATACAAGATAAGCCCCTCTCCGATTAGGGCGTGCTGATAAACTCCGCCAACACACTATAGCGGCCACTTTTCCGTCTGACTGCGTCATCGAAATCTTGACGTAGCTCTGCTACGACTGCGATTCCGCTTCCTTGTCAGGCGAAAAACTATCTCGCTATAGTGCACAGTCTACGTTTATCAGTACGCCCACTCTCAAAGAGGGGCCGTCCATCACGGAGCTTCGATTGCAGATACCGGGCATCCGGCAGCGCAAGCGCCACACTCAACACACTTTTCAGCGTCGATCTCATAGTGCTCAGCGCCCTCGCTGATTGCCTCCACCGGGCAGGTGGAAGCGCAGGAACCGCAGGAAATGCAGTCGCCACCAATCTTGTAAGCCATACTCAGGACACCTCCTTTCCATGTGCAGCAGCAGAATCTATCCGGGCAATACGCCCGTGCAGCGCGCTGCCAGCACAAACTGCAGGCTGCCCTCCGGGCTCTGTCTTTCCCGAAGGACATAGAGATATTTTTCATCTACCTTGAAAAAATCACGCGTGGGGCGTGTTATCTCTTTCTCATAACGAATCCCTGCCGATTGGAGCTCCTGCTCCACCTCATGCCAGGGACGGCCAACGAACCCAGATGCCATATCAGACTTCCATGACCTCTTTTTCCTTTGCCGTGCGGGCCGCATCCACAAGCTTGATGTACTTGTCCACCAGCTTCTGCATGCTCTCCTGTCCCTTCTTGGCCTCATCCTCCGGGACTTCCTTGGACTTCTCCAGCTTCTTTACCGCATCATTGCCATCGCGGCGAATATTGCGAAGAGCCACCTTCGCCTCCTCGGCTTTCTTGTTCACCGTCTTAACGAGTTCCTGGCGACGCTCCTGTGTGAGCTGCGGGATTGCCAGACGGATTGCCGTTCCGTCGGAATTCGGGTTCAGTCCCAGATCCGATTTCATGATGGCTTTTTCGATATCGTGGAGAATCGTCTTCTCCCAGGGCTGGATGACAATCATGCGCGGCTCCGGCACGGATACCTTCGCCACCTGGTTCACCGGTGTGGGCGTCCCGTAGTAATCCACCATGACCTTGTCCAGGAGGGCCGGCGTCGCACGCCCTGCACGCAGGGATGCAAACTCTTTTTTCAGGGAGTCCAGGCTCTTCTGCATGCGGTCCTCCTGCTTTTTGAGTATCTCCTTGATCATTCTTCCTTCCTACCTCCTACCGTCGTACCGATATTCTCTCCCAGGGCAGCCCGCAGGATGTTCGCATGGTCGTCGATGTTGAATACCACAAGCTGGATCCGGTTGTCCATGCAGAGGGATGTCGCCGTGGAATCCATGACCTGCAGACCGAGGTTGAGGATATCGATGTATTTGAGTGTCTCGAACTTCTTTGCGCCGGGATTCTTGTTCGGATCGGAATCATAGATACCATCCGTGCCCTTCTTCGCCATGAGGATGACATCCGCCTCAATTTCGGCGGCACGCAGGGCAGCCGTCGTGTCCGTGGAGAAATACGGGTTCCCCGTACCGGCCCCAAAGATGACCACACGTCCCTTTTCCATGTGACGGATGGCTTTGCGGCGGATGTAGAGCTCCGCGACCTGCCGCATCTCGATGGCCGTCTGCACACGGGTATCGACATCCATCTTCTCCAGGGCATCCTGCAGGGCCAGAGCATTCATGACCGTCGCCATCATTCCCATGTAATCGGCCTGGGCGCGATCCATGCCCTTGGCGCTTCCGGAAAGCCCACGCCATATATTGCCGCCGCCCACAACGATTGCCACATCAATGCCATGCTCGCGAATCTTCTTGATCTGCACCGCAATGTCCTCGACCACCAGGGGATTGATGCCAAAGCCCTGCTCCCCTGCCAGGGACTCGCCGCTGAGCTTCAATACCACACGCTTGTATCTCGATGTTTCCAAAACATAAACCTCCGTCCAGACGCATCCAATAACATAGATTCGACAAATGTTCCCGGTTTTCCTCTATTCCATCCACACTTTTGAAAAAAGAGAACACTTCTCATCGTGTTCTCTCTTTTCCCATCCCAAAGGATGTTTATTTCATCTGTGCCGCAACCTCTGCTGCGAAATCTTCCTGCTTCTTCTCAATGCCCTCGCCGAGCTGATAACGGACAAACTGGCGAACCTCTACGCCGCCCAGCACGTCCTTGACCGTCTTCTCGGTATCCTTGACGAAGATCTGCTCCACGAGGCAGACTTCCTTGTAGAACTTGTTGATGCGTCCATCCACCATCTTCTCGATGATCTTCTCGGGCTTGCCCTCCTCAAGGGCCTGCTTGCGGAGAACCTCACGCTCATGATCGAGGGATGCCGCATCCACGCCGCTGCGGTCAACAGCCGTGGGAGCCGCTGCGGCAATCTGCATGGCGATATCCTTGCCGAGTTCGGCCTCGCCGCCGGAAAGCTCCACGAGCACGCCAATCTTGCCGCCCATGTGGATATAAGTGGCAAGACGGCCATCCGTCTCAAAGCGGGTGAAACGACGCAGGGAAATCTTCTCGCCGATGGTAGCCGTGGCCTCCGTGATGAGTTCGGAAACCTTCTTGCCGTCGAGGGTGCTGTCATTCAGCGCATCGAGATCGGCAGGAGCGGTATCCGCGATATGCTTGGCAATCTTCGTCTCAAGGCTGCGGAACTGCTCGTTGCCTGCAGCAAAGTCCGTCTCGCAGTTGATCTCCACGAGGACGCCCACCTTTGCATCATCGCTGAGGTATGCGGCAACCGCACCCTCTGCAGCAACGCGTCCGGCCTTCTTCTCCGCCTTGGAGATGCCCTTCTCGCGAAGCCAGTCGATCGCCTTCGCAGCATCGCCGTCCGTAGCGGCAAGAGCCTTCTTGCAGTCCATCATGCCTGCGCCCGTCTTCTCGCGCAGATCCTTTACCATTGCAGCCGTAATATTTGCCATCAAAATTCCTCCCACTATAATAAGGGAGCAAGGGATAACTCCCTTACCCCCTCCCATGTTCTTCTTCCGATCGTTTGTATATTACATCAAGCCTCGGCTTCCTCTGCCGCCTCGGGCTCCACATCCTGCCCCTGACGACCCTCAAGGACAGCATCTGCCATGCGGCCGGTCAGCAGACGGACGGCACGGATTGCATCATCATTGCCCGGGATGACATAATCGATCTCATCGGGATCGCAGTTCGTGTCAACAATAGCCACGATGGGGATGTTGAGCTTGCGCGCCTCGGCAACAGCAATGCGCTCCTTGCGGGGATCCACAACGAAGAGCGCCCCCGGGAGCTTGTTCATCTCCTTGATGCCGCCAAGATACTTCTCCAGACGGCCCATCTCGTGACGCAGACCAAGAACCTCTTTCTTCGTGAGCACATCAAAGGTACCATCGGCCTCCATCGTCTCAAGCTCCTTGAGACGGTTGACGCGCTTCTGGATGGTCTGGAAGTTCGTCATCATGCCGCCGAGCCAGCGCTCATTGACATAGAACATGTTGGCGCGCAGAGCCTCTTCCTTCACAGCATCCTGTGCCTGCTTCTTCGTGCCGACAAAGAGAACGGACTTGCCTTCCTCCGCAATACCGCGAAGGAAATTGTACGCCTCATCCACCTTCTTGACCGTCTTCTGCAGGTCAATGATGTAGATCCCGTTGCGCTCCGTGAAGATGTACTTCGCCATCTTCGGGTTCCAGCGACGGGTCTGATGCCCGAAATGGACACCTGCCTCCAACAACTGCTTCATAGAAATTACTGCCATGTTAGTGCACCTCCTGTTTTTTCTTCCGCGTCCCTCATCCTTTGCACCACCCGGGGAAGAATCTTCCCATGGGCACAGGGCAAATATCGGGAACCGCGTGCTTGTTTCATTGCACTAGGTGAGATTATACCACAAGGGACTGAGGAATACAATTCTTTTTTGAAGGATCCCCTTCCCTATTTTTCCATTCTGGAAAGTATCGTCCTCGCCACGTACACACCGCTGGCGCTGGCCTGGGAAAGCCCTCTTGTCACCCCTGCGCCGTCACCGATGGCAAAAACATTCCTGAGCTTTGTTTCCAACTGTTTCGTGAGGACTACCCGGGAGCTGTAGAACTTCACCTCGACGCCATAGAGCAGGGTATCGTCATTCGTCATGCCCGGCGCCACATTGTTGAGAACCTGGATCATTTCGATGAGATTGTCAAGATGCCTCTTCGGCAGCACAAGGGAGAGATCCCCCGGCGTTGCCTGGAGGGTCGGGCGCATGAAGCTCTTGCTCATGCGGTCCTCGTTGGTGCGGTGCCCCTTGATAAGATCTCCGTAACGCTGCATGATGATGCCGCCCCCCAGCATATTCGAGAAAGAGGCGATGCGCTTGCCATACTGATGCGGCTCCGTGAAAGGCTTCGTGAAGCGGTTGCTCACCAGGAGGGCAAAGTTCGTGTTGTTGCTCTGCAGCTTCGGGTCACTGTAGGAATGCCCGTTGACAGTCACAATGCCATCCGTGTTCTCCATGACCACATGGCCGTGGGGATTCATGCAGAAGGTACGCACATAGTCCCCGTAACGCTTCGTGCGGTAGACCAGCTTCGCCTCATAGACCTCGTCCGTGATATGGCTCCACAGTTCGTCCGGCACCTCAATGCGCACGCCCACATCCACACGGTTGTTTTCCTGTTCCAGCCCCAGGCGGGCACATTCATCGGAAAACCACTCAGCGCCCGCACGTCCCGGGGCAATGATGAGGTATTCCGCCGCAATCTTTTCCCCGTTCTCAAGTTCCAGCTCATTTTCTCCCGCGCCGTCCGAGACAACATGCCGGACCGGGCACTCAAAGCGAAAATCCACCTTTTCCCGCAGAAACTCGTAAATGCTTTCCAGCATCTTGAGATTGTTTTCCGTCCCCAGATGGCGCACGCTCGCTTCCAGAAGATGCAGGTCATATTCCAGGGCCTGTTTCCTGAGCTTTGACCCCTTCGTGGTGAACACCTTGGATGGCGCCCCATGCCTCATATTGATGGCATCCACGTACTCGATGAGCTCCATGACCTCCGCATCATCCAGATACTCATTCAGCCAGCCGCCAAACTGCGTCGTGAAATTGTACTTCCCATCGGAAAAAGCCCCCGCCCCGCCAAAACCGCGCATGATGCTGCAGGGCTTGCAGCGGATGCAGCTCTTCACCTTCCCCGCAGAAATCGGACAGACGCGATGGTAGATATCCTTCCCGCTTTCCAGCACAAGGACGCGGAGCTGCGGTGCCTTCTCCACAAGCTCATATGCCGCGAAGATCCCTGCCGGTCCCCCGCCAATGATGGCAACATCGTACTTCTCCATCAAATCCTCTCCCCATCTCTCAAATTTTCAGTCTACTTTTAAATATATCACAAGGCAGAACTGATTTCAATTGTTTGGCAAATTTTGCCTTGGACAAGATTTTACGCTATAATAGGAAACTGCATCTATGTGAAATTGTGCTATAGAAACCATACCATTATTATAGAGGAGGAATTTATTTGACGCACAATCTTATCATTATCAATACCTTCGTGCTTTACATCGGCTTCATGATGGCCATCGGTATCTACTATTACCGTCGCACCCGCAACATGAGCGACTATTTTCTCGGCAACCGCAAACTGGGGGCATGGGTCACCTCCCTCTCCGCCGAGGCTTCCGATATGAGCGGCTGGATGCTCATGGGGCTTCCCGGCTTCGCCTATCTCGCAGGCCTCAATGCGGGCTGGATTGCCCTGGGGCTTGCCATCGGCACCTGGGCCAACTGGCAGTTCGTCGCCGCACGTCTGAGAAAATACACGGAGCTGGCAAAGAACTCCCTGACCCTGCCGGAATTCCTGCAGAACCGCTACGAGGACAGGAGCGGGCTTCTCCGCATCGTTCCCGCCATCTTCATTCTCATCTTCTTCATCATCTATGCCTCCTCGGGCTTCGTCTCCGCAGGGCGCCTCTTCGAGTCGGTCTTCGGCATTCCCTATGAATATGCCATCTTCATCGGTGCAGGCTCCGTGGTCTTCTACACCCTGGCCGGAGGCTTCCTGGCCGTGTCCCGCACGGATTTCATCCAGGGCGTCATGATGTTCTTCGCCATCCTCATCGTTCCCATCTGCGCGGCCATGAGCATGGGAGGATTTTCCGTCACCATGGAGGCCATTGAAAGTTTCCGCTCCGGCATGTTCGAGCCCTTTACGAATCCCGATGGTTCCAGGATGGGCTATATCGAGCTGATTTCTCTTCTCGCATGGGGCCTCGGCTATTTCGGACAGCCCCATATCCTCGTGCGCTTCATGGCCATCCGGTCTTCCGGCGAGATCCGCCAGGCAACCCGGATTGCCATGACCTGGGTCGTACTCTCCCTGGCTGCGGCGGTTGCCGTGGGCATGGTGGGCAGCGTCTATCTCACAGAGCCCCTGACCGGGACGGGCACAGAGACCGTGTTCCTCGTCATGACGAACACCCTGTTCCCCCCTGTGATTGCCGGGCTTGTCCTCTCTGCTGTCCTCGCGGCCATCATGAGCACCGCCTCCTCCCAGCTTCTCGTAGCGGCCTCCGCCTTCGCACAGGACTTCTACCGCACGGTGTTGCGCAAGGACGCTGACCAGAAGGAGCTCGTCTGGATCAGCCGTGCCTCCGTCCTCGTCATCGCTTCCCTTTCCGTTTTCCTCGGGCTCAATCCCGACAACTTCATCCTGGACATGGTGGCCTATGCCTGGGCAGGATTCGGCGCAGCCTTTGGCCCCGCCATCCTCATGAGCCTCTTCTGGCGCCGCGCCACCCGCAACGGCATTGTGGCCGGCATCATCGTGGGGGGCGTGACCGTATTGGTATGGAAACAGCTCGCCCTCTGGGGGCTCTACGAGATCGTCCCGGGCTTCCTCTTCTCCAGCATCGCCATCTGCGTCGTGAGCCTCATGGACAAGACGCCCCCCGCTCCCATCACGGACACCTTCGACCAGGTGGGAAAAAGCACCATCTGACCGCACATCGAAAAAGGGCACGGCCTTCGCCGTGCCCTCTTGCTTTTTTATGGAAGGTTTATTGTTCCTGTTGCTGCTCCATCCATACCTTCTTCCCGCAAAATGCAATGCCGTACTTCCAGACCTCCTGCACTCCCTGCCGGTCAAACTCCGCAAGATAGGCCTTCTCCTCGATCTGGCGAAGGGCTTTCTTTGCCGCTCCCTCCATGGCCTCCTCGGACTTCGCCGACTTCAGTTCCAGGACGACACCGGGGGCACCATCCTTCAAGGGGAAGAAGGCGATGTCGAAGCGGCCATAGCCCGATTCACGATTGGACTCCACACGATATTCGTCTTCCATCAAGACGCTAAAGCCCAGGATGAGACCATGATAAAAACTCTCCGGCTGAGCAGTATCGTGATAGCTGACACTGTCCTTCAGGATTTTCCCCAGATGCTTCTGGAACAGGCCCGCCTTGCCCGCTGTCATGGCATCCAGCATCTCGAAGAGAGTGACCCGGTTCCCACGGCCCACCACCTTGCCAAGGATCTCGTCCTCATAGGCAAGCAGGACCTCCCGGTTCGGGATCTGCAGACGGCACCACCAACGCCCGCGGCGATCCTGCCATGTCTTAATGGACTTCAAATAGCCTGTGGTCAGGAGCATCATATAGAGCGCATTCTCGTCCTCCCGAATGTCGGAGTAAATCGTGCCCTCGTCCACCAATGCCTCCACCGAAGCATCCTTCAACTGCAACAATTGCTGGAGCTCTTCCCGTCGTCTCTCATCCACATGCTCCAACAAAACTTTCAGGATACTGTTACCCGAAACATTGAGCCAATAACGCTGGAACTTGCAGCCCTCGCTGATATAGCAAATAACCGACCAGGGATTGTAGATTTCCTGCGAACCGAAGCGATAGCCGTCATACCACCGCTTGAGCTCCGGCAACTTGTCCCCCACGCCGCACGCCTCCATGAGCCTTGCCGCTTCCTCCTGAGTAAAGCCGAAGATGTCGCAATAGGCATCGGACAGCACCGAACATACCCTGAGATTGTTGAGTCCCGAAAAGATGCTCTCCTTGGATACCCGCGTCACCCCAGTCAAGACAGCAAAATACAGGGAAGGGCTTGTCTTGAGGGCAGAGCCAAGGAAGCCCCGCATGAAATCGATGCCTTCCTTATAATAACCGTTCTCCCAGGCAGAGAGGATAGGGGCATCGTACTCGTCCAGAAGAAGGATAGGCGTCCTCCCATGATGCTTTTCCAACATTTTCATGAGATTTGCAAGGGCAAACTGCAAATTTTCTTCCGACTCCGTTTTGTCCAGGACCGCCATGAAATAATCTCTATCCTGTTTTGACAAGGATTCACTGGCCTTCAGGTATTCCAATTGCCCGTAAAGCTGCCGGAGCACCTCCGATAGCTTTGCTATCATTCCCGAAAATTTCCCTGCCTGCACTTCCTTGATCGTAAGAAATACTACCGGGCGAGTTCCCTGCTCCCGCATGTACTGGGTCCCTGCCCGCCCAATGTCCAGACCGCGGAACAGCTCACGGTTTTCCTCTGCGTCTTCCATATCGAAAAAATACCGCAACATGGAGAGCGTCAATGTCTTGCCGAAGCGGCGGGGACGGGTAATCAGTGTAATCTTTCCCTGGGCATCCAATAACTCCCGGATGAACCGGGTCTTGTCAACGAAGTAGTATTCCCTCTGAATCAATTCCCTAAAATCCTCAATACCCACGGGCATGGGGCGTTTCCTTTCCTGCATCTTGAGCACCTCCGATACAAAGGCTTCTTCTTTCTTCCAGTATAGCACAGTTGTGCTCCTGTTCCAATGACTGTCAACGCCGCTGTTGCAGGAACAGACAGCTTCCTCCATGGGGAAAGGAAAAACGGCACTGCCCCCACAGGCAATGCCGCTTTTTTCATGAAACCACACAATTTTTCCCGCTGTGCTTCGCGGTATAGAGAAGCTCGTCCAGGCGCTGATAAAAGGAGAGAAACTCCTCATCAGGCCCCACCTCTGCAACACCAAAGCTTCCCGTCACCGAACGGTCAGGCAGCATTTGAGTGGATTCCAGTTCCTTGCGGATCCTTTCCGCCACAAGGACAGCCGCATCCAGATTTGCCCCAGGCAGGACGGCAAGAAACTCCTCTCCGCCCCAACGACCGACAATATCCCCTGAACGAATGCCTCTCCTCAGTATCTTCGCAGCGGTCTGCAATACCACATCCCCCATCTCATGCCCGTGAACATCATTGACGGACTTGAAATTATCGAGATCCATCATGATGGCGGAAGTCGGTTTCCCAAGTTCCCTCATTTCCCGGACAAATTCCTTGAAGCGGGTCTCTATCTCCCCACGATTGAAGATTCCCGTGAGGCGGTCCTGGCATGCCAGCATGGTCAGCTTGCGATTGGCTGCCTCCAATTCCCTGGAGGTGACCGTGATGAAGCAGGAAAGACGCTGGGCCAGGGACATATAGTCACTCAACTCCCTGGCATCCGTCTGCTGGAGCTTCTTCCCCGTGCTCTTCAGTGGGCCTTCCCGAAAACCTGCTGTCACCAGGGTCATATTGAGCATCTGTATCTTGTCGGCCTTGCGGTCGATTTCCCCGTGGGTGTACCACCCTGCCACAGGCGCGATATCCTGATAACGGCATATTTCATAGCGCACAGCATCCTGCAGGAAGATCCGACGGGTGACGCAGCTGAAGATCAGGATTGCCTCCGGCGCGTCCTCCATGAGCCGGTCCTGCATCTGCTGGGTATTCTCCACGATCTCATTGGAGTCCCCATAGGCCAGACGAACATACTCCCCCTCATGGCAGTCCGCGTTGAAGACCAACGAGCCGTCCTCCATATAATCGTCCGGCAGCCGCGCAAGACTTACCCCCTCCCGCTCAAGCACCAGCGGGAATTCCAGGATATTCCGGCTGAAATGTTCATTGGGATATATCTTCAGGTATTTCTCATAAACCGACACCGCCGGCTGATGGTCCAATTCACGGACAATCAGGTTCCCATGAGTCGCCGTGATCTTCATGGGCGTCCCCAAGGGCCTCCATCCAAATCCGGAATCCACCTGTATGGACAGTGCAGGACCCGCAAAGCAGACCGCCACCATGCCCGCATCCAGGATGACCTCATCCGTGAACACATAGGTCATCCCATCCGCCTCGTAGGTATCCGCGCCGCCGCCAAACACTTCCACTTTCAGCGGCAGATCCGCCAACTGTCCGAAAAATCCCTGGACATTGAAGGTTTTCAGTGTCGCAAGGAACTCAATCCCCACCAGACTGTCAATCAGTATGCATTCCGCCAGGAAACGTTCTCCCTCTTCCAGAGGGTCCGTCCTGTCAGAAAAACTGTGCACCTCAATCCTTGTTTCATGGAAAACCATGAAGCTCAGGACCGTGGTATGCATTTCCAGATTGCCTTCCACAATCCCCCCGGATGAGGTAGAGCCCACAATGCATGCCGCTGGCAGGCATTCTGCAAGCCTGGACGTAAGCCTGGCGATGTTCTCGCGGTCATTCCAATGGGTGAATACAGAAATCAGCAAAGAGGAATAGGTTTCCGGGCATTCCTTTCGAAACTTCTCGATGCAGCCGTCCAGTTCACTGAGGGACTGCAGATTAAATATCACATGTTTCATGATGGGCTCCTGCTCTTTCTATGCTTGCCGACATTATTCCTGTTATATATATATTCGACCACACATGGAAATTTCCCTTCTTATTTTATCCACCCCATGACACATGACACTGCATTCTGCCAGCCATCATAAAGCTCATTGCGCTGGTACTCCTGCATGCGGGGATGGAACCTCATTCCCTCATGCCAAAGGGACTGGAGCTCCTCCACGTCCTTCCAGAGTCCCACCGCCAGGCCAGCGAGATAGGCTGCTCCCAGGGCAGTCGTTTCATTGATATAGGGGCGGATGACCGGCAGGTTCAGGATGTCCGCCTGGAACTGCATGAGCAGGCTGTTCTGGCTGGCACCGCCATCCACGCGGATGTCCGTGATTTCCGTATCCGTATCGGAAACCACCGCCTCATAGACATCGCGCACCTGATAGGCAAGGGACTCCAACGCCGCACGGACAATGTGGGAACGTGTCGTGTCCTCCTTGAGCCCGATGATCATACCGCTGGTCTGGGTGTCCCAATAAGGAGCGGAAAGCCCGCGGAAGGACGGAATGAAATACACGCCGCCGGAATCCGGCACCTGCTTCGCCACCCACTCCGAGTCCGACATGGAATCGAGAAAAGCCAGCCTCTCCTTCAGCCATTCCAGCGTGGAGCCGGAGACGAACACACTGCCCTCGATCGCATAGGTGACCTCGCTACCGATTCCCCAGGCGATTGTGGTAATCAGGCCATTCTGCGACCTGTGGTACTCCGTTCCCGCATTCATCAGGAAGAAAGAGCCCTCGCCGTAAGTATTCTTTGCCATTCCCTTGGAGAAACAAGCCTCGCCGAAAAGATCGGCCTGCTGGTTGCCGATGCAGCTCGCAATGGGAATCCCGGAGCCCATGACCTTGGCATCTGTCATGCCGTAAACATGACTGGAGGGAAGCACCTGGGGAAGCATGCATGCAGGAATGTCCAGATGACGCAGGATATCCTCGTCCCACTTCAGTTCCCGCAGATGGAACATCATGGTGCGGGAAGCATTGGAGAAATCCGTTGCAAAGATGGTCCCCCCGCTGAGTTTCCACATGAGCCATGTGTCAACGGTCCCGAAGATGAGATCCCCCCGGCTGGCCAGTTCCCTCGCTCCCAGCACATTCTCCAGGATCCAGCAGAGCTTCGTTGCCGAGAAATAGGGATTGATGACAAGGGAGGTCTTCTGGCTGATTTCCTCCTGCAATCCCTTTTTCCTCAGTTGGCTGCAAATCCTGTCCGTCTGCCGGGATTTCCAGCTGATGGCCGGATAGATGGGGCGCCCCGTGGAACGGTCCCATACGATGGTGGTCTCCCGCTGGTTCGTGATGCCAATGGCAGCAATATCGCTGTTGGAGAGCCTCGCCAGGCGGATGGCCTCCTTCGCCGCCCAAAGCTGGGTGCTCCAGATCTCGTCAGGGTCCTGCTCCACCCATCCGCTATGGGAGCGATTGACACTGATCCGCTTTTCCGCATAGGAAACCATATCACCGGCCCTGTTGAATATGACTGCCCGATTCTTCACCGTGCCGGAATCCAAAGCCAAGATATATTTCTCCTGCACATAAAAACCTCCTTTTCCGAATTTTTCCCTTATTCTATTATATTACATTGCAACGTATTATTCAAATTGTATAGCCCAATTTCTCAAGATTCGCCTTCGCGTTTGTGAAATCCATAATGCACTCCTTTGTCGTAACAGAAAATACCATAATAAAGAGATTCGCGGCAGGAAAGAAAAATTCCTGCCGCACCAGAGGAGCCAAATAACTCTGCCCCCCAAGCAAACTCCAGCGATTTTTCAATTGCAAAAGATGTCAATACTGTGATAGAATACATTCAAATGAACTACAAATATAATTGATTGCTACACGATGATATGTAAAGGAGTGAATTTTATGCCATCCACAGTAACCGTACAATTCCGTATGGATAAGGATTTGAAAGACCAACTGGATACGATGCTTGCCGACATGGGTCTTACGGTGTCAACTGCCATGAATCTCTATGCCAAGGCGATTGTCAATCAGGCGCGCATCCCGTTTGACATCAAGGCAACCACTAAGGCGGACAGGACCAGGTTCCTCTCCCTCGCGGGAAAAATAGACATTGATGATGGGGCTGTGACCTCGCTCCGTGAGGGGAGCAAACTCTGATGGTACTGGTCGATACGAACATCATCATTGGATTTTGGCGGCATCCCGATGAAAATACAGCCCATATCTTCGCCACGGAGGATATAGCCATTTGCGGTGTTGTAAAGGCTGAGATTTTGCACGGGGCACACAGTTTGGGGGATTGTAAGCGAATATTGACAGCGCTTGCTGATTTTCCGTGCCTCGATATGCGACCTGCCGACTGGGAAATCTTGGGACACAATCTTTACCTCCTGCGCTCGCATGGAATAACAGTGCCCTTTCAAGATGCTGTCATCGCTACCATAGCCATATCGAACCATACAAGCCTATGGACAGGTGACAACCATTTCACGATGATAAAGACCGTGCTTCCAGAACTGGAAATTATGGTATGAGTGATAGAAAAACTACCCCTTTTGCAAAAAAATAACCGGGCATCGAAAATCTTCGATGCCCGGAACCCTTACGTAGTGGCGGAGTGGGAGGGATTCGAACCCTCGCAGCCTTGCGACTCTAACGATTTAGCAAACCGTCCTCTTCAGCCTCTTGAGTACCACTCCAAATAGAATATACGCTTCAACGAATCAGTAAAATCTTTTCGTCAAAAACAATAATAAGTATACTCTCTTCCATGAAGATTGTCAATAGAAAAACACAAAAATCTTTCACTCAGCCAATTGACGCTGAACCATTTGCCGCAGAAGCTCTACGGCACCTCTCCCCATACCGGTCTCCCTGGAAACTTCCTCCACGGAGTATCCCTCCTGCAATAGAGCCCTTGCTCTTGCTGCAGCATTGACATCTCCCTGACGAACGGAAGAATCCTCTCGCCCGCCGTCATTTTGCATCTCAGGAACTGCCTGCAACGCTGCCTGCTGCCCCTCCACTGACGGCTCATAGATATCCTGGGGCCACTGTGCTGCTTCATCACGTGCGATGGAATCCTGAAGAACCTGTGAAAAACTCGCCTGAGCCATTGGCTCTGATGTCTGCGCATCCTCAATTGCTGGAATGGAAACCGGCTGTGCCGCAGAAACTCCCATCATCGCCGGAAACTGCATAGGAGCAGCGGTCATCATAGGATGCATCGTCATCTGCTGATACGCCTGCTGACATTGGCGCTGCTGTTCCAAAAGCTGCTGCTGAAGGACACGCCCCTCCGCAATCTGTTGCTGCATTCCCTGTTGAAGGGTCCGAATCTCAGCCATGCGCCGATGAAGCGCATCCGACTTTTCGTCCGTTTCACGGACAAGCTTCTCCAACTGGTTGACATGGCTGCCCATGCGCTGGATGATCTCATCGCCGGAACGTTCCAGCTCTCTTTTGAGCTTTTCTGTGGAGAGCTGCATATCCTGGTATTCCCGCATGGGTTTCTGCTGCCTGTTGCTTTGCCAGCGTACAAAGAGCACCATGACCACACCAACTATGATGAGGAGTCCCATGATCTCTACAACCAAAAGAAAAACCCCTAACTAAAATGAAATATCAAGATGACGCCCTCTCGAAGGATCCACTGCAAACTTTTGTTCCGGCTGTTCCTCTGCTTCCCCATTGCCGCCTCTCTGGCGCCGGGATCCACTATAGCCGCCCCGGTTGCGATGATCCGGATCATCCTTGATACGCCCTTCTTCCGCACCTTCTTTTTCGCGAACCTGCTTTTGCTTGAGTTCCGCATCGGCTTTCTCTTTGATTGCCTCAAAATCCTGCTGTACAGCAGCGGCATGGTTCATGTTATGCTGAACCTGCCCCACCTCAGTGGAATGCGGCACGATCATCTGCAAACTCATCGGAGTAACATCCATGGCTCCCTCACCTCCCAAAGTATCAATAGGGATCAATCATCACAGCATCGTCCCTTACCGTCAAAGTACAATGTTTCGCCTCGGAATTGAAATGCTTCTGGATGGAATTGATGGAAGTCCGGACACCCTGGTAAATGGTATCTGACACGGCAATTCTCCCATGCTTCATTTCCGCAAGCTCCTGCTCCAGTTTCTTGATGAGCTTCTCGTCCCTGCGAATCTGCCCGGCCAAGGGGAATTGGGAACGCGTCAGGGCATTGATCTGCTCGATCCGCTCCTCCGGCAAGCGGCTGATATCAATCTTGCCCAAGGTGTTGAGCATCTGCGTGACCTGCTGCAGGCGCTTCTTTCCATCCTTGTACCGCTCGCACGCTTCCTTGTACTGTCTCTGCAGGTTCGGATCCACACCCACCACGACACGGGTGACCACGCTCGCCGTATTGCCCAGGCAAACTGCCCGGACCTCCTCACCGGCTTCCGCCTTGCCGCCCATGAGCTGGCCTTTTTTTCCTTCCAGTATGATTTTCTTGCCCGCGCGCAAATGGGAGTGCAGTGCAACATCGACAATGTAGATATCCCGGTTCGCTTCCAGCTCGGCTGTTTCGACAAAAGCAACCCGAATATCTTCCTCCGCCTTGATTTTCGCCCGGTTCATCCCATTGATGCCGCCGCCGATGAATACATTGCGTCCCTCTACCATGGCACCGCTGACCATGCCGGAAATCTCGATATCCCCTGTCGCTTTCACCGTGAAGCCCTGCTCCACATTGCCCTTGATCTCCACACTGCCATTGAAGTCCACGCTGCCTGTTCCCACATTCACGCCGCTCTTCAGTACCAGATGCGGATCGACGCCAATGGTCGACTTCTTGTCCACAATCTGCCCATCAATGGTGGCCACGAGCTCGTTTTCCCCGATGACCTTTGTGTTCTTTCCCACAGGCATGGGAATCGGGCGACCATTCCGCGCCGGAACCTCGTCGCCGTAGACATTCTTTCCCGGGGTTCCCTGAGTTTGAGGCACACGCACCGCCAGCACATCATTTCGCTTTGCCAATACAAAAAGGTTCAGGTTCTTGTAGTCCACCTTGTCGTATTGAGTGACAACCGGCCTCCCCTTCACACCCAAATCAAACCGCCGTTCAATGCGTGCATTCTCGCCGTGCATCGGAGGAATGCCCTGTGCCGCCACAAAGGGCGTACTGCTCTTGACCCCTTCCTCGACGGCAGCAAGATCCACCCCAAATACGATATTCTTTGCCTGCAATGCGCCCATCACCATTTCCGCTGTGGGAAGCCTTGTCCCAACAGACAGATCAAACCGGACAGTTGCCGTCATGCGATCCTTGCTGACATCAATCATGATATTGGCAAAGGCATTGTCCATATTCCGAAGGGGAGCATCATCATCATCATCATCATAGGATGGCGGAGGTGCCGAGAAACTGCCCGACAGTCTCACCGGCCGCCCGGATGCTTCGCGCACCACGCGCGAAAGCATGGTGATATCATAGTCCAGCACATTGTAATCCTGCAGGATTTGCCGCATATCCGAAAGCTCAAATTTCAGGTCGCCTTCCGTAGACGGATATACCGTCAGAAATACCCCTTCCGGAGTAAATTCGAATAAATATCCGGAATCCTTCCCACCTGCTGTCCTTATGCCCTTTTCCTCCTCCATGGCTATCCCCCCTGACTATATCACAATAAATCGGCCTTCATCCTCGCCAAATACCCCCGCAGACGGAATACCGCCTTCGTGTGCATCTGCGAGATGCGAGCCTCTGTCAAGTGCATAATAAGACTGATTTCCCTGAGCGTCAGATCCTCATAGTAATAAAGGGATATCACCAGTTTTTCCTTCTCTGGAAGGCGATCAATGGCCTGTGCAAGCGTATCCTGCAATTCCCGCAGTTCAATGCTCTCCACAGGGCTCATTTCCGGAGATTCCGAGCCATCCGTCCGCAAATATTCCTCCAAAGGAACAACGGTGGAGGAATTGAGCTGCGCAACAAGATCCGAAAGTTCCCCCAGAGAGATATTCAGACGCTCTGCCAATTCCTCGTCCTTCGCCGGACGCCCCAGTTCATTTTCCAGATCATAGACAGCCTGCTCATAGCGGCGAATCTTCTGCCGCATCGTCACAGGAACCCAGTCCTTGGAGCGGAGATAGTCCAGCATAGCCCCCCGCACCCTGACCCCGGCATAGGTCTCGAACTTGTTCTTGCGCTGGAAATCATATCGGTCAATTGCATCAAGCAAACCGAAAAAACCGCTGCTCAAAAGGTCTTCCTTGTCCACATGGCTTGGCAGGCTGATTGCCAGGCGGCCTGCCACCATTTTCACAAGAGGAAGATAATATTCCGCCAGCTGGTTTCTCGTATCGATTGTCCTTTGCCTGCGATACTTCTGCCATAGGGAATCGACATATGCCGCATTGTCCTGTTCCGTCGCTACCATGCCAATACCCCCTTACTCATGATTCCGGCGGTGCCTCCATATGCTTCAATGACTCTGCATCAAGGGGCTGGAACCCCTCCGTCTCTCCAGGATTTTCCTGCAGATCATCCTGTCCCTCAGCCTCTCCCTGCTCATTTTCGGCACCTGCCGCTTCCTCGGCAGAAGCATTTTCCCCTTCACCATCTGCGCCTTCAGGATTATTTTCATCCTCGTCAGGGGACTCCTCCATCGCCTCAAAATTCACAATCCCTTTCGTTTCCAAAAGGAAAATAACAAGACACGCTACTGCACCTGCGGCCAAAAATCCAACCACAGAGCGAAGGGCAATCGTCAGGAAGCGTACATCCTTCATGAGGCCAGCAAGCGCGACAACAAGAGCTGCAATCACAGCAAATATCAGCGATGCCTTCCATTTAAACAACGCGTTTCACCTACTAAATCTCTTTTTCTCCCTTGTCGATGGTCTTCACCTTGTAAACCCCATTCGTAAGGTCGATGGATACCGTGCGTCCATAAGTGCCGCCCGTATCCTCCGCAATCAAACGAATGCGATTTTCTTTCAGTATCTTCTTCACTGCTTCGGCATTCCTTGACCCCACCCGCATGACATCTGTTGCGTTCGCAAAGGCAAACATCTGGGCACCGCCGGCAATCTTTGCCACCAGGCGGCTTTGGGAAGCCCCAAGCTTCAAGACATCTGCCAGCATGAGCGGAAAACCTGTATCAGCAAATTTGGCAGGATTATCACTGGCTCGCGCCTGCGTGCTGTCCGGCAGCATGATGTGCAGGAGTCCCCCGATTTTTGTCTGTGGATCGTACAGGGAAACCCCTATACAGGAGCCTAATCCGTAGCTTATTAATGTCGCCGGGTTCTTGCCGACTTTATAGTCAGCCATACCAACCCTGATCAGCTCTGGCATATCACTCAACTCCTACTGCCGCAATAATGGTTTCCAACGAGCCAGGATCCGGAACAAGGAAGAAATGTCCATTGATTCCGTCATCCTCTGACAGGAACTCTGTCTCAATTACCATGGCGGTATCCCCCATCTGCCCCAGCTGAACCAGGACGACATTCAGGATAGCCCCCGCCATATCCATGGCCAATGCAGGAATGGATGGCAACATGGAGATATTTGTGAAGGTAAAGAACGCATTCAGATACGCTCCCGCAAGGATATTGCCGATTTCCATCAATGCGGATTCATCCATGAGATCAAGTTTTTCCGTATCGCCATGGTTCTTCCCCATGAGCGTATCCACCAGATAATATGCGCTCTTTTGCGGCAGCAGGAAAAGGATATTTCCCGGGGCTTTGCCGTATACGCGCAGGAAAACACCCACCACGATGGTGTCTGGCCCACCTACGAGGTCAGGAACGGCATCCAGTGGAACCAAAGCCACTTTCGGCACATTCATGTCAATACGCCGATTGATGATCTGGGAAAGCGCTGTCGCAGAATTTCCGGCCCCGACATTACCGATTTCCCGCAAGGCGTCCAGCTGGTTAGCAGATAAATTGAATTCCTCAGACATATTACGACACCTCATTTGCAGATTAGTAAAACCTTATATCACTTGCTCTCTTTCGGCATGCCGATAATCTCCTCAAGGTTCAGCATGATGATGAGACGACCATCCATATTGCCAATCCCGCTCAGGAAGCGCGTAATCTCCTTGCCGTTCACAGCCTTTTTTGCATCCACAGGCTTGCTGTCGATGGTAATGACCTCTGTCACAGCATCCACCAGCATCCCCACATGGAGATCATCCACCGTCACCGTTACGATGCGGGTCTTTTCCGTGTAGGGTGTCTGCTCCAGGCCCAGCCTCTGCTTCAGGTCGATGACCGGCAAAACGCTTCCGCGCAGATTGATGACACCCTTGATGAAATCCGCAGCAAACGGAACACGGGTGATATCGGTGAGATTGCGGATTTCCTGCACATTCAGGATGCTGATGCCATATTCCTCGTCCCGAAGCTTGAAGGCAACTACCTGTGTGCCTTCATCCACAACATTGTTCATCTCGTCCTTCAACGTGGTCAATTCTTTTGCCATCTCGAGATCCCTCCCTTACTGCATCATGGTAGCAACATCGATAATCAATGCAACGCGCCCGTCGCCGAGAACTGTTGCACCCGAGAACATCTTCAGTCCTGTGAAGAGGTTGCCCAAGGTCTTGATAACGATTTCCTGCTGCCCGATGAGGTTGTCGACAACAATGCCGGCCTTGGCCTCGCCTGCATGCACAACAACGACAAATATCTCGTCAAAATCCTTGACATGCGGTATCTGCAAGGTCTGCTCCATGCGGATGATCGGGATGATCTCGCCGCGCAGGACAATGACTTCCTTGTTCTGTACGGTCTTGATGTCATCCGGCTGGATATTGATGGTACTGTCAATGGAGCCAAGAGGAATCGCATACATCTCTTCCTGGACCTTGACCAGCATGGCCTGTATGATGGCCAGAGTCAACGGCAGCTTGATCTTGAACACAGAGCCTTCATCGATATGGGTCTCCACGTCCACATGGCCGGAAAGGGCCTCGATCTTGTTGCGGACAACATCCATGCCAACACCGCGGCCGGAAATATCACTGATCTGCTCGGCCGTGGAGAAGCCCGGCAGGAAGATGATCCTCACTGCATCCGCATCATCAAGCTTGTCGACCTCTTCCTGTGTCATCATGCCCTTCTCAACAGCCTTGCGGCGCATCTTGTCCGCATTGATGCCGGCGCCATCGTCCGTGACCATGATGACGACATTGTTGCCCTCATGACGGGCAATCAGGCCGACCTCGCCGACACGGGGCTTGCCCTTCGCCTCGCGGTCATCGGGATGCTCAACACCATGGTCCAGAGAATTGCGGAGGAGGTGCATGATGGGATCGCCGATCTCATCGATAACCGTACGGTCAAGTTCTGTTTCCTCACCCTCGATGGTAAGGTTGATTTCCTTGTTCAGTTCTTTCGCCACATCGCGGACCATGCGCGGGAAGCGGTTGAATACCTGGCTTACCGGCACCATGCGGACCTTCATGACGATGTTCTGCAGATCCGTGGTCACGCGATCCATCTGCTCCAGGGTTTCTGTAAGCTCACTGATGCGATGGGTCTGGCCGATCTGCTCCAGACGCACCTTGTTGATGACAAGCTCTCCCATGAGATTCATGAGGGTATCCAGCTTCTCAATATCCACGCGCACAGACTGTCCCGCATGGCTTTTCTTTGCCGGGGGCGCAGCAGCCTGTTTCGGTGCAGCCGTTTTGGGGGCTGCCGGGGCAGGTTTCGCCGTAGACACCGGGGCAGGTGCTGCCGGAGCAGGTGCCGCAGCTGCAGCTGGAGCCGGAGGAGGAGCGGCCGCTGCCGGCTCTGCCTTCTTCTCAAGGTCAATCACTTCAACCACTGCTGACTCGACTTCCGAAATCGACAGGATTGCATCTTCAATGACCTTCTCTTCGGCCGCTGTCACAACGACGACCTCAAAGCTGTGCTCAAATTTCTCCTGCTCCAGCTCCTCGGCCGGCGGGATGGATTTCACCACGTCGCCCAATTCATCCAGCGCATTCATGACCATATAGGATCGTGCCGATTTCAACAGGCAGGTCTCTGCAAGAGTGACTTTGATATGGATGCCGCGCAAACCGGTTTCCTGGGCCTGCTTGATGACGCCACGCTCCACATCCGTAAGCTCGAAGCCAAGATCTGCAGGAGGTGCAGCCTCCCCGGCAGGTGCCGCAGGCGCTGCAGCCGGAGCCTCCGATGCCGCTGCAAGCGCTTCGGGATTGCCGCTGGAAAGGGCACTGAGCTTTGTCACCAAATCGGATACGTCTATGAGATCCTCCGGGTCACCATTGCCCACATTGTCAACCATCTGCTCCAGGGAATCCAGACACTTGAAGAGAACATCAATGATATCCTCCGTAAGTTTCAGCTGTTCATGGCGAAGGAGGTCGAGGACATCCTCCATCTCATGGGTAAGCTCGGCAATCTTGTTGTAGCCCATGGTTGCCGACATGCCTTTCAGGGTATGAGCATTACGGAAGATATCGTTCAGGACGGATAGATCCTCCATATTGTCCTCAAGGCTGAGCAGGCCGTCATTCAGCTGCTGCAGATGCTCATGAGACTCATCCAGAAACATGTCCATATACTGATTGGTATCCATTTGTATTCCCCCTATATCTTCCTATTTTTTTACCGCTTCGACGATCGCCTTGGCTATGCTCTCTAAAGGCTGGATCTCATCTGCAAGCCCGGCATCAACGACCGCTTTCGGCATGCCATAGACAACGGAGGTCTCCTCGTTCTGGGCGATGCTGTATCCCCCGTTGGACTTGATCTTCTTCATGCCCTCACAGCCATCGCATCCCATGCCCGTCATGATGACCGCCACAAGGTCACGCCCGAACTGCGCCGCAGAATCATACATGACATTCACGGCAGGCCGGTGGTTCCCCACCGGCGGTTCCTGGCTCAACAGGATCTTTCGGCTGGAACCATTGGGGGCAACCCTGAGATGATAGTTGCCCGGGGCTATATATACATGGCCCGGCTGAATAACATCCTCATGCTCTGCCTCCTTGACAGAGATTGCTGAGATATTGTCCAGACGATCGGCCAGAGATTTCGTAAAGCCTGGAGGCATATGCTGCACGACGACCACGCCGCAGGGAAGGTTGCCAGGCAGACGGGTGATGACCCGCTGAAGTGCCTGCGGCCCTCCTGTGGAAGTACCGATAACCACGAGCTTCTTGCTGCTTGCACCGCCAAAACTCGCATCCACCGGCTTCCCTTCCGATCCCGATACCGGCTTTGCCCGTCGTTGCAGAAGGGGATTCTGTCGTTTCGCAAAACCTATGGAAGGCTGCTGCGCTGGAGGTTCCGGCTGGGATGGCGGTTTTGCTCCTGTTCGCTGCGGCAATTCAATGCGCCGCATGACAGGCGGGCCAGAGGAAACTCCTGTCCTTGCAGTCTCTCCGCCGATGCGCCGGACCCGTGCACCGGCTGCGCTCCTGCATTTTTCCAGTATCTCTTCCTCTATGGTGTCAATCCTGGAAATAGACCCCCCTGCCTTGCTGATGAAATCCACCGCACCAAGGCTCAATGCCCTGACCGTGGCATCCGTGCCCTGCTTGGTCAGGCTGCTGATCATGACCACCGGGGTAGGGCACTCCCGCATGATCACTGCCAGCGCATTGATGCCATCCATTACCGGCATATTCACATCCAATGTCACAAGATCCGGCTTCAATGACTTGACCTTGCTGATGGTATCTTTGCCATCCACTGCCGTGCCAGCAACCTCAAAATCCGGATGCTTTTGGAATAAGTCTGATAGTACCTTCCGCATGAACGCGGAATCGTCAGCAATCAAGACACGAATCATCCTGTCCACCCCACTTATAAATTAATCCCCTTTGCAATAGCTCTCCTTTGCACAGCAAAAAGGTACTTGACAAGCTTGTTCACGGTCAACCGCGATAAATCCAGGAAGTGAGCCCCTACCTGGTAGACGATTTCCCCATCAGGGTTCTTCTGTTTCACACATCGCACAATCCGGCTCATGACGCTTACTGTCCCGACATCCGGAATATCATGGATTTCCAGGCCGGCCTTCGAATTCTCTGCCACCGGCTGCCGCAGGAGGAAACTCACGCCGCCACCGCTGATATCAATGGTCCACGTGCCAATAGGATCCCCAATGCCGCCATCCTTGTCGATCAATCTGACATGTATCCTCTGGCTCACCTTGATCCGAACGAATTCCCGGTTCTGGAACTTCTCCACACGCTCCGGCATCTTGACATGCCAGATAGGAATATTCCCATCCGTCCATCCGGTTCCCTGGAATGTCGTCATGAAACGGTATCGGCACTGGTCTCCCACAGCCAGGCCATAAAGCTTCGAACCCTGGCGGGGGATTACCGGTACCCGCTGGCGCGTCAGGGGCATTCCCGCAATGAACTCCTTCTCCGCAACATCCTCAATGCGGCTGAGGTATTTCTCCTCATCATCCTCCACATAGAATTCCAAACGCTGCCCAATTTTTAAAATATCCCCTGCTTTTATTAATTCGCCCGCCATACCAAAGTTCCTCCATCATTTTCGCGAAAAATTAAAAATTTGACGTAAAAATCCTTTCCACCCCTGTTTTACCGTCATATTTCCACCATAAATAATCGTATTTGCCATAGCGCGCACACATTTGGATGCCAAAGTATCCGGTTTCGCTGCCAAAAAAGGCTTCTGCTTGCGCACCGAGCCCATGACATTGCGGTCCTCATAAATATATCCTGCACATTCAATGGGCATATTCAGGAACTTTTGCGAAGTCTTCTGGAGCTTCGCCACCACATCCCTGCTTTCCCCTTCATCATAGACACGGTTCACTACCAGTCTGATATTCTTATTCGACGCATACATGCTGTATGCCTTCATGACAGCATAGGCATCCGTGAGGGCTGTAGGTTCCGGTGTTGTCACCAGGAGTACCTCGTCCGCGGCCAATATGAAATCCATGACATTCTTTCCAAGCCCTGCCCCTGTGTCCACGAGGATGATATCCGCAAGCTGCCCGCATCCCGACAGCTTCTGCATGAGCCTTTGCCTCTCTGCCATGGTGAATTCCTGGGCCTTCTCAATTCCTGACCCTCCCGAAATGTAGTTCACTCCATAGGGTCCATGAATGAGGACGTCCGAAAGCTCCACATCTTCATCCAGAAGGTTCAGTAAATGATGCTTTGACAAACTTCCCAGCACGACATCTACATTTGCCATACCCAAATCCGCATCAATGACCAGGACACGCTTTCCCTCCATGCCCAAGGCGATTGCCAGGTTCACCGTAAGGTTCGTCTTGCCCACGCCGCCCTTTCCGCTTGTGATGGCAATCACGCGGGTTTTGCGGTCTTCCGGTGCAGCCTTGCTGTCCGAGGAAGAGCTGCCCTCTATCCATCCATGTGACTGGCCTGCCTTGTCCTCGATAAGTTTTCTGAGTTTCGTTGCCTGATCTTCCATATCATTCCCTCAACAGCAATTCTGCTAATTTCTCTGCGCTGGCCGGCATGATATCATCAGGAACACTTTGTCCATAGGCCAGATAGGAAAGAGCAATTTCCTTTTCGTAAAGGAGATTCAGGATCAGCCCCACGCTGCAGGTCTCATCCACCTTTGTGAAGATGACCCGCTCCGGCCTGCAATCCGAAAACTTCTCCAAAATATCCGCCGCATCCTGGTTCTTTGTCGTCGCACTAATCACCAGATGCTTCTCAATGCGGGAATTTGCCCTGAGCAGTTCCTTCAGTTCCTTCATCTGGTACTCATTGTGCTGGCTCCGCCCTGCGGTATCGATGAGGATCAGCTGCTTGTCATTGTGCTTGCGGATCGCCATGCGAAGTTCTTCCGGCGAATACACGATTTCCAAGGGCAGCCCGATGATATCCGAATAGGTCTTGAGCTGCTCCACGGCAGAAATCCGATAGGTGTCCGCGGTGATCAGCGCTGCACTTATCCCCTTCTCCAGAACAAATCCTGCAGCAATCTTTGCAAGGGTTGTTGTCTTGCCGACGCCCGTAGGGCCGATAAGTGCCACAATGCGGGAGCCGTGCTTCTTGAGCTGGATGCCCTCGGAATACTTGACTACGCGATCAAGATAGCTGCGAAGAGTTATCTTCGCTTCGGCAGATTTCATATCCGCCAAGGTCTCTCCTGCACCGGAATGTGCCGCCATATCGTCCAGGATAGCACTTTCCACCTCCTGACGACGCAATGCCTCCTGCAGGGAAATGCTTCCCTCCGGCGAGTCCTTGCTCATGACCTGCGCCAGCAGAGTTTTCATCTGAGCGAGTTCGTCTTCAAGTTTTTGTATTTTTTCCGCATCTTCCCTGGATGCCGCCTCATATTCCTCCAGAGACAACTCCTGCGCAGGCTTTTTCTGTGTTTCAGAACTTCCCTGCTGTTCCGTTTTCTTCCCCGGTGCCTGCAGTTCCTCGGCTTTTATGATGCGGGACCTCTGTGCGCCTCCCTCCATCATGCCAGGAGGAGCAGAATCCTTTTCCGAGGGAGCAGCAAAAGAATCTTCCCCAAAAGCCGGGAAGGATGGTGCCTGGATGGATGCTGCCGGACGGGCGGCACCCTGGGCCGCAATTTCCACACCCTGCTCTGTCCCATGGGTCTTGTATTGAGCCAATACCGCATTGGGCAGGATCGGCTGGGCAGCTTTGTCAGGGGCAGGCTCCGCCATCTCTGCCTTTTCCTTGGGAACCGTTTTCCGCTTCCTTGTCTTGGCGGGACTGGCCTCTTCCTCCACAGCAGCCGTGACCTCCACGATTTCCTTGCTGCGATACCCCAAAAAGCCGCCATCCTTGTATTTCTTGGTATGCAGAATGACCGCATCCCTGCCAAGGGTTTCCTTCACCTGCTCCATTGCCTCTTTCATTGTAGCGGCCTTGAATACCTTGATCTGCACTTTAGATCTTCACCACCCCAAGAATCTGTATCTCCACGCTCTGATCGATTTCCGCATGAGAAAGCACGGTAAGACCCGGCACAGAACGCTCCGCGAGTTTGCGGAAATAAAGCCTTACGGCCGGACTGGTGAGCACGATCGGCTGATAGCCCATATTGGTCAATTTGGTCAGTTCCGTATTGAGCGCAGTCATCAGTTTCTGCATGGAATCCGGATCCAGATTCACATAAGAACCATGGTCTGTCCGCTGCACCCCGCCGGCAATGCGGTTCTCCAAGGACGGATCCAGCGTGACGCATGCCAATACGTTCCCCTGTACATACTGCTGCGTGATCTGCCGTGCCATCGCATGGCGCACGTATTCCGTGAGGATTTCCGTGTCCTTCGTCGCGCGTGCATAATCCGACAGGACTTCCAGGATCGTAGCCATATCCCGGATGGAAATGCGTTCCCTGAGAAGATTCGACAGGATTTTCTGGATCTCGCCCACACTCATGAGATCGGGCACAACCTCGTCCACCAGGGACTGATTCGTCTTCTTGAGATTGTCCACAAGGTTCTGCGTTTCCTGGCGTCCAAGGATTTCCGCGGCATGTGCCTTGATGACCTCCGTGAGATGCGTCGCCAGCACGGAAACCGCATCCACGACCGTATAGCCATTGAGTTCTGCCTGTTCGCGCTCCGTTTCTGGAATCCAAAGCGCCGGCAGGCCAAAGGCCGGCTCTATCGTCTCAATACCCGGAACCTCTTCAAACACCGTGCCGGAGTTCATCGCCAGATAGTGATCCAAAAGGAGTTCGCCCTTGGCAATCTCGATTCCCTTCAATTTGATGATATAGGCATTGGGTTTGATCTGGATGTTATCGCGAATGCGGATGGTCGGCACCACCAACCCCAGTTCCAGCGCACATTGGCGCCGGATCATGACGATGCGGTCGAGGAGATCGCCACCCTGCCCTGTATCGACAAGCGGGATCAGGCTGTAGCCAATTTCCAGTTCCATGGGATCGACCTGCAGCAAGGACACGATATTCTCCGGCTTTGTCGCCTCTGCCTTGTCCTTCTCCTTCTTTTCCACCTTGGTGGACTCAACAGCCTTCTCCTCTTTCTTGCGCAGCCCGCGTCCAATGAAGAAGCAGGCAACAGCAAGACAGGTAAAGGGAATCCCCGGAAGGCCAGGCACTATCGCAAGAAAGACAAGCACGCCGCTGATGATGAAATATATGCGATCATTGCGGAAAAATTGGTTGACAATATCTGCCCCCAGATTTCCCTCCGATGCAGAACGGGTAACGATAATACCTGTCGCCGTGGAAATGAGCAGGGCTGGTATCTGGCTGACAAGGCCCTCACCCACGGTAAGAAGCGTGTATTGCTGCAGTGCCTGGATGGCCTCCAGATTGCGCTGCACAATGCCAATCACGAATCCGCCCGAAATGTTGATGAGCATGATAATGATTGCAGCGATGGCATCTCCCTTGACGAACTTGCTGGCACCATCCATGGCGCCGAAAAAATCTGCTTCCCGCTGGATTTTCTCGCGCCGCACCTTCGCCTCTGCATCCGTGATGGCACCCTGGTTGAGGTCTGCATCAATGGCCATCTGCTTGCCGGGCATAGCATCCAAGGTGAAACGTGCCGATACCTCTGCCACACGCTCCGATCCCTTCGTGATGACAATAAACTGGATGATGACCAGGATAACGAATACGATAAACCCGACCACCGGGTTTCCTCCGACAACGAAGTTGCCGAATGCAGTGATGACCTCGCCTGCATAGCCTTCCAGCAAGATGAGGCGTGTGGAAGATATATTCAGGGCCAGCCGAAACAACGTCGTCACAAGGAGCAATGACGGAAATACTGACAGGTCCAGTGCTTCTTCATTGTAAATTGTTGAAATGACAATCACCAATGCCGCTGTAATATTCACACAAATCAAAAGATCCAACAGTGCGGTAGGCAATGGGATGATCATCATGATGACAATCGTGATGATTGCCACGGCAATAATGATATCGCTATATTTCTTTATCGAGCTAATGCCGCCACCCATACTGGCAACTCCTTATTACTAACAAAACATCGAACCTCAAGCGTATCCATAGCTCCTATGCTTCAACCGATAGACATAGGCAAGGACTTCGGCAACCGCCTGGTACAACTCAGGAGGCACGATATCCCCAATCTCAACAGAAAAAAACAGGGCTCGTGCCAAAGGCTTGTTCTCCACAATCGGAACATCGTGCTCCCTGGCAGCATCCTTGATCTTCTGCGCTACAAGATCCTGGCCCTTGGCCACGACAAGAGGTGCTGTCATTCCTTGGTGATACTGAAGTGCCACGGCAAAATGCGTCGGATTGGTAACAATGACATCCGCCTTCGGGACTTCCTGCATCATGCGGGACATGGCCATCTGGCGCTGCTTCTGGCGAATCTTCCCCTTGATCTGCGGATCTCCTTCTGACTGCTTCATCTCATCCTTGACTTCCTGCTTCGTCATCTTCAAGTCCTGTGTTGTCTGCCATTTCTGATAGGCATAGTCCAGCACAGCCATGATGATGATCACCGCAATGACCTGGAAGACCATGGCAAACAGTATTTTCGAGATCTCCTGCAGGCTTGTTCCCAAATCATAGTAGATGAACTGCGGCATAAAGGGTATTTCGTCTTTCAGGTAATTGTAAAGAAAAAAACCGATGACAATAATCTTGAATATGGACTTTACCAGTTCTACCAGTGTCCTCTTGGAAAATATCCTTCCAAATCCATTGATGGGATTCAGTTTGTCCAGCTTGAACCCAATGCTTTCCGTATTGAAATTGAGTCCCACCTGAAAAAAATTAATTGCCAAACCTATGAGCATGATGCTTATCATAATTGGGAATACCGTCTTGGCCAAAAGTATGACAATACCTATAAATAATTGCAGCACCGACTCCGTATCCACGTTTTGCATCAAATGCCCATAAATGTACATCATATAGTTGGAAATCTCAACGTAGATATGCTCCCACAGGAGCTTGACAACAAAGAACCCGACAAGCAATACAAAAGCCGTGTTGAGCTCCTGGCTCTTCCCTACCTGGCCCTTCTTTCGGGCATCCTCGCGCTTCTTGGCTGTTGGTTCCTCGGTTTTCTCCCCATCCGCAAAAAGCTGGAGATCAAAATCAAAGTCAACGCCTTCACTGCAAGGCTTGCAGGACAACCGAAATTCGTCCATACATCTCATTGAACACCACATCCAAAAACAATACATAAAACGGGATAAGCATGAGCAGGACACCCAACCCAATCATGATCTGCACAGGAATACCCACGACAAAGATATTGAGCTGCGGCATTGTGCGCGCCAAAATCCCCAAACCAACGTTCGTCATCAGGATTGCAAAAGTGACCGGCATTGCAATCTTCATGCCTGTGACAAAGATCCCTGTGGTGAAATTGGCAATCATGACGGGAAGGGACAGGCCAGGGTTCACCTCCGTCAATGGAACAAGCCGGAAACTCTCCGCCAGTCCGGCAATGATTCCGTGATGCCCGTTTGTTACCAAAAACACAATAATTGCTAAATTATAAAGAAAACTTCCGATAAGCGGAACCTGCTGACCGGAAGTCGGATCCATGACATTTACAATGGCAAAGCCCACCTGCATATCCATGACCTTGCCCGCCATATTGATTGCTGCAAGGGAAACAAAGGCGACAAAGCCAATGAGCCAGCCCACAAACAACTCCGCAAGCACGGAAAACGCATACATCAAAATAGATGGCGGCGCATCAACTCCCCCAAGGGAATCCACCACCGGAAAAAGCACAATGGAAAAGGCCAATGCTGCCGCTGCCCGAAAATATACCGGGACATTCAAGCTGCCAAAAAAAGGGGAAATGACAAAGATTCCGCTGACCCGCGTCAGAAGCAACAGGAACAGTGCCACATGGCCCTGCAACAATGCAAAAAAATCCAATGGTCTCCCCTTCTCAGCCAATATAAAGCGGCAAATTCACAAAGATATTCGTCACATAGCCAACCATGATACGCAGCATCCACGGACCAAAAATCAGGATTGCAACAAAGACAGCCACAATCTTCGGAATAAATGCCAGAGTCTGCTCCTGAATGGAAGTCGTCGCCTGGAACACGCTGACCATAAGTCCCACAATGAGGCCCAGCCCCAACATAGGAGCGGCTACCAAGAGTACAATCATGAGCGCATTCTGAGCAAGTTGTATGACAAGATCTCCGGACATTTCGCCATCTCCTACGTATCGTGTCCTCTCACTTAAAACTGGCAATCAGGGATCGAATCAAAAGATGCCAGCCATCCACCATGACAAAGAGCAATATCTTGAATGGCAGTGATATCATGACAGGCGGCAGCATCATCATACCCATGGACATGAGCGTACTCGCCACGATCATGTCGATGACGATGAATGGGATGTAGATCATGAAGCCAAGCTGAAATCCCGTCTTGAGCTCACTGATGATGAATGCCGGAATCAATGTGAATGTAGATACATCTTCCTGCGACTCAGGACGCGGCGCATCGGACAGGTTCACGAACAGGGCAAGATCTGACTCCCGTGTCTGCTTGAACATGAACTCCCGCATGGGCCCCACAGCATTCGTCAAGGCTGCTTCCTGTGAAATTGTTCCTGCGAGATAAGGCTGTATGGCATTCTCATTGATCTGACCCCAATAAGGGGACATGATGTAAAAGGTCAGGAACATCGACAGCGCGATAACCACCTGGTTCGGCGGCACATTCTGTGTCGACAGTGCATTGCGGAGGAAGCCGATAACGACGACAATTCTCACAAAGGATGTTGTCATAATAAGGATGCCGGGTGCCAGTGACAGAATCGTCAGCACAGCCAGAAGCTGCAGCGTAACGGCCACATCCTGCGGATTGTCTGAGGAACCTATGCCAATGTTCACATTGGGCAAAGGCGCAGCCAGTGCACTGTTCGTCATGAGCATGGCTACCCCCAGGCATCCCAGGAAAACAAGCATATTCCAACGCCTCAACCGCTTACACTCCTTATCATCTATGGGAATCCTTCTTGAACATCGGCGGCACCTTCTGGACAAACTCCGAAAGAATACCAAATTGCTGGGAAAAAATGCCCATATCAACGGTACGAGTCAAAGACTGTCTCTGCAGACGCTCAATCTCTTCCTCATCGACGATCTCGGAAAGAAGCGTGATATTATGCTCTGTCACTCCAAGAAGGAACACCCTGTCTGCTATCTCCACCAGACAAATCGACATTTTCGGTCCCAAGGGAAGGCTGTCCAGCAACCGGCCATTTCCATTGGACAAGGCCTTGCCAAAACGGCCGCCCAAAAACCGGGCAGCAAGATATGCCAGAACCACCACAATGGCAAAAACCGCCAAAAGGCTCAAGAGATAGGCCAGAGTCGACCACCAGGAAACCGCAGATGGCATCGGGTCTGCCTTTTCATAACCGGAAAGATAACCGCCAGAAGGGGCAGCCTCATCGGCTGCCCATCCTGTTGTCGGATCGGCCAGTGCCAGCAATATCCCTACACCGATCACCAGTAAAATCCATTGTATTCTGTTCATCAACCAACAGCTTTGCGCACAGCCTCAAGCACGCGGTCAGCCTGGAAGGGCTTGACGATGAAATCCCTGGCACCCGCCTGGATTGCCTCGATGACCATTGCCTGCTGGCCCATAGCACTGCACATTACAATCTTCGCATTGGGATCCACTTTCTTGATTTCCTTGACTGCGCTGATTCCATCCATCTCCGGCATCGTGATATCCATCGTCGTAAGATCCGGCTTGAGCTCCTGGTATTTCTCCAAGGCTTTCATGCCATTCTCGGCCTCGCCCACGACCTCATAGCCGTTCTTCGTAAGGATATCCTTGACCATCATTCTCATGAACGCCGCATCGTCAACAACCAATACTCGTACTGCCATGTTTCATCTCTCCTCATCTTAAAATAATAGAGTACCCCATTCCATTTACATTTATTATATATGATATATCCCAAATCCTCAAGAGCCCTTCTTGCCCTACTGAAGTTTTGCGGCTCTTTCGGCGGGAGTTGCTATATCCGTGATCCTCACGCCAAAATTCTCATCGATGACAACGACCTCGCCCTTGGCCAGGAATTTGCCATTCACCTGAATGTCCACAGCCTCTCCTGCCAGTTTGTCCAGCTCGACAATGGAACCGTTCGTGAGCTCCAGAATCTCCTTGATGGACTTCTTTGTGCGTCCGAGTTCCACTGTGACCTGCAAGGGAACATCAAGGATCAGGCCGATATTCGCATCGTTGACCTGCACCGGCTCCATGTTGAGCGGGGTGAACTGCGCGGCCTGTACGGGAACATTCGTGGCGACATGAGGCTGCATCGGCATGCCATAGCCGCCATATCCCATAGGCGGAGCTGCCGCCATCGCCGGAGCCGCAGGTGCCATTTGGGGTGGGGGCGGTGCTGCCGGGGCCGGAGCAGGTGCCGGAGATGGTGCAGATGGCGGTGGCGGTGGTGGTGGCGGTGGTGGCGGCGGAGCCGCTGCAGGTGCAGGCTCGGGCTCCGGCTCGCTGCCGCCCCCCAGGATCGCCTCCACCATTTCCTTTGCCACATGCACCGGCAGGATCTGCATGATCTCACTGTCAATCAGCCCATCCACTTCCATACGGAAGGAGGTCCGGACAATGGGATCATCCTGTCCCACAATCTCCGTGACCTTGTCCTCGGACCCCAAATCAATGAGATTGACCTTTGGCGGCGAAATATCTATCTTCTTGTTGAACATGGTAGACAGGGACGTTGCCACGCTCCCCATCATCTGGTTCATTGCCTCGCCAACGGCACTCATGTGTATCTCACTGAGATCCGTATCCGGGTTCGTCCCGTCGCCGCCCATCATGAGGTCGGCAATGATCGCTGCATCCTGTGCCTGGATTGCCAGGACATTATTGCCATCAATCCCGATGGTATACCCCACCTCGACGATGAGGTACGGCATGGGATAATGCTCCTTGATCATGCTCATGGTGGCAATGGATACCGTCGGCGTCGTGATGGAAACCTTATGTCCCAGCAAGACCGACAGGGTCGTCGCCGCACTTCCCATGGAAATGTTGCCGATTTCCCCCAGGGCATCCTTCTCCATATCCGAGAGCACATCATCAAACTGAGATGAACTACTGTCCGAAGCGCCATCTGCAGAGGCATCTCCTGCCCCCGCGTCTGCCGTTTCGGCTGCATCCCCCGCAGGAGCATCACTGCTTTCAGGTGCCGGTGGAATACCACCGCCATTCAGCAGGGCGTCAATCTCCTCTTGGGAGATCATATCGTCACTCATCAGTATTTTCATCTCCTTCGTTAACTATTCCTGTGATCTGCACCGCCATCTTCTTTCCGGAGGTACCTGGCCGGCAATAGAATTTGTGCTTTGTTCCTATCCTGCATCTCAATACATCATCCACCTTGGTATCAAGCTGCAGCACATCGCCAAACCCCAAGGTCAGGAACTCTCGGATAGAAATATCGATGTTCCCCATTTCTACCACGAAGGGTATCTTGGTACGCTCGATCTTGCGCTGCAAGATCTCCACCTGCTGAGGATTGTCATCTTTCGATACCGAAGATGCCACCCAGAACGTCGTCGTGAGTTTCGGCATGATCGGCTCCAGCACCAAATACGGAATACAGATATTCATCATGCCTTCCACATCCCCCAGCTTCATCTGTATGGTGATGATGACCACCATGTCACTGGGCGGGACAATCTGGGCAAACTGCGGGTTGGACTCTGTCGCCTCTATCGTCGGGAAGAATTCCACCACATTCATCCAGGCCTCCTTGAGATGGGAAACCGTCGTATCAATAAAACGTCGCATGACAGCCTCTTCAATCTCTGTGAGGACCCTGACCTTTATGCCGCTCTCCCCCGCGCCGCCGAACACCCTGTCGATAAAGGCAAAGGCAATCTCTGTGTTGACTTCCAGGATGATATTCCCCTTGAGAGGCGGCACGGCCAGTACACTAATGACACTGGGGTTTGCCAGAGACTGGACAAATTCCTGGTACGTAAGCTGCTCCACAGAGGCAACCTCAATGGATACCATGGTCCTGAGATGTGTTGACAAATAGGTATTCAAAAGGCGCGCAAAGCTCTCATGCAGCATGTACAAGGTACGGATCTGGTCCTTGGAAAACTTGTCAGGGCGCTTGAAATCGTAGCTTTTTACCTTTTTCTGTGTCTCTTCCGCCTTGACTTCCTCTGCGGAAACAGTTCCTTCTGAGAGTGCCGAAAGCAGTTTATCTATCTCAGATTGAGATAAGACGTCTTCTGCCAATCTTCACCCCCCTTTCTGTCTTTGTTGTTCTGCACAGTTCCTCCGGTTCCTTACTGGAGCAGGAAGCTTGTGATGTAAACATCATAGACAGAGCCTTCGCCAAGCTGCCCATTGATCTCTTCCTTGATCTTCTTCTTGAGGTCATCCTGCTTGGTGGCATCAAATTCCTCCAGTTTGGCAGAACGCAGCACCTGCAGGACAGTATCCATGATCTTCGTCTCCGCCACAGGCAATACCTTGCCTTCTGCGATGATGTCCTTCTTGCCGGGATTCATCTCCAGTATGATACTCGTCTTCAGGAACTTGCCGGCCTTCTGCCCGCCGACATTCACCAGGATGCCTTCCTTCGGGTCGCCGAGCTTTATAAATACACCGGGATCATGGAATTTGTTGCTGGAACCCGTGTCCATTGCGGTATCCGCCATCAGTTTTGTCGTAACAAAAAAAGAAATACCCGCCGCCAACACCAGTCCCACAATCACCAGGACTGCTATGAGTATGATTGGCGACTTCTTTTTTGGTGCCGGTTCAGCAGACTCTACTTCCTTTTCCTCATCCGCCATTACGTTTCCCTCCACATTCATAATATACTACATTATACCAAACATTTCCCGTGAAACCAAATATTAGAGAGAAATTCTTGCACCTTCCTTAAAATTGTTTCAACGCGCGCCGATACTTCATGACCCGCCGCACAATCTCATCCATGGGCTCGTCAACAATCAGTTTCTTGCCGTTCGTGAGCGTGACCACAGTATCCGGGGTCTCCTCTATTGTCTCTATTACTTCGGCATTCAGCACAAATTCTCCTTTTTTCTGGGCTTCCGAATTGAATTTCGTCAATTTGATCATAGAAATCACTCCTTCGCAATTGGCATAAGCCTTACTATCCTTAATACTTCGTCATGAAATGGCCAGAATCCTTTTTCTTGTCATAAAAAAGAAAAAAAAAGAGGAAGAATTGCTTCTCCCTCTAAAACATCCATCCTGTTTCTCAAGAAAGCCCCTGTCCCACACGAGTGATGTCACCAATGGCAACCTGATACGTCTTGCCATTCGCATTCGCGATGACAGTAGGCTCCCCATCGGAAATACTCACACCTGTAACCTTTCCTTCCACCGTCGTGGATGCCTTCTGCACATTGCCCTCATCATCCGTTTCGCTCGTCGTGACTGTCCATTGCAGATCCTGGCCGATCATGCTGCTGAGCTGGCCGACCAGCACCGATGTATCGAGGTTCCCTACGAGTTTCGTCACATTCGTGATGCCCTCCGACACATTCGTCATCTGCTCCAGTGCAGAGAACTGCGCCAGTTCTGCAACGTACTCGCTGTTGTCCTGGGGATCCAGGGGATCCTGGTACTGGAGCTGCGTTACCATAAGCTTCAGGAATGCGTCCTTGTCCAAGGCGCTGTTGACGCCCGTCGCATTGGTCTTTGTGCTGTTGTATGACTCCACGGATTGCGTTACGCCATCCACGGTAATGGTATTCAATGAATTCGACATGCCCTTTCCTCCCATATCAAACTAGTGTTACACCAGATAGTTTACACCATCTTCCACCGACTCCTCTGAAAGATCCTCCACTGCAGACAAATCTGCAGCTGTCTCCTCAAAGGAATCCATGTCCGCCTTCAGGCTGCGCAAAGGTGCCGAGGAATGCCCCTGTCCTTGCTGCTGCCAGGCTTGCTGCCCCTGGTCCTGGGGAAGCTGCCCATCGGAAAGGCCGGCATAGACCTCCGCCTTGTCCACCTTGATTCCCTGGTTTTCCAGTTCCTGCCTGAGCTGAACGAGGGAATTTTCGACAATATGGCGCACCTGGGCATTATCACTGAAAAAGGAGGCCGTCACCGCGCCCTCGTTGGACACAGAAATCCTCAAGGTAAGGTTCCCAAGATGTTCCGGCTTCAAACGAATGACCATCTCCGTGCTCTCCTGGGCACGTATGAGCCGGGCCTGCTCCACGATCTGCTGCGGAATATCAAAATCATCCCTGACCTGCTGCGCAGAGGATGCCGTCGAGGCCTGGTCCACGTGGTTCACATTTTGCATCGTCTGCTGAAATGCCGGGGCAGTCTGGGCACTACCTTCCGGCTGGCGAAGGACAGGCTCGCCATCCTTCACGGCGGTTTCACCCGGCCCCATGATATCTGGCTCCTGGGACATCATCTGCCGGAAAGGCATCTGCTGTTCCTGTTGTTGTTGCTGCTGAGGCTGTTGCTGCTGGGGTTGTTGCCGCAATCCCTCAACCGGAGGCATCGCTTCCTCTTCCACCGTGATCTGCACCCCATTGAACAAACCAGCTTTATCCCCCTGGTTCACCGGCTGCTGCTCCTGCCTCGTTTGAAGCGGTGCCTGCACAGCGACCGCTACATCTTCTGCAGCCACAGTGCCAGCCGCTGACTGCATCGTCAAGTCAGCCCTTTGCAACACTTGCTGGCTTCCCATATTCTCCTGCTGCAGGACTGCAGATTGCATTTCACGTCCATCCATGGCAAAACTTCTTGCCATCTGAAGCGACTGTGCAGAAAGCGGGTCCGAAGCCATCCGCAGGTTTCCTGGCATAGTCACCGGCTGCTGCATATCCTGCCCGGAAGAAGCACTGCTTTCAAACATCTGTTCCGGAATCTGTCCCCGAGAAATCCCTGTTTGCTGCATATCCTGCTGGTTTGCGCCTTTGACCATCTGTCCGGAAAGCATCGCCAACATCTGTTGATGCTTTTCTGCCTGCTCGCCAGACTGGGGAAGCAGTGTCTGCAAATTGGGACTTGGCATCCCTGGCACCTGTCCTGCTTTCGCCAGCCATTTTCCTGAAAAATCAGCTGCCCCTGCAGCATCACCCAAGGTCTCGATTGCAGATATCTGTTCCTGCCCTGCTGTCACTTCCATATCTGTCTGTAGATTTCCAATGAACTGCAACTGGCTCGCCGCTACGCTTGCCTCCACTGCCGCCTCAAGGCTTATATCTGCATCTGCATCGGCAGCAATGGCTGCATCGGCATTTTTTTCCATGTCATTGGAAACTTTTCCCGTATCATTGGGAGCTTTCCCAGCATCCTTGCTCTTGCTTTCCGCAGTTTTTCCTGGCATCTCTGCGTCCTTGCCCGAATCCTCCACATTTTTCGCCAAATCATTTGCATCCTGTGGAGTGAGAGAATCATCGCGCCCTTGGGACTTCGCCAAAACATCATTGAACGACTTTCCCTTATCACCCATGACAGAGCCATTTTTCCCCCTGACCTCCATGCCCTGGGTTCCTCTGGCCTGCCCTCTTGCCGGGCTTGACGCTGGCATCACATTGCTGGTATTCACTCACTTTCACCTCCTACATCTAATTTATCGGCGATTTCATCCATTTTATTAAGTCTTTTTTTCCTCGCCTCCGGAACGCTCCCCCGTCTCACTGTTTCCCTGCTGATCCTCGGGGACTGTCATGTTCTTTTGCGTTCCGGCATAGATGATCTCGGTGAGCTGTGCTGCCTTGGATGGCTCAAACTTCGCAAGAACCTTTGCCGCCTGGCTTTCATCCATGCGCTGCAGGATGGCCACCGTCAGGTCATCATTGAGTGCATTCATTGCATCCGCTGCCTCCTGGGGCTTCATCTGGGCATAGAGCCGCGCCAGCTTCGATACACGCTTCTTTTCCGCGGCTTCCCGCTCCTTCATCTGTTTTTCGATTTCCTCCTTCGAAAGCACGACCTTCTTTGGCTTGGTTTCCGCAGGATTGTCTTTCTTTTTGTCTTTCTCCGGAGCCGGCTTGGCATCCTCCAAGGGCTTATTCTCCATTTCCTCTTCCGTCGGCCCCTTCTCAGGCTTCACAAAATATTCCCCAACCACAGGCAGTCTGTGGAGCCCGAGTGTCTCATTCGCATCCTTGGAATCGATAATCTGGAGATAGATTCCCAGAACAAATCCTCCTATGATCAAGATCAGCAACAAGAACAGTATCAAGAGTATCTTGAGAATCTTTTTCCCTTTTTTGCTCGCCATCATATCACCTGCCGGAAAATCCTAACGCTTTCTGGTATATCATCGATAAATATCCAATACCTTGTTGACGTAGTCCTGCGTCTCGCTGTAAGGAGGAACGCCATTATAGTCCCTGACCGCCTGCGGGCCAGCGTTATACGCCGCCAATGCCTTCCGGACATCGCCGCCAAAGCTGTCCAGCATCTGTCTGAGGTACTTCGTCCCGCCTTCAATGTTCTGCTCGGCATCATAGGGATCTACCCCCAAGGCAGCCGCTGTGTCCGGCATGAGCTGCATGACTCCTATGGCTCCCGCACCCGAAACTGCAGAAGGATCATTGCCAGACTCCACTTCCGCCACAGCCGAGACAAGCCGCGGATCCACATCATATTTCTGCGCAGCACGATCCATGAATACAGACAGATCACCCGCACCTGTCGGCAATACCGATGCCATACTGCCCTCCATCGAAACTGCAGGAACTATCTCCGTTGCAGCCTTGCTGTCATCCGCTGTCTTTCCGGCGGTGGCCTCCCCAGGTATTGCAACCGTACTGGCTGGCTGGGTATCCAGTTTGTTCATTTCCTTTTGCAACCTGCTGGAAAAATCCATACCTGGGACTTTCGGAGAAAACCCGATCTGCTGCTGTATTTCAGAAATGCGCTGCCTGATCTCGGAAATGTGCCCCAAATCCACCATGATAATTCCCCGCTTTCTATTGTTTTCTGGCCCGCATCGCAAGCTGCAAGCCAATCTCATCCAGCATCTTCTGCTCCTCGAAAAGCATCTCATCCTTGTATTCCTGCAACCGCCGTTCCTTGAGCTGCTCGATGCTCTTCAAATAGCTCATGACCTCCATAAGTTCCTTGAGCCTCTTCTGGCGCTCACTCTTCGTCTGCAAGATGAACTGCTGCTGCATCTCAATCTGCTCCCGCTTCCAGGCAAAGAAACTGTTGAACGTCATCAAACGCCCCACCGTCACCCGTTTGCCTTCCTTCGATATGCTCTCATAGTCCCGCTGCCCTTGCTGCATTTCCTCCAGCAAAAGCTGCAAGTGCATCCGTTGGTCTTCCAGTTTCCTGGATACCTCGGCAAACTTTACCTCGGCATCCTCTTTCTTCATGCGCGTAACCTTCAGGAGCGTTTCCAGTTGAAACTTGAACTTCTTCATGACCTTTATGTCCCACCCGTGATGCCAAGGAGCTTCTCTTCTGTGGTCTCATAAGTATCCACCTCAAAGATGTCCTGGCAGAGGAAGTCATTGATATTATCTATTTTTTTGATTGCTTCATCAATTTTTGCACTGGAGCCCTTTACATAGGCACCGATATGGATGAGATCCTCAGCATCCTTGTAAACTGCCATAAGTGACCTCATCTGCTGCGCCGCCTTCAAATGCTCCTTCGTGACGACCTCGTTCATGACACGGCTGACGCTGGGCAGGATATCAATGGCCGGAAAATGGTTCTGTGCCGCAATGGCACGCGACAGCACAATATGCCCGTCCAGTATGGAACGCACCGCATCTGCAATGGGCTCGTTCATGTCATCGCCATCCACGAGTACGGTATAGATTCCGGTAATGGAGCCCGTGTCACTGGTCCCTGCCCGCTCCAGAAGGCGTGGCAAAAGAGCAAATACGGAAGGCGTGTATCCGCGCGTCGCAGGAGGTTCCCCGATGGTCAGCCCCACCTCGCGCTGCGCCATGGCAAAACGAGTCACAGAATCCATCATGAGAATGACCTTGTGCCCCTGGTCGCGGAAATATTCCGCAATGGCCGTGGCCGTCATTGCACCTTTGATGCGCACAAGAGCCGGCTGGTCAGAAGTCGCCACAACGACAACGGAACGCTTGAGCCCTTCCTCGCCCAAATCGCGCTCAATGAAATCACGAACCTCCCTGCCACGTTCCCCCACAAGAGCAATGACACTGATATCCGCTTCCGTATTGCGTGCAATCATGGAAAGCAATGTGGATTTCCCCACACCGGAGCCTGCCATGATGCCGATTCGCTGTCCCTGTCCCATGGTGATGAGCCCGTCGATGGCCCTAACGCCCACGTAAAGGGACTCCTTGATGCGCGGGCGTGTCAACGGCGGTGGCGGAGGTGCCTGCAAGGGATACTCCAGGTCGGAAAGGATAGGCCCCTTATCGTCCATGGGATTTCCCAGGCCATCCAGAACCCGCCCCAAAAGCATATCGCCAACTTTTACCTGCAACGTCTTTTGAGCGGACACCACCTCGCACCCGGGGCCGATTCCCTGCATTTCGCCAACGGGCATGAGCATGACATAGCCCTCACGAAAACCGACCACTTCTGCCGGAACCGGAGGCATATCAGGAAAATGGGAATGGATATAGCAAAGCTCACCCACACTGACCACAGGCCCCTGTGATTCTATGACAAGGCCGATGACCTGTGTCACCTTGCCCGTAAGCTTTATGGATATACACTGGTCAACGGCATCAATGAATTTGTTGATATTAACTTTCACGTCCATCATGTCAAGACTTCCTGTACAGCCTTTTTGATCAGCTCTAGCTGGGTTGACAGACGAGCATCCACTCCGCCATTCGGGGTTTCTATGAGACAATCCCCGGCCTGCAGACTCTCGTCCGAAACAATCTCAATGGCAGCATTGCCGCCCGGCAGCAGGGAACGGAATTCATCCCGTGCCATGAGGACAAGTTCGTAGCCTTCCGGTGACACATGGATATTGATTTCCTTCTGGTCCTTTACCTTCATGAGAGCCTGCTTTACAACAGGAAGTACGACCTGCGGCACATCGATGAAATGCTGCGGGATGATCTTTTCCGCCACATGCATGACAATCTCTGCCACATCCTGCTCTGCTTGCACCATGTAATCGACGGTGGCTTCCTTTGCCGTCTTCAGTGTATGCATGGCCTTCTCATTTGCATCCTTGATGGCCTCCTGCATCTCCCGAAGTGCCTGCTCCCTTCCGTCCTTTTTCCCCGCCTCAAAACCTTCCTGATGACCGGCATCCCTTGCCTGGTTCCTCAGCCTTTCAAGTTCTTCCTGTGCATCAGCAAGGAGTCTGTCATGCTCCTTTTGAGCCTCCTGCCTCATGATATCGCAGGAAACTCTGGCTTCCTGGAGCATCTTGGAGGCCTGCTGCTCTTTTTCGGCAATCTCCTCCAGCATGCGCTCCTGTGCTTCTGCATCAAAAGCAGGGTTTTCCGGCACTTCTGTCTGAGAAGTTTTTTTGGACGAAGGCACATCAATGACATGAACATCTTCTTTCCATATAGGTGCCTTAATGACCTTAGACAAACATCTCGTCCCCCTGTCCACGCGAAACCACGATCTCGCCCTTCTCTTCCAGCGCACGGATGATATTGACAACCTTTACCTGTGCTTCCTCGACATCACGGATCTTCACAGGCCCCATGAACTCGATTTCCTCACGCAGCATATCGGCTGCACGCTTGGACATGTTCTTGTACACCTTGTCGGAAACCTCCGACGGAGTTGCCTTGAGTGCCAGGGACAGGTCCTTGTTGTCCACCTCGCGAAGCACCATCTGCAGAGAACGGTCGTCCAGCAGGACGATATCCTCGAACACGAACATGCGCCGCTTGATCTCCTCGGCCAATTCCGGGTTGTCCACTTCCAGGGCTTCCAGTATGGATTTCTCTGTCGTACGGTCCACGCGGTTGAGCACCTCGACCACAGCCTCGACACCGCCTGCCGTGGTGAAATCCTGGTTGACCAGCGTCGAGAGCTTGCGTTCCAGCACGCGCTCCACCTCACGGATGATATCCGGCGAGGTACGGTCCATGACCGCAATGCGCCGCGCAACATCCGCCTGCACGTCCGTCGGCAAAGAGCCGAGCACCGTGGCCGCCTGATCCGGCTCCAGATAGGCGATAATGAGTGCAATTGTCTGGGGATGCTCGTTCTGGATGAAGGTCAGAAGCTGGGACGGATCTGTCTTGCGCAGGAAATCGAAGGGCCGAACCTGCAGGCTCGTGGTAAGGCGATTGATGATATCCATCGCCTTTTCCGCGCCCAATGCCTTTTCCAACACGTTCTGCGCATATTCCAGACCACCCGTGGAAATGTAGTCCTTGGCCATTGCCATCTGATAAAACTCGCTGATGACATTGGCCTTCATCTCGGCACTTACCTGTTTATGGCTGGCAATCTCCAGCGTGATGCGCTCGATCTCATCATCATCCATATGCTGGAAAAGCTTTGCCGAATATTCCGGCCCCAAGGCGATAAAGAGAATTGCCGCCTTTTCCTGGTTGGTAAGCTCGCTTTCGCTGCTGCCATACATATCCCCTGCCATAGTTATTCATCCTCCGCAAGCCATGTCTTGATAAGCATTGCCACCTCGGCCGGTTTTGCATCAATGAGTTTCATGAGCTGCTGCTTCTCAGAGAGCTGCCGCTGCTCTTCCTCGGTGAGTTCTTCCTCTTCCACTTCGCCGGCTTCTATCATTGCAGCACGCTCCTCAGCAAGACGCCGCTGCTCTTCCTCTTCCTCCAGACGCTTCTGCTCTGCAATAGCAGCCTCCTCCATGAGACGCTTGCGGCGCTTCATGTAGAAGTACAGCGCTATGAGGGCAAGCACCAGAAGCACTGCCGCAATCTGCATGTAGAGAATGCGATCCTGGCGATCCCGCTCTGCCTGCTCGGCTGCGGCCCTGCGGTCTGCAGCCTCCGTGCTGAACGGCAACGGCTCCACGGAAATCGTATCGCCGCGTTCCGTATTGATGCCCGCAGCAGAACTCACGGAGCGCAGGATGCTGTCCTGCTGCGTCGGAGTGACATCATCATTGACAAGGACAGCCACCGTCAAGCGACGGATGGATCCCGGTGATGCCACGACTTTCTGCTTCTCCTCATTGATCTCATAGTTCCTCGTGGCTTCCTTGCGCTCATATTCGGCATTGGAATTGTTTTCCTCCGCCACATAGCCGGGCACATTGGACTGGACACCGGCTGCGCCGCCGGGAACCGTGGAATTCCCGGCGTAATTCTCACTGATTTCCTGCTGGCTGCGGATAATGCCGGAATCATCCACCACCGGCGTGAAGATCTGGCGATCCGTCTGACGCGCATCAAAATCCAGCTCCACGCTTACGCGCACAAAAGCCTTCCCTTCACCAAGACTCTGGTCAAGGAGCGACTGGACATTTTTCTGCAGACGGTCCTGCACCTTCTTGGTCATTTCCAGTTGCGTCAAGGTTTGGTTGCTGACACTCTGCTCCTCATCCTCATCTGGATCGTTGAGAATCTTGCCCGTTTCATCCACAACCGTGATATTTTCTGTTGTCAATCCCTGGACGCTATGCGCTGCCAGATTGACAATCCCTTTGATTTCCTTCTTGGATAATTCCTGGTTCGGCTTCAGCATCAGCATGATGGATGCCGTGGCCGGCTTTTCATTTTTCTTATAAAGACTGTCCTCGGGCAACACAATATGAACCCGCGCCTTCTGGACCGCTTCAATCTGCTCTATGGTACGGGTCAGTTCCCCCTGGAGGGCCTGAAGATAGTTTACCTTGTTCTGGAATTCCGTAACGCCCAATTTGCTGTCATCAAAGATCTCAAAGCCCTTCTGTCCCCGGGGAAGCCCCTCGACGGCCAGATTAAGCCTTGCGTCATGCACATTGGCAGACGGGACAAGGATTGTCGTCCCCAGCTTATTCTCCTGTACCTCATATGTTATTTTCGATTCCTTCAGTTTCGCCGCGACTTCCCCTGCATCCTTCGATTCCATGTTCGTGAACAGCGGAACCATATCCGGAGCGCTGCCGTACCACAAACCCACGCCCAATATGGCAACGAGAAGGGCCAACATAGAACCGATGAAGATATACCGTTGTCGCTTGCTGTAATTATTCCAAAGCTGCAGATACCGCTCTTTCCAATCTGCCATATTCTCCATCCCTTCGCATCCATTCCTGTAATTCCAAGGAGTCCTTGCCCGTTCGAACAAGCCTGACGGACAATCCCCCTAAAAATCACACTTGCATGCGCATGATTTCCTGATAGGCAGAGGTTGCCTTGTTACGCAACTGGAGGGTAAGCTGCAGTGCAAGTTCCGCTTTCTGCCCCGCCACGACCACCTGGGAGATGTCCTCCACCTTGCCGGCAGCCAGGGCAGCATTCCATTTGTCCGAGTCCAATATCAGTTCATTCGTCTTCTTCAGGGAGTCCACCAGGTACTCGCCAAAGCTCTTCACTACCTGCTTATCCTCTGTCTCGCCGAGATGACTCTCCGCGCTCATCGCAACCTGCCGCACCGGCGTCATCTGCAATGGTTCCATCTGCATCTACATCACCTCATTCATCAATTGCTGCCGATCTCCAATGCCTTGGAAGCCATGCTCTTTGCTGCATTGATTGCAGTAGCATTGGCCTCATAGGCCCTGGATGCCGTAATCATGTCGACCATCTCGGCAACAATATTCACATTCGGGCGCTCCACGTACCCCTCGGCATTTGCATCAGGATGCCCGGGGTCATAGACCAGCGGCCCCTGGCTGTCATCTGTCTCGATGGTGATGGCCCTGACGCCATTGCCGGCCTGCAGCTTGTTTTTCGATTTCTGCAGGAATCCCTCGAAACTCGCCTTATCCACCTTTGTGTCCCGCGGCTTGAACACCACATAGCGGCGATGGTAGGCACCGCCCTCGCGGGTTCTGGTCGTATTCGCATTCGCGATATTGTTGGAGATAACATCCATCCGCAAACGCTCTGCGGTAAGGCCGGAAGCCGCCGCATCTATTCCAAGAAACATACCCATGCCAAGCCCTCACTTCCAAAAAGATTTCCAAAATCAGGACTGTCCGCTGCTTATGACATCCTTCATCCTGCGCACATAGGATTTCAGCTGTGTTGCCAAGGCATTGTAATAGAGCTGGTTCTTCGCCAGACTGGCCATCTCGGCATCCACATCCACATTGTTGCCATCCACCCGCATGGTATCGTCGTTCTCCAGCTGGATGACAGCCTCCGCCTTCCCATGCATCGGGACAGGCAGATGCCGGTCATGGGTCCGCACCATCAGCAATTTGTCTGTCGGCTCCGGCTCCAGTTCCTTCGCCAAAAGCTCCTCAAATACCACATTGCTCTTCTTGAAGCGCGGCGTATTGACATTGGCGATATTGTCGCTGATGACCTCATGGCGAAGGTTCGCTGCCTGAAGCCCCCTCTGCAGGTAATCGAAATTAGGGGAATTCATGATTTGTTCCAGCACGTCCGGCTCACGCCCTTTCTTTCGAAAATTATGCAAGAATATACTTAGTATATTGTTCTACAAAACATAGGCAATCCCTTCAAATTCTATCACGTTTTTCATTTTTTTAGAAGGGTATCCGCAAAAATTAACCCTAAAAATTGCAGGAAAAAAGAAAATGCTGGAATGAAGATGACTCCATTCCAGCGGAATTCCACAGAAAATCAGCGTTTCAGCTTCTGCACTTCCTCCAAGAGATACTCATTGAGAACCTTTATATATGTCCCCTTCATCCCCAGGGACTTGGATTCTATGACACCGGCAGACTCAAACTTCCGCAGGGCATTGACGATGACGGAACGGGTGATCCCTACCCTGTCCGCAATTTTCGATGCGACAAGAAGCCCCTCCGTCCCATCGAGCTCGCCCAGGATATTGATGGCAGCCTCCACCTCTGAATAGGAAAGGGTTGCCAGGGCAATCTGGACCGTGGCCTTCTTGCGCGCCTCAATCTCAATCTTCTGGGTGTGGTCGCGAAGCATCTCCATCCCGACCACCGTGGCGCCGTACTCGGCCAGAAGCAGATCATCGTCATCAAACTCATCGTTATACTTCGCAACGATCAGCGTCCCGATGCGCTCACCAACGCCGTAAATCGGGACAACGGTCGTGTTCTTGCCATTGAACATGCATTTCGTCTCTTCATCATAGGCACACATTCCCGTCTTGGAATGCAGATTCGCCGAGGTCTCATCAAGACGCAGAAGCCAGTTCACATAGCTCTTGGGGAAGAGCCCCTGATTGATGACCTTGTCGACCATGACATCGCACTCGAAATCATCAATGAAGGCATAGCCGAAAATTTTTCCCTTCTTATTGGTGATGTAGACATTGGCATCCAGCACATTGCTGAGCACACGAGAAATTCCATCATATTCGACATTTTCCGACCTCTGGAGGAGGCGATTGATCTTTCTTGTCTTTTCAAGTAATGACGTTGCCATCCAAAAATCTTCCTTTCAGTTCCATAGTTTGTTCTGACATCCTTGTCCTATATTTTATCATATTTTTCTAAATAATCATAGATGCTTTGGCAATATTTTTTCAACAAATCAGTAAATTTTTTCTTGCCACTCTTATCCAAAATCAAAGAATATATTGGGACAGATCCCGATTCTGGGCGATATCCGAAAGTTTCTCATCCACATATGCCGCATCAATGGTCACATTCTTGTCCTCCATGTCAGGAGCATCAAAGGACACATCCTCAATGAGCTTTTCCAGCAGTGTATGGAGGCGGCGTGCACCGATATCCTCCGCCTGCTCGTTCACATCACAGGCAAGCTCCGCAATGCGGCTGATGGCACTCTCCTGGAAATCCAGTTCCACGCCTTCCACTGCCAGAAGTGCCTTGTACTGCTTCAAAAGCGCATTCTGCGGCTCCGTGAGGATCTTCTCAAAATCCTCCTTGCGAAGCGACTTGAGCTCCACGCGGATGGGGAAACGACCCTGAAGTTCAGGGATGAGATCCGAAGGCTTCGCCGTATGGAAGGCACCTGCCGCTATGAAGAGCACATGGTCCGTCTTCACCGGTCCGTATTTCGTCACCACGGTGGAGCCTTCCACGATGGGCAGGATATCCCTCTGGACACCCTCCCGGGACACATCCGCCCCGGAGGTGTTGCCCTTCACCGCCACCTTGTCAATCTCATCCAGGAACACGATGCCGCTCTTCTCCGCCACACGGACAGCTTCCTCGGCCACCTCGTCCATGTCGATGAGCTTTGCCGCTTCCTCCTGGGCGAATATCTTCCTCGCCGCCGCCACCGTCACCTTCCGCTTCTTGTGCCGCTTGGGCATGAGGCTGCCGATCATGTCCTGCAGATTGTCCCCCATGCCTTCCAGGCTGGAGCCGGAGAACATGCCCACCATGGGCTTGCTGGACTCCTCCACATCGATCTCGATGAGTTCCTCCTCCAGTTCGCCGTTCTTCAGGCGCTTCCTGACCCACTCACGGCCGGCCTGGTATTTTGGCTCTTCCTTCTTTTCCCCGGCGGAATCCTCCTCATCATTGCCGAAGAGACGGCCCAAGGGATTCTGCGACTTCTTCGGCTCCGGCACAAAGACATCGAGGATACGCTCCTCCGCCATCTCCTTTGCCTTCTCCTGCACATCCTCCATGCGCTGCTGGCGTACCATGCGCACGGCAGTCTCCGCCAGATCCCTCACGATGGACTCCACATCGCGGCCCACATAGCCCACTTCCGTGAACTTCGTCGCCTCCACCTTGATGAAAGGCGCCTTCACCAGACGGGCCAGACGCCGTGCAATCTCTGTCTTGCCGACGCCTGTGGAACCGATCATCAGGATGTTCTTCGGTATCACATCATCCTGCATGCTGCCCGTGAGCTGACGGCTGCGCCAACGGTTCCTGAGCGCAATCGCCACCGACCTCTTGGCCTCGTCCTGCCCCACGATGTACTTGTTGAGTTCCTCCACGATTTCACGAGGTGTCTGTTCATTTACCCCAATGCTGTCCATCAATCCAGTTCCTCCACTTTAATATTATGATTCGTATAGACACAGATATCCGCCGCAATGGACAAGGCCTCCTGGGCAATCTCCGACGCGGAAAGCTCCGTATGCCTGACCATCGCCCTTGCAGCCGACAGTGCATAGAAGCCGCCCGACCCGATTGCCGCCGCCTCCCCGTCAGGCTCGATGACCTCACCGTTGCCCGACAGCATGAGAATGGTCTCCTTGTCCGCAACGAGAAGCAAGGCCTCCAGCTTGCGGAGGATGCGGTCCGTGCGCCATTCCTTCGCAAGTTCCACCGCAGCGCGCTGCAGGTTTCCATTGTATGCCTCCAGCTTCCCCTCGAATTTCTCAAAAAGGGTAAAGGCATCCGCCACGGAGCCGGCAAACCCGGCCAGTACCTTCCCATGGTACAGCTTCCGCACCTTTTTCGCATTCGCCTTCATGATGGCCGCCTGTCCAAAGGTCACCTGTCCATCGCCGGCAATCGCTGTCTTCCCATCCTTATGCACACAACATATGGTCGTGGCATGAAACTGCATCTCTGTTCCCATCTATCCCAACTCCTGTTTGAATGCTTCCAATACGTCAAGTGCCCGCTCCGCCAGCTTCTGCTTCTTGAGCTTCTTGTCCCTCACCCGCTCCGGAAGTCCGGGCAGGATGCCGAAATTCACGTTCATCGGCTGGAAATGTTTTGCCTCCGACGAGGTAATATAGTGGCACAACGCGCCATGACACGTCTCCTCCGGAAACACCACCGGTGCCTTTCCAAGGACGAGCCGCGCTGCATTGACACCTGCCACAAGGCCCGAGGAGGCAGACTCCACATAGCCTTCCACTCCCGTCATCTGGCCCGCAAAGAAGAGATTGTCCGCTCCCCTGAGCTGCAGGGTTGGGCGCATGAGCCTCGGCGAGTTCAGGAAAGTATTGCGATGCATGACACCGTAGCGCACGAATTCTGCCTGCTCAAGGCCCGGAATCATGCCAAATACCCTGCGCTGCTCCGGCCATTTGAGATGCGTCTGGAACCCCACGATATTGTAGAGGGTTCCCTCTGCATTGTCCTGCCTGAGCTGCACCACCGCATGGGGCCGTTCCCCCGTTTCCGGATGCTCCAGCCCGACAGGCTTCAAGGGGCCAAACAGCAGGGTATCCTCTCCCCGCTTCGCCATGACCTCCACCGGCATGCAGCCCTCAAAGAACTTCTCCTTCTCAAACTCCTTAATAGGCGTGGTTTCCGCCTGGACAAGCTCTGTCCAGAAACGATGGTATTCCTCCTCGGTCATGGGGCAATTGATATAGGCGGCCTCCCCTTTCCCATAGCGGGAAGCCCTGTAGGCCTTCTGCATATCCACGGATTCCAGTGTCACGATGGGGGCTGCCGCATCATAGAAATAAAAGGAATCCTCCCCCGTCCTCCGAAAAATGTCCTCTGCCAGTGCGCCATCGGTAAGAGGACCGCTTGCCACAACCGTCACCGCATCCTCCCTTTGGGGAATCTTCAGTATCTCCTCATGGAGAACCTTCACATTTTGGTGGGCTGTCACCTTTTCCGTGATATAACGGCTGAACCCCTGACGATCCACGGCGAGTGCTCCGCCCGCGGGGACCTGGGTGGCATCCGCAGCCTCCATGACAATGGAGCCGAGACGCCTCATCTCCTCCTTGAGCACGCCCACGGCGTTCTCCATGCCCGCTCCCCTCAGGGAATTGCTGCAGACCAGCTCGGCAAAGGCATCCGTCTTGTGGGCCGGCGTCATCTTCCCGGGACGCATCTCATAAAGAAGCACCTCTGCCCCGAGATTTGCCGCCTGCCATGCCGCCTCTGAACCGGCCAGGCCTGCACCAACAATCATCACTTTTTTCATGCGTCAATTCCCCTGGTCTTCTTTCTTCGCGGCCTTGGCCTCTGCCCTCGCCCGCGCTTTCTCCAATTCTTTGTTGATGGGATGGTCCACTCTTGTCTCGCAGGCATCATTACTGCAGTAAAGCATGGCCCTTCCATTCCTGTAGCGGTGCTTGAGCAGGAAGGAACCGCATTTCTCGCATACTTCCTTTTGTGGCGCATCCCATGTGACATAGTCACATTCCGGATAATTCTCGCAGCCGTAAAAACTCCGGCCCCGCCGGGTGCGCCGCTCCACAATGCTTCCACCGCACTTCGGGCATTTCACGCCCGTGTCCTTCAGAATGGGCTTCGTATTGCGGCACTCCGGAAACCCGGGGCACGCAAGGAATTTCCCATAGCGGCCCTGCTTCACCACCATCATGCGGCCGCAGAGCTCGCACTTCACATCGGATACCTCCACAGGAAGCTCCACATGTCCGATGGCCTCGTCTGCCTTTTCCAGCGTCGTTTCAAAAGGATCGTAAAATTCCTTCAGCAGCGCGTTTTTCCTGACCTTCCCCTCGGCAATCTCGTCCAGCTCATTTTCCAGATTCGCCGTGAATTTCACATCGACGATATCCTTGAAGTATTCCTCCAGCATGTCCAGCACCACAAAGCCCAGTTCCGTGGGCTGGAACTGTTTCTCTACGCGCTGCACATAACCGCGCGCCTGTATGGTCTCAATGATGGGCGCATAGGTGCTCGGCCTCCCGATGTCCTTTTCCTCCAGCGTCTTGACAAGGGAGGCATCGTTGTAGCGCGGCGGCGGCTCTGTGAAATGCTGCTGGGGCAGCATCTTTGCCAGGTTCAGCACATCCTCTGCTGCCAGTTCCGGCAGCAGGACATCCTTCTCCTTCTTCGTGACATCTACCCCGGCATAAACCGCCGTGAAGCCCGGGAACTTGAGACGGGAGCCGTTGGTCTTGCAGAGATAGCGATCTCCCGCAGCAATCGCAATGCTCATGGTATCATAGACCGCAGGCGTCATCTGGCTTGCAGCAAACCTTTGCCAGATGAGGCTGTAGAGCTTCCACTGGTCTTTCGTCAGGAAAGATTCCACACTTTCCGGTGTAAGCTCAATGCTCGTCGGCCGGATTGCCTCATGGGCATCCTGCGCCTTTTTTCCCGCACTGTAGATATTGGGTTTTGCAGGGACATAGTCTTTTCCAAACTGTTCCTCAATGAAATACCGCGCTTCCTGCTGGGCCAGCTCCGAAATCCGCGTGGAATCCGTGCGCATATAGGTAATGAGACCGACAGGCCCTCGTTTTCCCAATTCCAGGCCTTCATAGAGCTGCTGGGCCAGCATCATGGTCTTTCTGGAAGTGAATCCCAGTTTCCTCGCGGCATCCTGCTGCAGGCTGCTGGTGGTGAAAGGCGCTGCTGCCTTGCGGCGCCGTTGTCCCTTCTTCACTTCCTGCACCCGGAATTCCTGCTGCTCCAGGTCTTTCACCAGGGCTGTAGTATCCTTTTCATTGGACAAGGCCACTTTCTTGCCGTCCACCTGGACGAGCTCCGCATCGAACATGGCGGATTTGCCCTTCCTGAGCTTCATACCCACGGTCCAGTACTCCTCCGAGACGAAAGCCTGTATTTCCTTTTCCCTGTCGCAGATGAGCTTCACCGTGACAGACTGCACCCGGCCGGCGGAAAGGCCTTTTCGGATCTTGCGCCAGAGGAGCGGGCTCAGCTTGTAGCCCACAATGCGGTCCAGCATGCGGCGCGCCTGCTGCGCATCCACCCGATCCATGTTGATGGGATGCGGGTCCTTCACCGCTGCCTGAATGGCCGGTTTCGTGATCTCGTTGAAGACGATGCGGCAGTCCGTCGCAGGGTCTACGCCAAGAATATAGGAAAGATGCCAGGCAATGGCCTCGCCTTCCCGGTCAGGGTCGCTTGCCAGATAGATCTTGTCTGCATTCTTTGCATCCTTCTTGAGTGCCTTGATGAGATCCCCTTTTCCACGGATATTGATGTACTTGGGAGCAAAGTCCTGCTCCACGTCAATACCGAACTGACTCTTTGGCAGATCCCGCAAGTGGCCCATGGATGCGCGAACCATGTAGTTCCTTCCAAGATACTTCTCTATCGTCTTCGCCTTTGCCGGCGACTCCACCACCACCAAAGTCTTTTTCGCCTTCTGGCTTGCTTTTGCCTTCGCCTTTGCAGCCAAGTGTTCACTCCCTTTCCGCACGCAGGTACGCATGCGACTTGTTCTCTACCACGAGCCCCTTGAGTTCCATCTGAAGAAGCAGGAACGCAATGCTCGACGCATCCCCATTACCCTTGAGGCTGTATATGATCTCATCGACAGAAAGAGGATGCTCATAGGACAGGACGCTGTAGACAGCCGCTTCCTCAGGATTGAGCTTGGGCTCCTTCCTGACTTTTTTCCTTTTCCCTTCCGATTTCCCATACTCCACCAGAATATCGGATGCACTGGTCACCAGTTTTGCCCCCTGCTGGATCAGATGATGGCAGCCCTGGCTCGTATCCGAGAAAATGCTTCCCGGCACGGCAAACACATCCCGTCCCTCATTGAGGGCAAGTTCTGCTGTGATGAGTGAGCCACTGCGCCTTGCTGCCTCAACGACGACCGTTCCCCGCGACAGGCCGCTGATGATGCGGTTCCGTGCAGGGAAGAACGCCGGCAATGGCTGTGTCCCAGGCTCATACTCGGAAATCACCGCGCCGTGTTCAGCGATCTGCTGAAGCAAGGAACGATTCTCGGAAGGATATGCCACATCAACGCCGCATCCAAGCACCGCTATCGTGCGTCCCGTTTTCAGTGCTCCCATATGGGCACAGGTATCTATGCCACGAGCTGCACCGCTGACCACAATGACACCGGATGCAGCCAGTTTCTCCGCAAAGTCCAGTGTCACCTGCTCCCCGTAGCGGCTGAACCGCCGGGAACCCACCATGGCCAGCAGAAGCGCATCCTCTTCCGGCAGCTGTCCTCGATAAAAGAATACCACAGGCGGATCAAAGATCTCTTTTAGGAAAGACGGATACTCCTTCTCAAGTATCGAGCAAACCCGGATGCCTTTCCTTTCACAGAGCTCCGCCAATTGCTCAGGATAATCCGGCCGGCTATGGCGCAACGCCTCCAGTGATGCAATCCGCTTTTCTGAAAGGACTCCGGCAGAAGCAATATCATTCACCGGGGCCCGCCATATTTCCTCACCGCTTGGAAAAACCCGCAGCAAACGCTGCAACTGCACACTTCCCAGCCCTCCTGCCCGTTGCAAGGCAGCCAGAAAATATGCCTCCATTCCACCATCCCCTATCCAATCTCCAATATCCTTTCGATAGTTTCTTATGATACAGAAATATTCTGCATAATGCAACACTTTCCCGAAAAATTCCAGAAAAAAAAACCATTTGCCGATACAAGACCGGCAAATGGCAAAAACTTTCGTAGGATTATTTCCTGTAACGGGTGGTCTCGACTTCCACGTAATCAATCGGGCCGGAAATCGGCACGGAAGGCTTGCGGATGGTCGCCGTAACCGCCGTGAAATGCGGATACTTGGCCAACAGCCTGTCACCGATATGCGCCGAAAGTGAGATCAGCAGCTGATAGCGCTTGTTCTTCACGGCATCCCCCACGATGTCATAGACCGTTGCCGTATCCACAGCATCCTTGACATCATCGGTTTCAACCGCCTTTTCATCGTCCATCTCGACCTCAACATCTATGTAGAACTTCTGCCCCTGCTCACGCTCATACTCATAGATGCCATGAAACCCGTAGAACATCATATTATGGATCCTGATTTTTGCCATTGCAGTCACTCCTATTCTATAAAATCTTGTCTATAATACGTATTCGTGATAAAAAGGCAAAATCCTTCCCCTTGCCTCAAGAAAGAAAATATATTTTTCTTGCCAGATACAAGTCAAGCATATATTATATGGAAGGAAAGGAGTCCTGCGTATGAGCGATCTCTTCCTTTGGCTGCTCATCTTCCTTACGGCATTCTATGCCTTTGGGGACGAATTTTTCACGGAATGAGAAAAGGGAGCTGACAGGCAGCTCCCTTTTCTCATTTGCAAAAGCCAATTCACAGATTAAATAACCCGACGGGCACCGATGTAGCAGGAACCCCAATACGAGCTGTAAAGGGAGTCAATCGCTACGCCACGGCTGGAACTCGCATTGATGAAATTCCCATCGCCCAGATAGATGCCCACATGGGAGGCTCCATAGGTATAGGTGGTGAAGAACACAAGATCCCCTGCAACGAGCTCATCCGTGGAAACCGGCATGCCCATCTCATACTGCTCGTCCGCCATGCGGGGCAGATAGATGCCGGCATTTGCAAATACATAGCGCACATAGCCGGAGCAGTCAAACCCACTGGGCGTGGTTCCGCCAAACACATAGGGAACGCCAATGTATTCCATAGAGGTCTGGACGATACGACGGGAAATGTAATTGGAACCACGGCTGATCTCCGGCATGGATTTTCCCAAAAGCGCCGAATAGGTCGTTTCTCCCACGAGGCCATCCGCCTCCAAGCCAATCGACTCCTGGAATGCCTTCACTGCCTCGGCTGTCGCAGGGCCAAAATCCCCGTCTGCCGAAACATCATAACCAAGGTTCGAGAGTTCTCCCTGAATCTCCGCAACCTCACTGCCCTGATCCCCAACGCGGAACGCCGATGCGCTCACCACGGAAAAGCTGCAGACACAAACCAAGCACATAAGAAAAATACGAACGATCTTGTTCAAAAGGATTCTCCTCTCTTTTTCGGCAAATTTGTCTTATCTATCTACAATCGACTCAGGCTAGGCCTTAAGTCGCTGACTTCTGTTTCAAAAGTCCCTTATCCTTTCAGTAACTTTTCAGATTTACCCCAAACATGAAAACAGACTGTCGCAAGGACAGTCAAGTCTTTCAAAAGGTCAACATGAGCAGCCAATAAGCCGGGTTTTGTTCCGCAAAGCGGCGACAATCATTTATCTAGGCCGTATGGTTGCCCATCGGCTCAAGCGACACAACCCGGAAGGTTCCGCGGGCCGCATCATCCCTTCCCTATTAGGTCTTGCTCCGTGTGAGGTTTACCAAAGCCAGCCAGTCACCTGACTGCTGGTGCGCTCTTACCGCACCTTTCCACCCTTGCCGGCATGCCGGCGGTTTAAATTTCTATGGCACTATCTCTGGGGTCACCCCCGCTGGACGTTATCCAGCACACTGCCCTATGGAGCCCGGACTTTCCTCATCAGCCGAAAGGCTGCCGCGATTGCCTGAACTACTCATATCAACAGGCACATTATACTATATCTTGTGGTTACCTGTCAACCAAAACACTAATACTGCTATAATCTTTCTCTTTTTTCTAAAAAATCACTAGGCTTATGCCGTGAAATATCTTATAATAAGAATATGATTATTTTATGAAAGAGGGTAATTTTTTTGGCTACACCACATATTGCCGCAGAAAAGGGCGAAATCGCCGAGCGCATCCTTTTGCCGGGAGACCCCTTGCGGGCAAAATTCATCGCAGAGAACTTCCTGGACAATCCCAGGCAGTACACCGGCATCCGCAACATCCTCGGTTTCACGGGAACCTATAAGGGTGTCCCTGTCTCCGTACAGGGAACAGGCATGGGAATCCCGTCCATCTCCATTTACGTTCATGAGCTCATCGCGGAATACGGCGTGAAGAAACTCTTCCGCGTCGGCACCTGCGGCGGCATGCATCCCGACGTCCATCTGCGGGATGTCCTCATCGCCCAGGCGGCCTCCACGGATTCCTCCATCATCCGGAACATCTTCGGCGGCAGCATCAACTTTGCCCCCATCGCCGACTATGAGCTGCTTTCCAAGGCCGTTGCCAACACGAAGAAACTGAACCTTCAGGCGCGGGTGGGCAACATCATCTCCGTGGACAGGTTCTATGACAAGGAAATCGACAGCGAAAAGCTCCGCCAATACGGCATCCTTGCCGTGGAAATGGAAGCCGCCGCTCTCTACCTCCTCGCCGCCCAGTTCCACGTACAGGCCCTTGCCCTCTTCACCGTCAGCGACCATCTCTTCACCGGGGAGGCCTGCAGCGCCGAGGAGCGCCAGACCAGCTTCAACGACATGATCAGGATTGCGCTGGAAACGGCCATCGAGGACTGAAAGGAGACACTTCATGAAAAAATGCATCGTTGTCGTGGACATGCAGAACGACTTCATTGATGGCAGCCTTGGCACGAAAGAAGCACAAGAAATGCTGCCGCGCCTCGTGAAGAAATTGGAAAGAGAAACAGATGCCACATTGGTGTTCACCCAGGATACCCACACCGCCGGTTATCTGGAGACCCAGGAAGGAAAGAATCTCCCCGTCAAACACTGCATCAAACCTGAAAAGGGCTGGGAAATCGCCGCTGCGCTGAAGCCCTTCGCCGAAAAAGCCGCCGCCATCGTGGAGAAGCCCACCTTCGGCTCCACAAAGTTGCCCGATGCGGTCCGGGACTTCGACGAGATCGAGCTTGTGGGGCTCTGCACGGATATCTGCGTCATCTCCAACGCCCTTCTCCTCAAGGCCTTCTACCCGGAAAAATCCATCTCCATCGACTCCTCCTGCTGTGCAGGCGTCACTCCGGAAAGCCATGAGAATGCGCTGGGCGCTATGAAAATGTGCCAGATCCGGGTACACTGAAGAGACTTCTATTTTCATGCAACAAAAACACCGATCAAATCAGCATCCGATGGTTGATTTGATCGGTGTTTTTTGATACAATACGGTAAAACAAGCATTCCATTGCAGATTTGATCGAAAGGTGGCAGCCATATGTACATCAAACGCACCATCGAAGAGGCCATTCGGAGGATGGGGGAATCCTTTCCCTGCATTGTCATTTATGGCGCAAGGCAGGTAGGAAAGTCCACCACCCTCCAGCACATGTTTGGCGATGAATACACAAAGGTTACTCTGGATGACATCAATGACAGGACCCTTGCCGCAAGAAACCCCGGGTTGTTTCTGGAGACCTATGGCTGGCCCCTCATCATTGATGAAATACAAAAAGCCCCACAGCTTCTGGATGAAATAAAAAAACGCATCGATGAGCAACGGCTTGTCTGGCTGGAGAGTGACGAGCCCCGCCAGCTCATGTACGTATTGAGCGGCTCCAATCGTTTTGAATTGCAGCAGGGCATATCCGACTCACTGGCCGGGCGCTGCGGTATTTTGGAGATGGCCTCCTTTTCCCAGGCAGAAAAACAAAATTCCACAGGAAGCCTGTTCCGCCCGGAAATCGCTTCTCTGCGGGAGGCGGCAAAGGCACGCAAGGCTCCCTATCGCACCCGCAAGGAAATTTTTGCCGAAATTTTCCGTGGAGGCATGCCGGATATATGCACCGGCGTTTCCGAGCGGGATCTGTACTTCAATTCTTATGTCAACACCTACATAGAAAAGGACATACGCCAGCTCATTTCTGCCGGAGGCGAGCTGGCCTTCCGCAATTTTCTCTCCCTGCTGGCCCTGCGCACGGCACAGGAATTCCACCCCGTGGAACTGGCAAATGCTGTTGGCATCGATTCCCGTACCTGCAAAAAATGGCTGTCCATCCTGGAGACTTCCGGCATCATTTATCTCCTGCAGCCCTATATGGCAAATATCTCCCGGCGCATCATCAAATCTCCCAAGATATATTTCATGGACACCGGCCTCTGCTCCTACCTCTGCAAATGGCCCAATGCGGAAATGCTGGAAAATTGTGCCATGAGTGGCGCCTTCTTCGAGACTTATGTGGTAAGCGAGCTGCTGAAAAATGCCTTTTCCCATAATCTCGACCCCAAGTCCTTCCTGTTTTACTATCGGGACATCGATCAAAAAGAGGTTGACCTCATTTACATCGAACAAAATAACATTTATCCCATCGAAATAAAGAAAAGCATGAATCCCAGCAGCCCCACGAAGAATTTCTCTGTGCTAAAAAAATATCACCAGCCCATTAAACCCGGGCTGGTGATTGATACCTGCGAAAAGATCCGCCCCATCAATGAGGATGCATGGATGTATCCTGCCTACCTGCTGGGGCTTTGACAATCCCCCGTCTCATATTTCGTCCGCTGTGAGGATGGCCTCTATCTTGATGCTGGATTCCCGATTGAGGTCGATGAATTTGTTGTCGCCCACCTGGACAACGGGAAGGGAATTCACACGGCTTTCGTCAATGTAGACGATGCGCCCCTTCTCCCCCGTGCTGAGGCTCACCCAGTTGCCGTTGAGGGAATGGCACAGGTTCCGTATGAAATAAACACCGTACTCCGTGTCCAGTTTCCCCGCCAGCACATCCTCATAGAGGATGTTGAACACATCAAAAGGGGAGCGCCGCTTCGCATAGGCCCTGTCCGCCGCCATGGCATCGTAGATATCCAGCAGGGCGATGATCAAGGCAAATTCGCAGATATTTTCCCGCTTGACGCCATTGGGATATCCGGAGCCATCACAGCGCTCATGGTGCTGCAGAATGCCGAAGAGAATGTCCCTCTTGTCCTTCAGGGGGCCAAGCTTCAGCATGTTATACCCATGCTCCGGATGCTTCTGGATCGTCCGGAACTCCTCCGGCGTGAGCTTTCCATGCTTGTTCAGGATATCGGGGGAAATGATCTGCTTTCCAACATCGTGAAGGAGCCCGGAGGTCACAAAATCCACCTGACGGTCCATCGGCCACCTTCTCCACTTCCCCATAAGCCCCGCCAAGATGGCAACATGCATGCAATGATGGATCAGATAATCCCCGCTGCGGGACATATTGTGTATCTGGGAAACCGCCTTTGCCCCATCACAGAGCTTGGCAAGGATCTCGTCGGCCACAATGGCATGAAGTTCCTCCATATCCAGGGGCTCGTTCTCCAACAAGTCCATGAAGATCTGGAATACCCGTGCCTGCACGGTCTCATAGCAAGTCACGTAGGAATTATCCAGCAAATGCTCCTTGCCCGGAATATTTACTTCCTTCCGTTCTTCCTCCTCGATATATACCGTAAAAATCGGACGGTCCATCAAGGAAAGGATCTGGTTCTCTGTCAGGACCGTCCCCGTCCCGATCAGCACATTCGCATTGGTGTCCAGCACATCGCGGCCAACCACCATGCCGGGACGCAGGGACTCAAGATTATATGCCTTCAACACATGAATCCACCTCTTTTGCAGACAGGATGTTCTAGGTCATCTATAATGTTATATTTGACAAAAATCTCAATCTTCCTGTCAAAAGAAAAATTTTTTACTTCACCACGATATTCACGAGTTTCTTCGGCACACAGATGACCTTCACGACGGTCTTGCCCGCCGTGAGTTCCTGCACGCGGGGCTGCTCCATGGCAATCTTCTCCATGGCGGCGCGATCCACATCTGCCGGGACGGACAGCTTGTCACGGACCTTGCCATTGATCTGGAGAACGATCTCAATCTCGTCCTGCACTGTGGCGGCCTCATCATAAGAGGGCCACTTCTGCCGATGGACGCTGCCCTCCGCAAAGAGGATGGACCAGAGTTCCTCCGTGATATGGGGAGCAAAGGGTGCCAGCATGCGCAGAAGAGCGTCCGCGAGCTCCCGGGCAAGGCCGGCATTGATCTCCTTGTCCTGGAAGGCATAGAAGGCATTCACCAATTCCATGATGGAGCTGATGGCCGTGTTGAACATGAACCTGTCCCTCACGTCCTCCGTGACCTTCCGGATGGTCATATGGAGCACGCGGCGAAGGTCCTTCTCCTCCTTCGTGAGTGCCGACACATCGTATTCCTTCGGGGCATTCCTGATGGTATCCTCGAACCGGCCCAAAATGCGCCATACGCGGCCCAGGAAGCGGAAGGCTCCCTCCACGCCCTGGTCGCTCCATTCCAGGTCGCGGTCCACCGGGGCAGCGAAAAGGATGAAGAGACGGGCCGTATCCGCACCGTACTTTCCGATGATCTCCTCAGGAGAAACCACGTTTCCCTTGGACTTGGACATCTTTGCCCCGTCCTTGATGACCATGCCCTGGGTCAAGAGATTCGTGAAGGGCTCATCGAAGTCCACCAGCCCTGCATCCTTCAGGACCTTGGTGAAGAAGCGGGAATACAGCAGGTGAAGGATGGCATGCTCAATGCCGCCGATGTACTGGTCCACCGGTGCCCAGTAGTTCACCTTGTCCTTGGCAAAGGGCTCCCTGTCATTCTTGGGATCCGCATAGCGCAGGAAGTACCAGGAGGAGCAGATGAAGGTATCCATCGTATCCGTTTCCCGCTTGGCATCCGCACCGCACTTCGGGCACTTGCAGTTCACGAATTCCTCGCACTGCGCCAAGGGAGACACCGCCCCCTGCTCGAACTTCACATTCTCCGGCAGACGCACGGGAAGATCTTCCTCGGGAACCAGGACCTCGCCGCAGTGGGGGCAGTGGATGACGGGAATCGGCGCACCCCAGTAACGCTGGCGGGAAATCAGCCAGTCCCGCAGACGATAGTTCACCCGGCGCTTGCCAAAGCCCTGGGCCTCCGCCTCGTCAATGATGGCCGACATGGCCTTGTGCATTTCCATGCCCGTGAACTTGCCGGAATTGACGAGAACGCCTTCCTTCTCCACATAGGCCGCCGTCATTTCCTCCAGCTTGAGTTCCTTGTCCTTCGGCTGCAGGGTCAGGATCTTGTCAATGCCGTACTTCGTCGCGAACATCCAGTCACGCTGGTCGCCGGAGGGAACGCCCATAACCGCGCCCGTGCCGTACTCCGCCAGTACATAGTTCGTCACCCAGATCTGCACCTTGTTCCCATTGAAGGGATTGATGCAGTAGCAGCCCGTGAAAATGCCTTCTTTCTCCGACTCGCTGGAAGTCCTCTCGATCTCCGACTGGCTGCGCACCTTCTTGCAGAAAGCCCGGATCTCCTCCGCCTTCGGATTGTTCTCGCAGATCTTCTCCACCAGCGGATGCTCCGCCGCCAGCGCGAGGAAGGTAATGCCGTAGGACGTATCGGGACGCGTGGTGTAGACAGGAATCTTTTCTCCCAGCTCCGGCGCATCCAGCGTGAACTCCAGTCCCTCGCTGCGCCCGATCCAGTTCTCCTGCATGATCTTGACCCGTTCCGGCCATCCCTTGAGCTTTTCCAGATCCTTCAGCAGCACATCCGCATAATCCGTAATCTTCAGGAACCACTGGGAAAGGTCCTTCTTGTGCACCTCGGAATCGCACCGCCAGCACTTCCCCTCGATGACCTGCTCGTTGGCAAGCACCGTGCCGCAGGTATCGCACCAGTTGACAGAAGCCTTTTTCTTGTAGGCCAGCCCCCGCTTGTAGAAGAGCTCGAACAGCCACTGGGTCCACTTGTAGTATTCCGGCCCGCAGGTCATGACCTCGCGTTCCCAGTCGTAGGAAAGCCCCATCTCCTTCTGCTGGCGCTCCATGTTCTCGATGTTCTTGTATGTCCATTTCGCAGGATGCACACCGTTCTTGATGGCGGCATTCTCCGCAGGCATGCCAAAGGAATCAAAGCCCATGGGATGCAGGACATTGTAGCCTTCCATGGTCTTGTAGCGCGCCAGGACATCGCCGATGGAGTAATTCCTCACATGTCCCATATGGAGATTCCCAGAAGGATACGGGAACATCTCCAGTGTATAGTATTTTGGCAGGGACGGGTCCATCTCCGTGCGGTAGACATCCTCTTCCTGCCACTTTTTCTGCCATTTCTTCTCGATTGCCTGCGGCGAATACTTTTCCATGAAAAAACCTCCTAAAAAAACAAGCCCCCGGCCGGAGATTCCGGCCAGGGACGAAAATTCGCGGTACCACCCTGCTTGGCAGACAGCTCTGCCCTCTCAACATCGTAACGTGATGAGCGTCACCGGATTTCCCCGATGCTCCTCCGCAGCGAGTTCAAGCACTCCGGCCGCCAGCTTCCATCCACCGCTGGCTCTCTATAGACCTTCCCGCCCTACTGCTCTGCTTCACAGGATTTCACAACATTTTGTATTATAACGCATTGTTCAAATTTTGCCAAGGGCAAAATATACATTTTATCGTTTCGACGGGGCTTGTCCCTGTCATAACGCATTGTTCAGATTTTGCCAAGGGCAAAATATACAAATTATCGTTTCGACGGGATTTATCCCGTCATAACGCATAGCGACACGAAGTTAGTCCCCGGAGGGGATTCAGATTTTGCCAAGGGCAAAATATACATTTTATCGTCTTTAACGCATTGTTTCCGACAGCACCGCTAACGCCACCGCGATGTCTCCCGTGACCGGGTTCATGCCAATCCGCCGGGCGAAGAAATGCGCCATGGAGCCATCCGGCAGTTCTTCATCGTAGAAAGAACGGTTCCCCTGTTCACAGCAGGCCTGCACGACATTGCGCCTGAAAATGTCGCCATATTTCTCAAAAACCACGTGCTTTTCGGACAGTTCGACAGAAAAGCACCGCTTGACGAAATCCCGGTAAGACGGATTTCCCCTCACAAAGCGGTAAGTATCGCCCCTGACTTCGAGAATGCCAATGGGAATCGTATTGAATGCCCTGTGGAAAGCATCCTTCTCCTCCCTGGCGATTGCGGCAAGATCGAAGAGATTGATGCGGCCGATGGAGTCATGATAGGAAGATTCCTCGGGATTTTCATATCCGTCCTCTTTATGTGCCTTATGCCATTCCAGCACCTGGGCAAAGGGAACCGGCTTGCTGAAATAGTAGCCCTGCAGTTTGGAACAGCCGGCTTCCTGCAGGAACCTCACCTGGTCCTCGGTTTCCACTCCTTCACAAACCGTTTCCACATTCAGGGCCATCGCCATCTTGATCAGCTCGGTCAGGATAATCCTGCCGTTCTGGCTCTCATCGAGCTTGCGCATGAAGCCCATATCGAATTTGATCAGATCGAACCGGATGTCCCGAAGGACATCAAGGGAAGAATAGCCGCTGCCGAAGTCGTCCATCCACACGGCGAAGCCGAGTGCTTGGAACCGCTCGACCTGCTCCTTCATGAACTCGAAATCCTTTCCAATCACGCTCTCCGTGATTTCAACATTGATTCTGTCGCGTCTGACACCCGCTGCGTCCACGCGCTTCCGGACCTCCTCCACGATGTCGCAGGCATCGAAGTCGGACCTGGAAAGGTTGACAGAATGGGGAACCGTATGGATTCCCTCCGCTTCCTTTGTCCTGATGTCTTGCAGAACCTGCTCCAGCACATACAGATCCAGCTTGTAGATAAGCCCCTCATCTTCCAGGAACGGGATGAAGTCGATGGGAGGCAGGAATCCCTTGACCGGGTCGATCCATCGCGCCAGCGCTTCCTCATCACAAATCATGCCGGTTGCCGCCCGCACAATCGGCTGATAATAGACCTGGATCCATTTTTCCGCAATGGCCCTGTCAATATTCTCAAGAATGTACTGTTTCTTTATGATATTGTCGCTAAGCGCCTGACTGTAATAATTGAAGGTGGAAGAATAGCTTCCCTTGATTTCGTCACAGGCAATCTTTGCCTTGTCATAGGCTGCGGTGACCGGAACGTTTCCGATGCGGGCCGGATAGATTCCGATACGGATGGGAAGCCGTTTTTTCGCCTCCGCCTCCTTTTCGTGCCATTCCTCAAACAGGTGGCCAAGAGATTCCTCAAGATTGTTTTCCTCCGCAACCACAGCGAAATGGTCAGCCCCGATCCGGCAACAGTTCTCATTGCAGAACATGCTGCTCAACAGCTTGGCAAAGGCGCGCAGCAAGCCATCCCCCTCCGCAAAGCCATGCTTGTAATTGTAATGCTTCATCCCGGCGAGATTGATATAGAGGAGCACAGGGCTTTTCCCCTCATCCTGCATTTCTTTTCGCGCAATTTCCGCCAGTTCAAAGAAATACGTCATGCTGGGAAGTCCGGTCAGATAGTCGTAGCGGTTCGCCTTCAGGATGCTCTCTGCATGGAGCACGTTATGCATGAGCCGGTTCAGTCCCGAGGAATCTTCTTCCGTGTACTCGCCTTCGTCCATATACCAGACATGGGCAATCCGCTCCCCTGTCCCGGTGATCACATGCTCACCAAGAGAATGGATGATGAGATATTCATCCGTTCCTTTTTTCTTTGTCCGATAAATCGTTTCATACCTTCCGCCCTGCGTGGCAAACTGGATGGCACTGTCGGCAATGCGCGCAGCATCGTCCGGGTGGACGTTCTTGTACATGTCATGGTCCATGTCGTAATACGCCTGCGCGCGGTCCTTGTATCCGAACAGCCTGCAAAACCCGTCCGAAAGGGCAAGAGTAACAACTTTCTTATTGAGGAGCTGATAGACAGCGAAAGGCTGCCTCAGCCCTTCAATAAGATCCATCTGTTCCTTCGTGAATTCGTACTTTTCCATACACCAAACGCCGCCCCCTCTCGTGGTCTCGGAATCCTTTCCGCAATTTCATCTTTATTTATTCGATATCCCACAAGGGATTTCCTGCCGGAAGCCAGAAGCCTTAACCAAAATCTGCATATGTTGGAAGATTTTGCCTTTGGCAAAATTTGAACAATACGTTATAATATAGGTAGGATAGAAAAATACTTCAAGGAGGCGAAGACATGAGAAAAGAACATGATTTTTTGGGCGAGCTTGAGGTTCCCGATGATGTCTACTACGGCGTGCAGACCATGCGGGCCATCGAGAACTTCAGCATCACGGGCAGGAGGCTCGACGAGGACTTCATCAAGTCCATGGCAAAGGTGAAGAAGGCCGCGGCGCAGGCGAACATGGAAACGGGACGCCTGGAAAGAAGGATTGGAAATGCTCTCGTGCAGGCAGCGGAGGAAATCATCGACGGAGAGCTCATCGACCAGTTCCCTGTAGACCCCATCCAGGGCGGTGCGGGAACCTCCATCAACATGAACATGAATGAGGTGCTCTGCAACCGCGCCCTGGAAATCATCGGCGAGGAGAAGGGACGCTACGATATCATTTCCCCGAACAACCATGCCAATATGGCCCAATCCACAAACGACTCCCTGCCAACGGCCATCAAGGTCTGCCTGACCTACAAGAGCCATAAGGTGACGGACTCCCTGGAATACCTCGCTTCTGCCCTGGAAAAGAAGGCAGAGGAGTACAAGGATGTGCTGAAGATGGGGCGCACCCACCTGCAGGATGCCGTTCCCATCACCCTGGGACAGGAAATGGGTTCCTATGCCTCGGCCATCCGCCGAAGCATCAAGCGCGTGGAGTGGGCCATCGACAGCATCCGCCTCATCAACATGGGCGGCACCGCAGTCGGGACGGGACTCAATGCAGAGCCTGCCTATATCAAGGCCGTGGCCCGCAAGCTTCGCGAGATCACGGGAGAGAACTTCGAGACCTCCACGAACATCATTGACGCGACAAACAATACCGACGGTTTCGTGGACGTTTCCTCAGCCCTCAAGAATACGGCCCTGGTGCTCATCAAGATGGCAAACGATTTCCGTCTCATGGCCTCCGGCCCCCGCTGCGGGCTTGGAGAGATCAGCCTTCCGAAGCGCCAGCCGGGTTCCTCCATCATGCCCGGGAAGGTCAATCCCGTCATTGCCGAGGTTCTCGACCAGGCCTGCTATCAGGTCATCGGCAACGACCTCGCCGTGACCCTTGGTGTGGAGAACGGCCAGCTGGAGCTCAATGTCATGGAGCCCATCATGGCCTACAACCTGTTCAGCTCCATGAACTACATCGCCGCCGGCTGCCGCACCTTCGTGGACAAGCTGCTTGAGGGCATGGAGGCAAACCGCGAGCAGTGCCAGAAGTGGGTGGACAACAGCGTGGGTGTGGTGACGGCGCTCCTGCCCCATATCGGATACGAACAGTCCGCCATGCTGGCCAAGGAAGCCTACAACACAGGCCGTCCCATTCGCGAGATCATTTTGGAAAAGGGCATCCTTCCCGAGGACAAGCTCAACCAAATCATGTCACCGGAGCAGATGACACGCCCCGGCATCACAAATTAAACGCTAAGTACACCAAAGCCCCGCAGTCTTCCCTGCGGGGCTCTTCATTTGATATAAGTTTGGAATTCATTCTATGTCCGGCCAATGCTCCACCATGGACTTTACGATTGCTGCTCCCCGTGCTGCAGCCTTTCGTGCAAACTCATCGAAGGACATTTGGCTGCTGTCATCCGCCTTGTCCGATATGGCGCGGATGATGACGAAAGGAACACCGCTGAGATAGCAGGCATGGGCAACCGCTCCGCCCTCCATCTCGACACAGGAGCCGCCAAACTCCCGAATGATCTCCTCCTTTTTCGCCTGGGAAGATATGAACTGGTCGCCGGAGCAGATCCTGCCCTCCATCGCCCGAATGTCCGGCGCGGCCTCCTTCACGGCCTGCAGCGCCTGTTTCCGCAACTCCATGGAGGCGGGGAAATTCTGCATGTTGATGTAAGGATGCTCGCCCTTCCTGAATCCAATTTGGGAAACATCGAAATCATGCTCCACGGCCTCCGTCGATATGACCACATCCCCTATATCCAGCTTCGCATCCAGGGAACCGGCCGCCCCCGTGTTGATGACATGGGTCACATGAAAATCATCCACGAGAATCTGAGCGCAGATGGCAGCGCTCACCTTGCCGATGCCGCAGCGCACGATGACAACATCCTTATTGCCCAGCTTCCCCTCATAGAATTCCATGTTCGCCTTTTTCTCCACATGGGAAACCGCCGCATCCGCCTTCAGCGAATCGACCTCCATATCCATTGCCCCGATAATCCCGATCTTCATCAACGATCCACCTCCAAATATTCCCGCAATACCTTTTCCATCAGCTTCACATCGGCATCCACGCCTGTCCAGAGCCGGAAGGCGGCCGCCCCCTGCCCTGCCAGCATCCCTTCCCCGTTCAATACCGGGTGTCCAAGAGAGGCTGCCTCGCGCAAAAGCCTTGTCTCCGCCGGGGTGTAGATGATATCGTAGACAAACGCATCCTTCCCCAGGCAGGAAAGCCTCACGGGCGGCATATCATCCACATGGGGATGCATCCCCAAAGGGGTGGTGTTGACCAGAAGCCCCGCGTCCGCCAGCCTGCCCAGAAATGCTTCGCTTTCCCAGTGGAAGGCCTCGATCTCCACATATTTCCGGAAGAGTTCCACCAGGGGCTTCGCCTTTTCCGGATTGCGGACGCCAATGGACACCCGTGCCGCCCCATGCTTTGCCAACGCCCAAAGGACAGCCCTGGCGGCTCCTCCGGCTCCCAGGACGCATACCTGTTTCCCTGCCACCTCAAAGCCGGTATCCTGCAGTGCATGGATGAAACCGGCGGCATCCGTGTTGTACCCCCGCAGGAAACCGTCCTCGTTGACCACCGTATTCACCGCCCCGATGATACGGGCATCCTCATCGATCCCATCCAGCAGGGGCATGATGGCGGACTTGTGGGGAATGGTCACATTAAAGCCGCGGAACTGCAGGGCACGAAGCCCCTCCACCGCAGCAGGGAGCTTCAAGGGCTCCACCGGCAGGGCAACATAGGCATAGTCCAGCCCCGCTTCCTCAATGGCCGCATTCTGGAGCACCGGGGACAGGGAATGGGCAATCGGCCAGCCCATGACCCCAAGATTCCTGGTCTTTCCCGTGTACATCAGATCACCCCTCACCCATGCTGCTTCCGCGTTTCATGGAGCAGACTCATTTTCAGTTCATAATAATCCGGCGTCATATCAAGATAGTGGCGGTGGGGATTCTCGAACCTCTGCTCCTCCTGCCAGATCTCGTGGTCCAGCTGATACTTCACATAGTCACGGATCTCATCCAGGGAGGGCAGTTCCTCCACCCGCTTCCCATCCTTGATATAGAGCTTGCGAAGATTTTTTGCAGTGACTCCTTCAAAATACCGGTTTTTCCAGGGCTTCTGCGGATCCACATAGCGGCAGGGCTGGCTCATATCCACCTTCTCGCCGCAGATCGCCAGCAGGTCCGCCACCGCATGCCCATCCCCGTCATAGACACGATAGACATCCTTCCTTCCGGGATTCGTGATCTTCTCCACATTCTCCGAAACCTTGAGGCGGGGCGTGAACTCCTTCCCATCCCCCACAGCGGACAGCTTGTAAACCGCACCGAACACAGGCTGGGATTTTGCCGTGATGAGGCGTTCCCCCACACCGAAGCTGTCAATACATGCGCCCTGGTTCAAAAGGGAAGCTATGGTGAACTCATCCAGACTGTTGGAAACGACGATCTTGCAGTCCGACAATCCGGCCTCGTCCAGCATGACGCGCACCCTCTTGGAAAGATAGGCCAGGTCGCCGGAATCAATGCGGATGCCCTTGAGCCTTTTGCCCATGGGTTCCAGAACCTCGCGGGAAACCCGAATGGCATTGGGGATGCCCGAATGTATGACATCGTAGGTATCCACGAGAAGCAATGTGGCATCCGGATAGGTTTCCGCATACTTCTTGAAGGCCTCAAACTCATCCCCATAGAACATCACCCAGCTATGGGCCATCGTCCCGCTGATGGGAATGCCGAACATCTGTCCCGCAGACACCGTGGCCGTGCCGACAACGCCACCGATATAGGCAGCCCTCGCACCATAGGTAGCGGCATCCATGTTGTGTGCCCTGCGCGCGCCAAAATCGGAAACCGCCCGGTCCCCTGCCGCACGGACAATGCGGCGGGCCTTCGTCGCAATGAGGGATTGGTGGTTGATCTGCGCCAGGATGGCCGTCTCCACCAGCTGTGCATCGATCAGGGATGCCTCCACGGTCAATATCGGTTCATCGGGATACATGATGGTTCCCTCCGGGAAGGCATAGATATCCCCCTGGAAACGGAACTCCTTGAGATACGAAAGGAATTCCTCGGAAAACAGTTTCTGCTCACGGAAGTATGCGATATCCTCCTCGGAAAAGTGCATGTTTTCCACGTACTCAATGACCTGCTCCAGCCCGGCAAAAATGGCAAATCCTCCCTCATCGGGATTCGCGCGGTAGAATACATCGAAGACCACCTTCTTGTCTGCATCCACATCGCGGAAATAGCCATTGGCCATGGTCATCTCATAGAAATCCATCATCATGCTGATATTGCGATTATCAAACTGTGTCATAAACGGCTCCCATCATCTCTAACCTGCAACCTATTATGCAGGAACATTACCATATCATTCCAATTATACAACTTCCGGCCTGCTTCGTCACTAAAATCCTATGGATATATGGAAAATTTATGACAGGCATTGTATAATAAAGAGGATTTTATTTTTTATGACGGGGGACTCAAGAATGCAAAAAATCGCAATCTACGGCAAGGGCGGCATCGGGAAATCCACCATGACCAGCAACCTTTCCGCCGCATTTGCCCAGCTCGGCAAAAAAGTCATACAGATCGGATGCGACCCCAAGGCCGACTCCACCATCAACCTCCTGGAGGGCAAGCCCCTCATGTCCGTCATGGGCTACATGCGGGAAAAGGACCACCCGCCGGAGCGGCTGGAGGAAATCTCCCGCGTCGGCTTCGGCGGCGTCCTCTGCATCGAGACAGGAGGGCCTACCCCCGGCCTTGGCTGCGCCGGACGCGGCATCATCGCCACCTTCAACATTCTGGAGGAAATGGACCTCTTCGAAACCTTCCAGCCCGACATCGTCCTTTACGACGTCCTGGGAGATGTGGTCTGCGGCGGCTTTGCTGCCCCCATCCGCGAGGGCTATGCCGAAGACGTCCTCATCGTGACCTCCGGGGAAAAGATGGCCCTTTACGCCGCCAACAACATCGCGACTGCTGTGGAGAACTTCGCTGACCGCGGCTATGCAAAGGTTCGCGGCATCCTTCTCAACCGCCGCAACATCCCGCAGGAGGAGGAAAAGGTGAAGGCCTTCGCCGGGGAGCATCACCTTTCCATCATCGCCGACATGCCCCGAAGCGACGACATCAACCACTTCGAGGACATCGGAAAGACCGTCATCGAAGGGAATCCCGAGCTGGATATCAGCAAGAAATTCCTGGAACTGGCAAGACGCCTTTCCGACGACCATAACAATCAGCCGAGGTAATCATGGAGAAGAAGCCCTATTCCATTTCAATCAAAGAACTGCATGCCGCCGGGCGCGACAACATCCCAAAGGAACTTCAGACAGACACCCATCTCATCTTCAATTCCCCTGCGGCGCTGGATTTCAATTCCCCGGGCGCCCAGGGGTTCGGAGTCAAGAGGGCAGGACTTTCCATCCCCGGCTCCATCATGCTCCTGATCTCCCCCGGATGCTGCGGACGCAATACCGCCGCCTTGAAAGCCCCCGGGAAATTCGGGGAACGGTTCGCCTATCTCCTCCTCGATGAGAACGACATCGTGACGGGACGCCATCTCACGAAAATCCCTGCCGCCATACAGCTTTTCGTGGAAAGCCGCCCCGAGATTCCCAGCGCCGTCATGCTTTGCATCACCTGCGTCGATGCCCTTCTCGGCACCGACATGGACCGCATCTGCCGCAAAGCCATGGAAACCGTGCACCTCCCTGTGCTCCCCTGCTACATGTACGCCCTGACGCGGGAAAGCCATCGCCCACCCATGGTCGCTGTCCGGGAAACCGTCTATTCCCTGCTCCGCCCCGGCAAGAAACAGGCAAACGCCGTGAATCTTCTGGGGTTCTTTGCCCCCCTGCAGGAGGACACCGAGCTCTATCCCCTGCTCCGCCACACGGGATTGCGGCATGTCCGCGAACTTTCCCGTTGCCGGAACATGGAGGAATACCATGAGCTCTCACGGGCGAATTTCAATCTCGTTCTGAATCCCGAGGCCCGCGGCGCAGCGCGCTGGCTTGAGCAGAACCTCGGGATTCCTTCCGTGGAGCTCACGCGCCTCTACCAGATCGACAAGATCCACACCCAGTACCAGATTCTCGCCATGACCCTCAAGACCCGCATCGTCGACGTGAGCTGGTTCACCGATGCACAGGCCGTGGTGAACCAGTTCTGCCGTGCCCATGGCAAGGAAGTCCTGGCCGTGGGCAGCCGCCTCAACGGCAATGCCTTTGAGATCGCCCTTGCCATGGTGCGTTATGGGCTCACCGTTGCCGAAATCTATGCCGAGCCCACCCCCTACGACTATTTCTACATCAAGAAGCTGGCGAAGCTCAGCCCCAAAACCCGCGTGTACAGCAATCTTTCCCCCACGATGCTCCACTACCGTTCCGAGGGCAAGGGCATCACCCTTGCCCTGGGTGCCGATGCCTGCTATTACCACCCGACGGCAGCCCATGTCCCCTTCAACGAGGAACAGCAGCCCTTCGGCTACAGTGGTGTCAAACGCCTTTTCAACGCCATGCAGTCAGCACTGGAGGAAGCCGTCAGAAAGGAGGTCCGTCCATGAAAGGATTGCGTTTGTTCCTCTCCCCCTTTGCCCCCGACGACTCCGGCGCTGCCTCTGTCTTCCATGCCCTCGGGGGTCTTGTCATCATCTGCGATGCGGGAGGATGTGCAGGGAATATCTGCGGCTTCGACGAGCCCCGCTGGGAAACCTCGACCGCCCGAAGCGCCGTCTTCAGTGCCGGGCTTCGGGATATGGATGCCATCCTCGGCCGGGATGACCGCCTCATCGAAAAACTGGAAACCGCCTGCATGCAACTGGAACCGTCTTTTGCCGCCATCATCGGCACCCCTGTCCCTGCCGTCATCGGCACGGACTACCTGGGGCTCAAGCGGCTTGCCGAGCAGAAGCTGAAACTGCCCGTCGTCACCGTGGATACCGATGGCACAAAGCTTTACGATGAGGGCATCGGCAAGGCATACCTGAACCTCTTCAAGACCTTTGCCGAAAAGGAGTCAAGTGCCCCGAACGGCACCGTTGGCATCCTCGGCGCAACGCCCCTGGATTTCCCTCTGGACGCTCCCTGGGAAAATCTTCGCCAAGAGCTCCTTGCGGAGGACTGGCGGCAAGTGGCCATCTACGGCGTCGACGAGGGCATCGAGTCCTTCCGCCGCGCCGGCGGCAACAGCCGGAACCTCGTGGTCTCCACATCGGGCCTCACTGCGGCACGCTACCTGGAGAGATCCTTTGGCACGCCCTTTGACATCTTCTACCCCTTTGCCGCCGAGGAACTCAAGCATGCCATCGACCAGAGTGGCAAGATGATTTCCCTGGACTGGAAGAAGATCCTGATCCTCCATGACCAATTCCATTCCAATGCGCTCCGGCAAGAGCTTCGCCAGTTCCTTCCCGGCTCCATCATCGTCTGCGGCACCTGGTTCCAGCAGCACACGAAGCATGCCGAGGAACAGGACAAGCGGTTCCGGGAGGAGGATGAGTTCCAGATGTACGTGCGGGAGCAGGATTTCGACTGCATCTTCGCCGACCGGGACTTCCTGCGGGCCATCCCCTTCTACCAGAAGGACTTCATCGATCTCCCCCACTTTGCTGTATCTGGAAGCCGGTGATCCCATGTCATACCTCAACATAAAGATATATGGCATCGTGCAGGGCGTCGGGTTCCGCCCCTTCGTGAGCCGCCTTGCCGATGAATGCGGAATCCTTGGCACGGTCTGCAACAAGGGCCCCTATGTGGAAATCTTCGCCCAGGGGACCCCTGTTGCCCTGGAAAATTTCATCCACGGGCTTCATCACCGCGCCCCGGAACGCTCCACCATCCTCAAGATCGACGTGACAGAACTCCACGAAGGTGCCGCCTTTTCCCGCTTCGACATCGTGGAAAGCGCAAAGGAACAGGGGGATATCTTCGTCTCCCCCGACATCGCCACCTGCGAAAAGTGCAGGAAGGAGCTCTTCGACCCCGAAAACCGCCGCTACCTCCATCCCTTCATCAACTGCACCGCCTGCGGTCCGCGCCTCACCATCCTCGATGCCATGCCCTATGACCGGGAGCGCACCAGCATGGGGGAATTCCCCATGTGCGAAGCCTGCCATGAGGAATACACCTCCCCGGAGAGCCGCCGCTACGATGCACAGCCCGTCTGTTGCAACGACTGCGGCCCCGAGGTATACATCATCGACAGCCCCCAGCGGGGCGCGGATGCCATCCGCCACACCCGCCGCACCATCGCCGATGGCGGCATCGTTGCCATCAAGGGCATCGGCGGCTTCCATCTCTGCTGCGATGCCACCAACGAGGATGCCGTCCGCCGCCTGCGCCGGTTGAAGCACCGGCCCGTCAAGCCCTTTGCCGTCATGCTCCGCGACATGGACAGCATCCGGCAGGAATGTTTCGTGGAACAGGGACAGGAAGAATTTCTCGACGGACACCAGAAGCCGATCCTCCTGCTCAAGCGGCGCCCCAAAGGCAGCATCGCCCCCAGTGTCGCTCCCGGCAATCCCAAGATTGGCGTCATGCTGCCCTATGCCCCGGTACAGCTCCTCCTTTTTGACTATCCCGACGGCCTCTCCATGCCCCATGCCCTTGTCATGACCAGCGGCAACCCCTCCGGTGCCCCCATCTGCCACACGGATGATGAGGCACGGAAGGCCTTGGGCGGCATGTGTGACTGCATCCTCTCCCACAACCGCAGGATACGGCTCCGCGCCGATGACTCCGTCATGGACTGGATGGACGGGAAGCCCTACATGATCCGCCGCAGCCGCGGTTTCGCGCCCCTGCCCTTCATGCTGGGCGAAGATTTCAAGGGGAAGGTGCTTGCCATCGGAGGCGAGCTGAAAAACACCTTCTGCCTCGCCAGCAATCATTTGTTCTATCCCTCCCCCTACATCGGGGACATGACGGATCTCAGGACAGTGCTTGCCCTCAAGGACTCCGTGCAGCTCATGGAATCCCTGCTGGAAAACCGCCCTTCCATCGTCGCCTGCGACCTGCATCCACGCTACAACACAACGACGGTGGCAGAGGAAGCGGGGCTTCCCCTGTTTCCCGTCCAGCATCACTATGCCCATATCCTTTCCTGCATGGCAGAGAATGACCATCCGGGCCCCGTCATCGGCATATCCTTTGACGGCACAGGCTATGGCGGGGACGGGACCATCTGGGGCGGCGAGATCCTTCGCGCCGATTACGAGGGCTATGCCCGTCTGGGCTCCATCCAGCCCTTCTGCCAGGCAGGCGGTGACAAAGCCTCCCGGGAGGGCTGGCGCATCGCCGTATCCCTCATCTACGAGCAATGCGGAAGGGACAAGGAAAAGACCGGAAACATCGTGAGGAAACTGGATCTCTGCACCCCGGAGGAACTTTCCGCCCAATTCTTCCTGCTGGACAACCAGATCAACTGCATCACCTCCACCAGCGCAGGGCGCCTCTTCGATGCCGTCAGCGCAATCCTGGGCATACGAAAGGCCTCCACCTTCGAGGGGGAGGCCTCCATGTACCTGGAATTTGCCGCAGAGGAATGGGAAGATGCGCAGGACGATCCGCAAGAGTCAGCCTGTTCCGGCATCCATGACTTGCAGGAATCCTCCCTGCAGACTGACGGGAACGGCCGCCTGCTGCTCCCCACCCTTCCCCTGTTCCGCTGCCTCTTGCAATCGTATCTGGAAGGTCAATCCAAAGAGAAGCTTGCCTATCTCTTCCATGACCAGCTTGCAAGGCAAATCCAAAGGGCATGTGGTCATCTGCGGGACACAGAGCATCTCTCTGTGGTTGCCCTGAGCGGCGGCGTCTTCCAGAACCATCTGCTCACGCGCCTGACAAAGGAAAAGATCACGAAGGACGGCTTCACCGTCCTCCTCCACAGCCTCATCCCGCCCAACGACGGAGGAATCTGCCTGGGGCAGGCCGTTGCCGCGATGCACCACATCAGGACTGCACCCAAAGCCGCTGGTATTTCTCCATCTGCCGGGCAAGATGCTGCACCATATTCTTCCCAAGCTGGGGATATTTCACCATAAGATCATTCATTTTAGAAAGAGGATACAACAGGACTTCTGCTTCCTCGGTCAAAACCTCAACGGAGAAATGGGATTTCTTGTCGGAAAGCATGATCGTCTCATTGGCCCAGTCGCCTTCCTTCAGGATATCCAGCGTATTGTACCATCCATCTCCTGTATCGATATTCCGCGCCAGCTTTCCCGCAACAATGAGGATCAGGTTTTCTTCCATGATGGCGCCGGAAATGCGGTCTCCCTCGAACCTTGTCTCCAGATGCGACTTCCCCATGAATTCCTGGATGAATCCGGAGCCGATCCCCTGCAGCAATCTCAGCCGCGAAAGGACATCCTGCACCCGTGCCGCACGGTCCTCCCTGTGGCGCTCTGCCTCGGCTTCCTTGTCCATGTCGAGGCGCTTTTCCAGACGTTCCATGAAGGAATCCATGGGCAGGTTCCAGTCCGTGAGCATCTGCTGCAATACGAACAGGTACCGGTTCGCCAGAAGCAGGTCTCCCGAAGGCATAACACGGTTTTCATCATACATAAGAGAAAAGGACACACTCTGTTCCCCGTATTGGAAATAAACGCCCAGCCTGGTTCCCTGCGCATCCCATGAATTCCTCGCGACAAATGCGCCGCCGGGTTCCGCAGGGATTTCCGAGTATTTCTGCTCTTCCACCATGAAGTCATAGAAGCTCAGAAAATGGTCGAACATCCTCTCTCCCGCCAATTCCCGCATATCTTCCCAGTCAAAGCAGCTATAGGGCTGCGACACCATGATCTGCTGGAACTGCTGGGAAACCAGCTTCCGGACCGTCAATTCACCGGGACTCCTGAACCGGACAGGCATCATGTTGAATCCCGCACCGGACGTGACTCCCGGCATTTCTTTCTCCTTGCGGTCCGTCACCAGCAGGCAGAAGCAGACATCCCGGCATGCATTGGCATCCTGAAGGATCAAGCCCCATGCCGTCTGAAGGATTGCCATGAGCATCATCCGGTTGGATTTTGCCTTCTCCCGAATATCCGACATGATATCCGGCGGGATGCGTCTGCGATAGACCCTTTGCCTGTCATCCTCGCCGGGCCTGGGCATCCTTGTATAGGGCACGATGGAAGCCTCCGGAAGATCCGAGAGCATCCGTGACCAGTAATCCCGCATTGATGTCTCCATGCGAGAACGCTGCGCGGCCATATCCATCGAAGCCATCTGCTCCTCCTGCGTCTGCAAAGGCTCCATGCCCTGGACATCACAAAAGAGCTTCCTGATATCCACCCTGTCCAAAATGGCCTGTGCCATGGTCACCAGAACGGCATATTCGTCCAAGGCCGTATGGAACACTGAAAAGCGCAGGAGATGCCCGTGCCTCAGGTCGAAGCCCTCGCGCATATCCGCTTCCATGGCCTTCCTGAGCCTGGAGTCAAGTTCCTCCGAATCCAGGCTCTCCATGTTCTGGTAGACAATCTGAGGCAAATCCTTGCGGCGCTCAAACACCACCGCCAGGGTTTCCATTCCCATGGGACAGTAATTCGTGCGCAGGATCTCCGATTCTTCCATCAGTGTATGCATTACCCGATTGAACCGAAGCGGCGTAAGGATTCCTTTGAGTTTATACAGTCTCTGGGTCAGGAAGCCCGGAGACATGAATGCCTTATTGGCAAATATCCGCTTTTCGTATTTCGTCAGTTCCCTGGCAAACAGGATCCTGTTCGCCGCATAATTCGTGGTCTCCTGGCTGGGCTGCGGCCCATAGAGCGATTTCAGTATACTCTGCTGTTCCTCAGGAAGTTCCTCCACATTCCATTTCTCTTGAGCCATAAAGCATCCCTTATTTCCTAAACTCAATAGACTCTCCGGCATTTTCCTTGTTGTCCTGCCAGGTCAGCACACCTTCACGCATGACAAAGGTGCCGGTGCCATCATTGTATCTCTCCTCGGAAGACTCTTCCCCGCTGTCCGTGAAAGCATAGTCCTCACGGACCCCATTGCCGCTGCAGACGAGAATGGCAGAATAATCATCATACACACAGGGGTAGGTCCACGTGGAGCCATCTGCCGCGCTGTTGGCCCATTTGACAGTTGCGAGGTAGCCCCTGTCCTCCTTGCTGATGACGACGGTGACTCTGCCGCAGCCCCAAACGCCGGGATAAGAGTCCTCGTCCACGCCTTCGCTGGTCCTGTCGTAATCATTTTCCAACCTGCGCACAAAATGCACGGCGCCGTCTTGCCCGGACCAGAGCTCGGACTGTATGCCCTCATCCTTGTTTTTGGGAAACCCCATCCACAGGGTACCATCACTCGTATAGAGGTTATACAAGGGCACTCTGGACCCGTCGATATATTCCTCAAAGATCACCTTGACGGTACCATAATATGTGCCGTCGCCGGTCTTGTCCATGAGCTCGTAAGTTCCGTCCCTATGGATTGCCAGAAGCCTTTCCTCCGGGCCGTCTTCCTTCCACAGACCGGCAATGTCCCGGGCGCTGGCATTGTCCTCCGCCGCAGTGCTGTCGACAGAATAGGCTGCGCCTGTATCCGGCACAACAGATTCTGCCCATGCAACCCCGCCGCTCATAAGACAGACCGCTGACGCAAGAACGAGGGTGCTCCGGAGTTTCTTGCTGATACTCATAAAATCGCTCCTTTCAGTATGGAAAGATAAAATATACTCTATATCCTATTCGATATCCAAGATGGAATTCCTTCCGGCCAACAGCTCCTGCATGAATATTTTCAGCAACCAACGCAAGAAATATGAGGCTGACCGCTGCTAAAATCGGCAACACCCAGCAGCACAACGAACGCGAGAAGGATTCCTATGTCAACCAGGACATTGTACCAGAGCGGACGTCGCTCAATGTCCATTTCAAGGCCCCATCCGCAGGGTATCAGGAGATGTTCTCCCAAATGGAGGCCAATGGTGTAATCTCCACCCGTGGCATTAAGGCGGACGCATTTCGATACGGTGAGCTGGTCTTTGATGTCAACTCCGCCTACTTCTACAATCATGGCGGCTATGACTTCGCAAAACAATTTTACACCGACGCTTACAAAGCCGCAATGAAAATCGTAGGCGGAGAGCAGTATATTTTGTCGGCGGTCATGCATGCCGACGAGCGCAACCGGGCCATGTCCGAGGCGCTGGGGGAGGACGTGTACCACTACCACCTCCATGTGGTCTATATCCCGGTGGTGGAGAAGGAGATACGATGGACAAAGCGGTGCAAGGACAAATCCCTGGTGGGCAAGGTCAAGGAAACCGTTATGCAGGTCAGCATGAGCAAAAAGTGGGCATCCCAGCCCGCAGTAGACGAGGCCACCGGGGAGCCATTACGAACAGCAAAGGGCAAGCCTGTTTTGAGAAAGTCGTACAGTGTCTTGCAGGATGATTTCTTTCAGCAGATGCGCTCCGCTGGCTACACGGATTTGGAACGTGGGGAGCGTGGCAGTTCCGAGGAACATCTGACGGTCACGCAGTTCAAGGTGAAGTGTGAACAGGAGCGGCTTGCACAACTTCAAGAGGCGGCTGTGCTGGCCCAGGCCGAGGTTGACCGAAAGAACAGGGAGGCGGTAGCTGCTGAGAAGAAAGCGGCCCAGGCCAAGGCCAAACTAAACGATGTGGCCCCCATGCTGAAAGGCATGGAGAAGTTGGCGGAGGAATTTTCCGGCGACCCGGAACAGGTCTTGCCAGAAGCGGGACCGCTGGAATCGGCCAGGGCCTACCGGGAGAAAAAGGCCAAGCCTTTATGGGCGAAGATCGTCAAGGTACTGCGGTCTGTCTACCGGGCCTACTGCGACCTCAAATCCAAATTTGAGCGGCTGCAAGCGGACTATGGCCGGGAGGTCAGCAAAAACAGTTCCTTGTCAGAAAGGATTTACGAGGTCTGCGCCGAGCGAGACAGCCTAAAGGGAAAGGTCAGAGACTATGAGCGGGTCAGGCGGGCCATTGGCACGGAACAGGCGGACAGAATATTAGAGGCCGCTTACCAGCAGGAACAGGCCGAAAAGGAACGGAAACGGGCCGCAAGGCAAAAAACAAGGGTAGGCGCACGATAATCACCAAAACCGGAGGGTGTTCCAGTGAATGCCCTCCTGATTTATTTGGGGAATCGGGTAAAATAATTTCTTGTTTTTTAGAGCG